>CAJUGH010000015.1 GCA_910586215.1 uncultured Acetatifactor sp. | reverse complement strand
CTATTATGGAATGGAATCAGGTGTTTGTCACTCCGTCAGGATATTTTGCGCTTACCTTTCATGGAAGACTCCTTTCTTTTGTCTTGCTTTTGTCTTGCTTTTGTCTTTTCTATATATCTTTACCTGACTTTTCTCTCTATATTTTTACCCTGACTTTTCTGACTTATGTCCTATATTTGTCTTTCCTTATCGTATATTGCCGGATTGTATGACACGTTTAGGGGTCAGAAGATAATTTGTCCCATGATACCACAGATGCTCCACACCTTACGCATGTCATTTCAAAAAAGTAAACAGCATGATGACGATCCCCAATACCACCAGGATGACCCCGGTGGCCCGGTTCAATGTCTTAGGCGTGGCCTTATTGGCGAAGACAGCCGCAATCCTGGCCCACAGGAAAGTGAACAGGACGCACAGCCCCCACACCCTCCAGTCCGGCAGGCTGCCGATGGCGAAGTGGGACACAGCCCCGGTAAGGGCGGTGAAGGTCATGATAAAGACGCTTGTCCCCACTGCTGTCTTCAACTCATAGCCCAGCACCGTGGTGAGGATCAAGAGCATCATCATGCCGCCGCCTGCACCTATGAACCCACAGATGAAGCCAATCATCACGCCACAAAGTACAGACTGTATGGCACGTTTCCCCACGGACACATGCTGCATGGATTCCCTGGTGGTCATCACAGGCCTTACGATGAACTTAATGCCCAGCAGGAAGGTCATGAAAACAGAGAAAGTGCCCATAGTGGTGGGTGTCACCAGACTTGCCACGAAGCTTCCCACCACTGTGAAGGTCAAGACACTGGCCATCATGATCAAACCGTTTTTGATGTCCAGATTCTTATTCTTCCCGTAAGTGTAGGCAGACACCGCGCTGGCCAGCACATCCGAGGACAGGGCAATCCCCACCGCCATGTAGGGATCCATGTCCAGGAAGGTGATGAGCATGGGGCTGATCACCGCCGCGGCGCTCATGCCTGCGAAGCCTGTGCCCAGGCCTGCCCCCATGCCCGCGAAAAAAGTAACTACCAGAACCAATAACCATTCCATCTTATTCGTTTCCTTTCATGATCTTATCCAGATTGTGGCCCACCTGTTCCATCACCCGCTGGAAATTCTCCCGGGAAGCCTCGTCCACGTCCCGGAAGATATCCTGGAAGAATCTGTCCTGGAGTTCTCTTCCCCGCTGGACGATAGGCCGGGCCTTGGGCGTACACACCAGCACAGTCTTACGTCTGTCTCCTGGAAAGTCACTCCTGTCCAGGTACCCCTCCTGCACCAGCCGGTCCACGTTCACGGACACCAGGTTGGCCTTCAGCCCCCGCAGCTTCACAATATCCTTGGCCGTATTGTAGCCCGGATTGTTGGCCAGGAACATCAAGATGTCGAAGGCGGTCTGGGGCATATGGAACTCCCGGCACAGGGACTTGCAGCGGATACAGTAGGCCTGGAAGAAATTGTGGGCGAATTCTATACTGACTCTTTTCAGCATAAATACTTCCTTTCTGAATATTTCAAATTTGAATATTTTATAGGGAAACCATAGCACTTTAACCAGAAACAGTCAATAGAAAAGGAACCGATTTTATACTTATTTCAGTTTGTTTATTTTCAAGTTATTTTTGATACAAATCCATGATAGGAAAATGGCGCAAAGTGGGAAATAGTTGTATTGCGGATACTTTCATGCTAACATAAAGGAAATCATCTGTGAAATCCACCAAAAGGAGACCTATATGGCATCAGAAAAAAAGAAGACCATCCCTCCCTTCCCTGCTACCGGACAAGCCATGGAAAGGGGACGAGACAATAGCCAGGCAGAGGATAACAGACAATCCCCTCCAGAAGAACCTATTTCCGCTACCTATCGCTATGCCCCCCAGGGAACCAGGCCGGATTGTGTCCGGGAGGAATCTGCCATGTATGAGACCACCCATAGAAAAAAGCCGGGAGAATATACCATTGCAGATTATAATGCCTGGCCCGGAGAGCAGCGGGTGGAACTCATTGACGGCATCATCTATGTTCTGGAAGCCCCGGGATTCGTCCATCAGCAGATTGCAGGCGAACTGCTCTATGCCATGAAGTCTTTTATCCGGAAAAATGGCGGCGGCATCCCGCTGTCCTCCCCCATTGATGTCCGTCTGGACTGTGATGACAAAACCATGGTGCAGCCAGACCTCATCATCCTGTGTGACAAAGACAAAGTCAGGCACTGGGGCATCATGGGTGCCCCTGACTTTGTCCTGGAGATTCTCTCCCCGGCCACCCGGAAAAAGGACTGCACCAAGAAACTACAGAAATACGCCGATGCCGGTGTCAAGGAATACTGGATTCTGGATCCAGATAAAAAGATACTCCTCACCTATGATTTCATTCACGACAATATGCCCTGCATCTACCCCCTGGCAGGCACGGCGGGACTCGCCCTTTTTGACGGCCATCTCCAGATCGACCTGGATGCAGTGGCCCGGCTGGTTCAAGACTGGCCGGAATGACCCACCGCCTGTGTAAGTCAGCCCCCTGGCGGCATTCGCCAAATGTCTGCCTCGCAGCCCCCTGGCCCCCTGTCCGCGTGAGTCAATGCTTTACACCTTCCCAGGCGGCTGTTATAACGGAAACGTCATCAGCCCTTCGGCCTGCATCCGAATCACATAAAATGCCCGCCCCCATTCCAACTCCTGTTCCATAACCGCCGCCAGGGCCAGCAGACGCCTTTTCCCCAGCCTGCGGTCCAGCAGGGCAAAGATACGGACCAGGGGATTCTCACAGACAAGGCTTTTCTCAATGCTTTGATTGTCAAAGATGTGGAAGGCTTCGTAGAAAAGCCAATTGTCAAAGCAGCCGTCCTTCAGTGCCCCCTCATGGGCAAGCCGAAACGGCAGCCCTGGGGCATTCTCATCCGGAAGGCTTACACGCAGTTTTTTGTATCTGTCCCAATAGTTCTGATCATAGTCATAATAATTGCTCCGCAGTATCTCCACGCCATCCAGCCGGATGGCAGCCCGGCCCTCATGGTCAGCGCTCCTGCTGTAACTGACTGCAAAATACTGGATGTGTCCCCGGAGAGCCGGACAAAGGTAATCGTTTTCCAATTTGTTCCGTATCCCGCTCCAGGCAGATACCCTCTTGGAACCCATAGGCGTCACCCCCATATAGTTGGTCAAGTCCGTTTCCCTATAAAAAAATTTCCCCTGTTTCCCGCTCTGTCCTGCCTGCCTTTTAAGCCATTCCTTCCCCCTCCGGGGCAGGACAGTCCATGGTTCCCTCCACATATCCCCGGTATCCACCCGCCCTGTTCCGGGGGCTGTACTGGCTGCACAGGTACGTTTCCTGCCGCCCGTCAAAATCTTTCTCCTCCAGGAAAGCAAAGTAATCGTCTTTGCTGTTCACCTTCAAGCAGTCTTCTTTATGGCGAACGTAACAGAGCATCAGTCCATAATCATCGCTGCCATAGGGAGAGTAGTCAGCATACTGGCAGGTAAAACAACTTTTTAGGTAATATCTGTCCTGCATCTGCCTGGAGATATCCTTCAAGGCTTCCTCGAACCACAAAGTCCGTTTACCGCTTCTATAGCAGATTCCCTCTATGAAAAGCGAAAACTCTGACACTACCACATCATCACGGTACACCTTTTCATCATCGCACAGGGCTACAGTACGGGATTTTGACATATCCGGCTCCCTATACTGGAAAGCCAGGCGTATCCTCCCCGCAACAATACACTGGTCGCTTTTCCGGAACACGCTGACCGGTATCTCTACCTCCAGCGCATATCTCTGCAGGTCATAGGTATATGGCGAGGTGATCTGGTATTTTGTATGATACCCGCCCCATTTTAACAGGGAGAATTTTCTACATGCTTCCTCGCATTGTGCTGCATCCGCAAGATGAAAGTCCGCAGGACTTGTTCCCTGGAACACGATCCCGTCCAATGTAAACGAAAGGGGATCGGTGCTGTAGTCTGCTTCTGTATTCAAGATGTCTATTTCTGTGTCATGGTATGCGTCCTTGTAATGGGCTTTCCAATATTGCATTTGTCTGGTCCTCCCTTTGTTATCGGGGCAGATAGGCCATCAGCTCTTCTGCCGTATCTTTCATGCCCCGCCGGAACCAGGCCTCGATCCAGCCATACAGGAAAAATGCCACATAGGCAGAGGCATAGGCGGCAGGCGTGTCCAGATCCGGATGGACAAAGGACTACTCTGTTCCATGGAACGATACACTTGGAACGCTAAAAACTGACCTGCCCTATGGGGAAGGCGAAGCCAACAAATTTGATCTGTACCTGCCTGCTGACAACAGCAGGGAAAGTTACGGCCTTGCTGTCTATCTACATGCCGGTGGCTTTACAAGCGGTGATAAAGTGGGTGACAGGGAGATGCTCTCCTGGCTGTGTTCCAAAGTGGAACGGATGAAGCCTATATCTGCCGCTTCCTGGGTGACACCGGATGCCCCACCTACCGTTGTGGCCTACGGTACCCATGACCGTATCCAGCCCTTCAAGGCATCCCTCCGGCTAAAGGCAGCATTGGAGGAAAACCATGTGGATTTCCAGTATATTGAGTTCCCCCACTCCGGCCACGGCCTTCAGAATGACAATGCCTGCTCCAGACAGTGGATGGAGTCCATTGAAGAATACCTGGACAAATACATGCCGATAGAATAGGGGAGGGCATATCATGAAGCTACCCCGCTGGTCCGGAGCAGGATCCTATCCTGTAGTGGTGTCTGCCAATGGCACAGGAATCGCCGCTTCCAAATACAAGATCATGCCAGTTATACTCATAACCAGCACGCCTGTTTCGTTCCGCGGCGGCCAGATCCAGTTTCTAATTCTGGCCGCCCTTCCCCGTTCCAGCCAGATACGCAGCGGTCACATCCCCCTTCCAGATCCTGTCTGGAAGCCTGGTTTTACTTCTTCAATACAATCCCATACCTAACAGCAAGTTCTTCGTTCAATACTATCACTTCTATATTCCAAAGCTTTTTCCACCGTAGCAGACGCGCCTCTAATTCCTCTTTAGGACCCGCTAACCACGCTATATCCACCGCATTTTTCACTACAAGGACAAACCGGAATTTTAATATGGAATAAATTTTTTCATCGGTAATATGAGAACCTACTTCATCCAGATTTACAGTTCGCCTGTCAAGGAAAATATTTAGCATCATTTGTAGTGAGTCCACAAATTTATCTGAAATGTCCGAAAAATATTCCTCAAATTTTTCAGTTTTTCCCTTATTTTCATACCGGTTATCACGATTCGGACACGATTTTTTTGCTTCCACAAAAAGAAGCTTATCCCTATCCTTCAATAGAACAAACTCTACCGTTTTGACACCTTCCCCAAAAGAATGCTGTAGTCTGGAATCTTCCATCCTAAATACCTTTTCTTTTTGGAATGTTCCAAACTCCATATCTGACTCATTTATTGTAATCACTTTAGTACCACCTCGACCTCATCTCTATATAATTGACGAAAAGTAGATAAAATCGCATTGTTTGATAGATGCGAAAATTTTTCGGACTTCTCAACCAACACCTTTTCCCTTTCTTTATAAAAAGAGTAAAATGCCACAACATTGTCCGATTTCTTTTTAACCTCAATATATTTTGACAAAAAGTAGTCATGGGTAGAGACAAACACTTGTACGCCGTCCTTCTGAAGCATCAGTAGCATTTCCGCTATGACAGGTATGTGGATGGGATTGATATTAGCCTCCGGCTCGTCCCAAAACAGTATGGAACCTTTCTCCAATGTACCATTTTTAATAAGTTGCCAGAGCAATGCTATTTTACGGATCCCTTCTGCAACAAGATTAAATTCGATTTTCGCCTGGTTCCCAGGCTTTAAATAGAACCTGTCTTCATCCACTCGAACTTTCCCCTCATTAATCTTCTGTAGTTTATCTAAATATTTTTTTCGATATTCCGTATCCTTCCCGGCAGAAATGTCTACCCTGGCAGATGCAATGATGTCCAGATAAGTATCATCAAATTCCACATTCCCCCTGGCAGCGGCCTCCCTCAAATTATATGCATTGGACAGAATTTCTTTGGCCGGAATAAATACGCTCTCTATCTCCTTGTTTTGCTTTTCCCATGACTCTTCATTTTTGACAATTGCCTCCCATTTTTTTGTCTTGGTTGTAAAAGACAGGGAAATATATGAAGTATCAGAAATCACCTGAACACTTGCCGTTCCACCGGAATTTTTTCTCTTAACCAACCGTTGTATTCCCGAATGATCCGGCTGAAACACCCGAACAAGCTTCTGGGAAAAAGAGACATCATGCTTTGATGCCTGACAGGCACTGTAAAGCAGCTTCATAATATGCGTTTTTCCCATACCATTTTCACCTACAAAAACATTCACTCCTGCTTCAAAATCCATTTCAAGTTCGTCAAATACAGTAAAATTTTCTAGTCGAATTTTCTTGATTGCCATACTTTCCTCGCTTCACTTTATTTTGTCACTATTTTTATGCGGCCAATTCCCTTTACTTCCGCTCATTATTCCATTAGGTAATCTTTAACGCAGTCACTGTTCCTGCTGTCTTATTTTTTACATTCAAAAGTTCAGTCCATGCCCATTCGCAAAATCGTGCCTTTCTTTGCCTGTGCCAGAATATCCTGCAGAAGAACGATTCTCTTCTGGCAGTTTTTATTTATCATATTCTGTGCTGTCCGGGTTCCTCTTTGTAAAGACATAATCCGCTTTGCCCCATCAATCGCCTGGTTGCAAGATGCTATGATTTCTTGATTCGTCTTCTCATATACGCAGTCTCCTAACAGCATGGCAGTTCTTATCATGTCAAACCGATCTATGTCATCGCAATCCCTTACCGATATCTGGAATGCCGTCATATCCCCTGGAAGGTTATCTGTCAAGTTGTGCAGGGCTATTGCCCTTATCATTTCCTGCAATGGCTCTGGAGGATATCCTATCTCTTCCAGATAGAGCCTTGAAATATCTGCACTGTAAAACGGATGCCTCCTAAAATCCTCCCGGCATTCCCTATATCCTACATCATGTAATAGGCAGGCTATGATCAGATCCTCTTTTGGAAGGCCTTCTGCTTCTGCAATGACAGCGGCATTTTCTGCTACCCTGACCGAATGCTCATAGCGGTAGATCATATCTCCGCGATCTGGTGTGGGGTCTAACATATCATATAAAAAGGATCGGACGGAAGATATCGACATATCATCATGTGCATGTTGCCTTAAAATGTGAATGGCCTTTTTAGATAGAACCGCGCCGTATGTGTCCATCTTCACTGCTGCCTCCTGCCTCCTTTTGTCACTCTGCCCGTATGCCAATGCCCCCGCCACAGGCAGCGGCACAAAGCCAACCCCGTCCGCCCGGCTCATTGCTAACTGGAAAGAATCTGATGATATCCAGGCTGGTCACATAATACCTGTAGTTCCCGCAGCCTCATTATATCATCGAATTAAACCCGACACAATCGCTATTCTCCGGAGAAGGAAATATTTTCTGTGGATGCCTGTGGGCTGTCCTCCTGTGCTCTCCTTCCTGTACAGTGATCCGTACCATACATCATGATGCAGATCACTGCCAGGATTGCCTCCACAACAGGCTGGGCTGCAATGACACCCTGTAGCTTCCAGAAGGAATTCAGTATCATGACTCCCGGAATAAACAATGCTGCATTTCTTAGCACTGTAATAGTCAGTGATTTTAATGCTTTTCCCAATGCAATAATAACCTACCAGGGGAGCAACGCCCTGGGATAACCCTACTGACAACAGAATGGGAATCATGTCCAGTTTGTATGCAATGCCATACGAAGCCACTGCATCAGACCCGTAAATGCCGATATAGTTGTTAAGCACAATGTTGGAAACACTCATAAGTACAGTGATAAGGGCACCTGGAATACCGATGCTTACCACACTGCGTACCATTACCGCATTCGGTAAAAGGCGTTTTGGTGTCAGTGGCACTAATGGACTCCCTTTCCGTGCTTCCCGGATCATGCAGGCCATATAGTATACTGAAGCACATACGAATCCTAAGGATGTTGCAAGAGCTGCTCCTGCTGTTCCCCATCCCAGAACCGCGATAAAAACATAATCCAGCACCATGTTGATTACATTCCCAAGCACCAGCCCAATGGTGCCTTCCTTCACCAGGCCAACTGAGCGGAACAGATGGACAAAACCATTGGCCAGCATTATAAAAGGCGCACCTGCAAAAATCCATTTCAGATAATCACAGGTATAACCCATATTGTCTGCATCTGCCCCGGATATCCCCGCCAAAGGCCTTAAAAATACCAGTCCCAGCATAAGGGTAAGAATGCCTGCAAGAGCCATTGCACAGATGCAGAACTGCATTACCCCGCCAGATTCTTCCTTCTTCCCCTCTCCCAGTAACCTGGCTATAACACTGCTTCCTCCCATCCCAAAAATACAGGCAATAGACATATTAATCAGCAATATAGGCGCACATAATGTCACTGCCGCAATCATTGCAGGCTCCTTTGTCAATGAGACAAAAAATGTATCGGCAATATTATAGATCAATGTGGTGAGCTGCCCCAGCATGGCTGGCAGTCCCACCCGCATAATTGCCTTGGAAATCTTTTTTTCATAAACGGATGTCATGTTTACGATTCCTCATTTGCTTTTTTCATTATAATACTGTAAGATAAATTTGAAAAACAGGACAAATGTCCTGTTGAAGGGAGATACTGTGGAGCGAATCTATACAAAGGCAGAAGTGGATGCTTGTATTGCCAGAAGCAAATACCATAGTGTGCTTGCATCTCTGGACCTGGAATATTATCTGATAAAATATGAAAAAGGCGAATTTGTAAGTTCGCCTTTTCAGAAGGAACGCTTATTCCAGATTGTGGAACAGGGTTCCCTCAACATCTATTTTGTCCGTGATGACGGGACACACTATTCCCTGTCAAATGGAACAGCAGACTACTTTCTCGGGGACATGGATATCTTTTATCCCAAGAGCAACAATATTTATGCACAAGCCGTAGAAAGCCTCATCTGCATTTCCTTTGCAATTGAAAAGCACAGGGACAGACTGCTCTCCAGCAGCAAGTTCCTGGAACTGATCTGCAAAAGCCTTGCAGCTAAAATCGGGGCAATCACTACCATTGAAGCTGCTCCCGCTTCCCTTATGGAACGTGTCCTGTCCTGCATGGAATATAAATGTAGGCATGGGACGTTAAAAGGAATCGAGCAGGCAGCTTTTCATCTCCATTGCAGTCCAAGGCAGCTTCAGAGAATACTGAACCAATGCGAGGCGGATGGAGTCGTTAAAAGGCTGGGAAAGGGAACATACCAGCTGCTGTAAGCTGCCCATATCCTGTCCCCCCCTGCCGCGAAGGCCACCATTGCAATATGTCCACAGGACACATTCCTATGCAATTTTGCCTTCCTGGATCCCCTCCTTGCGGAGCATTTCCAGCAAATCCCCTACCGGCATATTTCCCAGGTCACCTTCCTGCCTCCTGCGGACGGATACACTGCCCGTCTCCATCTCCTTCTGGCCGATGACAAGCATATAGGGCACTCTTTCCAGCCGTGCAGATCTTATCTTGTAGCCGATTTTCTCAGCCCTTCCATCCACTTCGCAGCGCAGCCCCGCTTTTTGCAGGATCCGCTCCGTCTCTTTTGCATACCCCATGTATTTATCCGAGATAGGTAATATCTTTACCTGTACCGGGGAAAGCCATAGGGGGAATTTCCCTGCAAAATGTTCTATCAGGATACCCAGGAACCTCTCCAGGGAACCGAATACCACCCTGTGTATCATAATGGGTCTGTGCTTCTTGCCATCTTCCCCGGTGTATTCCGCCCCAAAGCGCTGCGGCAACTGGAAATCCAGCTGGATTGTCCCGCACTGCCATGTCCTCCCGATAGAATCTTCCAGATGGAAATCAATCTTCGGCCCGTAGAATGCCCCGTCCCCCTCATTTACCACATAGGGAAGATGCAGATCCTCCAGTGCACTTTTCAAGCCGTCTGTTGCCATCTCCCAATCCGCGTCACTTCCGATGGAATGCTCCGGTCTCGTGGACAACTCCACATGATAGCGGAATCCAAAATGGGTATACACCTCATCTATCAGGCGGGCCACCCCCTTTATCTCGTCCTGTACCTGCTCCTGGGTCATGAAAATGTGGGCATCATCCTGTGTACAGCAGCGGACGCGCATAAGGCCGTGCAGTGTGCCTGATTTCTCATTTCTGTGTATCAGTCCCAGTTCGCTGACCCGCATGGGGAAATCACGGTAAGAGCGGGGTTCCATTTTATATACCAGCATACCGCCCGGGCAACTCATAGGCTTTATGGCATAATCTGCCCCGTCAATCATGGTTGTGAACATTTTATCCTTATAATGCTCCCAGTGTCCGGAGGTTTCCCAGAGCTGGCGGTTCAATATGACCGGCGTGGAGATCTCCACATACCCCTCCCTGGCGTGGATCTTCCGCCAATAGTCAACCAGCAGGTTCTTCAATATCATTCCTTTCGGCAGGAAAATGGAAAACCCGGCCCTTCCTCGGACAATGCAAACAGCCCCAGTTCCCTTCCCAATTTTCTGTGGTCCCTTCTCTTTGCTTCTTCCAGCCGGTCTAAATATTCCTCCAGCATCTTCCCACTGGGAAAAGACGTCCCATATATCCTGGTGAGCATCCGGTTCTTCTCGTCCCCCTGCCAATAGGCCCCTGCAACGGACAACAGCTTGAATGCCTTGATGGCACTTGTATATGCCACATGGGGTCCGGCGCACATCTCCACATATTCCCCCTGCTTGAAAAAGCTGATTTCTTCCCCTTCCGGCAGCGCCTTCAGTATCTCCATCTTGTAGGTCTCGTTTCTCTCCTCCATGGCCTGCATGGCTTCCTGCCGGCCTGCATGAAAATGCTTCAGCTGTAGGTTTTCCTTTACGATTTTTCTCATTTCTGCTTCAATTTCCGCGAAATGATCTTCCGTAAAGCGGAAGCGAAAGTCAAAATCATAGTAAAACCCTTCCGCAACAGACGGCCCTATTGCACATCTGGTATCCGGATATAGCCTCTTTACTGCCTGGGCCAGGATATGTGCCGTGGTGTGTCTGAATGCATTTCTCCCCAGTTCCTCCTCAAAGCCAGCCTCCCTGATGGAACCGTCTTTCATCATGATCTTCATTTTATTTCCTCTCTTCCATTTGATTTTAAGTCCACATAAGAAAACACCCTTAAAGACACGTTCACTGTATCTTTAAGGGTGCATATCGCACGGTTCCACCTCAATTTTTCACTTCGGATTCTATCAAACCCTAACCTTTAACGCAGGTATACGGTAATACTTACTCTACTTTCTGTATTACAGCTTGGGAATGGTTTTCACATAAGATCCACATAGGCATCTTCCACCAGATGATGCCCTCTCTGTCTGCTCTTCCTATGCTACTCGTTTCCGTCATCGCTTTTCCTTATGTTGACCTGGTACCCATGATACCATTCCCGCCAGGAGTTGTCAAGACCTAGACCGTTGCCTTTCCTGCTTGGTTTTCTGCTATCTGTCTTACAGGAACCCACAGTTCACAGAACAGTCCCTTCTCTCCTTTTTCGAAGTAAATCTCATAGTCCGCATCGTCCGTCTGCTCATAGCCTGTCTGGGGCACGAACTCCTTGAAAAACTTACTCCAGGTCTCTCCCAGGCAATCGCCGTTAGGTCCAAAGCACTGGAACACGGCATAATCTGCAGGATCCGTCTCCCAGATCGTATAGCCGTTTTCCGTAAAATACTCCAGTCTGGTGACATCCGTGTCCCCGTCAACCAGGATACCGATCCCATAGCGGAAATGGGTCTCACTGTCTCTGACGGGGGCGCACAGGCCATATAGATCCCTTTTCCCTTCCACCCTGAGCTGCTGCATGGGGCCAATCAGGTTCTTCCCGGAACATTCTGACCAGAAGTCGGGGATACTGTGATCCTGGTCATCATTGGTTATTTCGTTGGGGAAATCCCTTACCAGTGCAAGGAACTGCTGCTTCTGCCTATGCTCAATTCTATAATCCATAACGCTACCACCTTCCAGTATGATTTTTATGACAAGCGGATTAAACAAGTGTAGTTTTGTGCCTTTTTGCTTTGCCTGCTTAGGCGTTACACCGTGAAACCGTAAAAAAGCCTTCGAGAAGCTTTCCGGCGATTCATAGCCGTACTTATATGCCACATCTATCACCGAACATTTTGTAGTCTGCAGTTCCCTGGCCGCCAATGACAGGCGCCTCTTCCGGATGTATTCATTGGCTGTCATTCCTGCAAGAAAACGGAAGGTCCGGTGAAACTGATAACTTGACATGTGTACATGTTTTGCCACGTCAGTAAAACGGAGGTCTTCGCATATGTGCTCTTCCATATAGTGTATTGCCTGCTGTATCAGTTGGATCATCACTTTGTTTCCTCCTGCCTGTTATACTGATTATAGTGTATCATGCCCTAAAAGTCCTGTCCATGCTTGCACCAGTTTGTCTGGTTCATCCTTTCTGACCATATCATCCAAATGATACCCTGGTTACTGTTCACTCCGTTCACAGCAACAGATGCACTGCACGGCAGTCTCGGGTTTGTCACGCCGGAAGCGCGTGACAACACCTTGCGGTGGCACAAGTGAACAATAACATACTCTATTCCATATAATCTCACAATTCAAAATCCCCCTAACCGGCATACGCGAAAAGGCGTATACTAAAGTCAGCTTTTTATCTTCTGGCAAAGTACAAAGGGAGGTATCCATGTGAATCTGAAGGAGCGAAGAAAACAGCACAACCTTACCCAGAGAGACCTGGCACTTACCAGTCCTTTTTAGGTGGTGGTCTGTTTGCAGATATGTTCAAGGAGGCAACCACCATGGTACGGGACTACATCGTACCAAACGGAAAAGAATTAGAAGCCATTATCAAAGACCCGGAATTCCAGAAATATTTCTCCGTACATGGAGCGGCACTGAAAAATGTCCCAGCCGGATATGACAAGAGCCATCCGCAGGCAGAATATTTGAAGTATAAAAGCTGGTATCTGGAATATCCCATCGCAGATGAAGAGCTACAGGATGCTGAGGCCTTTCTCACAAAAGCAACCGCGCTTTTTCGCATCATGAAACCTTTTAACGATTACTTGAACAAAGCACTGGTAGATTTTCAGATGCCGGCCAGGTGATAAGCCCTTCCAATTGCAGTCAGGGACAACCCCCGGTACTCCACAAGGCTTGTCCCACATGCCGGCAACTCATAAGAAGCAGAATCCCCCTGGCTTTCACCAGGGGGATTCTGCTTCTTATGAGGGGGGAGATAGTGATTTCTACATCAACTATCTAAGGCTTATCTTACAGAAGAATTGTGTTCATTCTGTGTCCGTTTTCTAAGAAAAACATAAACTATGTATGAAAGTGGCATAAAGACGGTTCCTTCCCACAGCCCTGCTCAGCAATAGTGCTGCATCACATACTGCACTTCCGTCACGCCCCGGTAGGTATTCTTTCCCATCTGATATACCACAGATACCGGAAAATGCGCCTTTCCATTGTACAGGGCCTCCTCACTTCCCGGTCCATGCTTCTCCTCCAGGAAAGCGCCAAAGGCATCCAGATCCCCGAAATATACCAGTTGCCGGATATTACCTGCCGGCGTCTGCACCCGGAACCTGGCAAAATTCTTGTTTGCCCCCATCCTGCTGCCTGCCAGGAAAACCAGGTCTTTCTGTGCAAACAAAGGTTTAGGGTTCCCTACGCCAAAGGGCTGGAGCAATTCCAGCTCCTCCGCCAGCTTCTCATCCCCATAATCTATGGGCATGGGTACATCAATATGTACTCTTGGCACAAAATCTTCCTCTGCCAAGGTACACCTGGCATTCAGTTCCCTGCGCAGGGCTTCTATATCCTCTTCCCGCATGGACAGCCCTGCTGCCATGGCATGTCCCCCGAACTTGGTAAAGTACTGTCCCACCTGGGTCATAGCCTCGTACATATGGTATCCTTCAATAGAACGGCCAGAACCTTTCACACCTTCCTCTGCCCTGGTCAGTACAAAAACCGGATGGTTATACTTCTCCCGGATCCGCCCTGCAATGATCCCTGCCAGGCTCTCATGGACATCCGGCAGGAAGACCAGCATGACCTTGTCCCCTGTCATCCGGTGCTGCTGCAGGTAAGCCTGGGCCGCTTCCACCCCCTGGGTGGTCAGGTGTTTGCGGCTGTCATTGAGGTCTTTCAACTCCCTGGCTGCCTCCATGGCCTCTGCCAGGGAAGTACTCTGTAACAGTTCCAGGGCACGTCTGGCAGTGTCCAGCCGTCCTGTGGCATTGAGGCAGGGACCCAGCACAAATCCCAGATGATAGGCATCCAGACGTCCCGGCTGGATCCCATTGACCTCCATCAAGGCGCGGAGTCCCAGATTTGCGGTCTGACGCATGCGGCCCAGTCCTTCCTTCACCAGGATCCGGTTCTCATCCTTCAGCTCCATCACATCGCACACCGTTGCCAGGGCCGCAAATTCCAGCAGTTCTGACATGGACTCCCACAGACTGTCATTTCCTGTCTTCTCCGCCAGGGCCTGCACCAGTTTATAGGCCACTGTACCGCCGCAGATCCCTGGAAAGGGATAGCTACAGGCCGCCTGCTTGGGATCAATCACCGCCAGGGCCGGGGGCAGCAGTTCCCGGCGGATCCTCCCTGCCCCGCCATCTGGTGCTTTCCCGTCATCCGACCCCCTCCCGCCATCCGCCGCCCCATTCTCCTGGGTTTTCCCCGTCTCCTCCATGGAAAACGGCACTTCGTGATGATCCGTCACAATCACCTGGATCCCCAGGGAATGCGCCAGGGAGATCTGGGAAGCGGCGGCGATCCCGTTGTCACAGGTGAGGATCATGCCCACCCCGTCCTCCTTCGCCTCCTGTATCAAGTGGTCATTGAGTCCATAGCCGTCGTGGATGCGGTGAGGAATCGCCGTATCCACCTTTGCTCCCAGAAACTGTAGGCCTCTCGTAAGGATGTAGGCAGAACAGATCCCGTCCACATCATAATCCCCGATCACCCGGATATAGGTTCCTGCCTCCACTGCTTCCAGAAGATATCCCACCGCCTTGTCCATATCTTTCAGCAGCCAGGGGGAATGGCAGTCCGCAAGGGTACCATACAGGAAAGCCCGCACCTGTCCTTCCTCCGTCAGATCCCGGTTCCGCAGGATCCTGGCTACCACAGGGCTGATCCGGAAGTCTGCCGCCCATTTGTCAAAATCGGCCTTCTTGGCCGCCACATACCATTTCTCCATCGTATCGTTTTCCCTTTTTATTCCTTAGAAAATCTTCCTTTCCTTCACACATTCTGTTATGCCGATGCAATCGGCACAAACAATGGATGAAATCAAAGCACCATCACCAGCGTCCCTGCCCCGATTAGCACACACCCCACCAGGGATTTTACGGTAAATTGCTCATGGAGGAACAAAAAGGCCAGCGCCAGGGTGATCACCACACTCAGCTTGTCAATGGGCACTACCTTTGACACCTCCCCCATCTGGATAGCCCTGTAATAGCACAGCCAGGAAGCCCCTGTAGCCAGCCCGGAGATAATAAGGAAGATCCAGCTCTTCCTGCTGATGGCAATGATCCCACCCTGGGTTTTTGTCAGAAACACCATCCCCCAGGCCATGGCCAGGACCACGGTAGTGCGGATGGCTGTAGCCAGGTTGGAATTCACCCCGTCAATGCCGATCTTGGCAAATATAGAGGTAAGGGCGGCAAAAACCGCGGACAGCAACGCAAACACAAACCACATGCTTCTTCCCTTCTTTCTGGTTGATAGGACAATTATAGCATTCTGGCTACCAAAAAACTATCCCCATTTCACACCGTGCCCCAAACACCCGCCCTCCCAAAAAGCACTACACCATTGGCATAACCAGGCAATCAGCGGTACCCAGACAAGCCCATCTGCATAAAGTAACAGGAAAGACATGAGAAGTGTGGCAGCCATGGCAATCTCCTCCATTGATATCCTGAATCTCTCCCATTCCCTCAAGGACATATGCGAAGTGGACTGCGACACCCCCGCAGGTCTCTCCCAGGCCTTGAAGTTCCTGCTACAGTACAATCTGATCCGGGCCAACCTGCAATTCTGTAGACAATTGGGGCAGGAGGACTGTCCCCACGGCTGTCCTCCTGCCCCAATATGCCCTGCTCCGGGCCAGACTGTCCAGATGCCCCTGCCACCTGTACCTGTCACAGAATCTACTCTGGATCCTTTCAAACCCGGCCCCAGCCAGGCTACCCCTTCCCCTATACCCCAGAGCCCCCCTGTCCGCCTGGACATCGGGGATCCCTTCCTGGCCGACCACGAGACATGAAGCCGTGTCTACCCCACCATATATCCCCTGCCCCACACTGCCTTCAAGTACTGTGGCCTGGCAGGATCTGCCTCGATCTTCTCCCGTATATGCCGGACATGCACTGCTATGGTGTTATCCACCCGCACCGGGCGCAGATTCCACACCTTCCTATAGATCTCATCGCTGGAGAATACCTTACCCCGCTCCATGATCAAGAGCCGCAGGATCTCATATTCTATGGGGGTAAGCCGCACTTCCCCCTGGTTCACCATCACCATCCTGTGCAAATCATCCAGGAGCAGTCCTTCCACCTTAAAAACTTTCCCGCTGCTCCCACTGACCTCTTCCTTCTTTCCTGTCCTTTCCCAATCCAGCGGGAAATCTCCCCTTCCTTTTTCCATTCGTATCCCCCCATGTGCGCTGAAAGAGAGGCGTTCACTTTCCAGACAAAACTTTTCCTGTTCATGGTTCCTGGCCCAGATCCGGCACCTGGATCTTCCGCAACACCCTAAACCGGATCTTCTCTGCCAGTTCCTGCAGGTTCTCCTGGGTGATCCCGTCCACAGTTCCCGACAGCACATTCACGGAGACAAAACACTCCTCAAAATTCCCGAAAACCATGGCTTTATACGGCCCCAGAACCAGCAGCACCCACTCCCCCCCTTCTGTCAGATACTGCCACTCCTGGTAATCCTCCAGCCGCCCCACATTCAAGGCGACCTCATCCAGGGTTCCCTTCACGGCACGCCTCAGTTGGAAATCCGTGAGCTGGCCTGGCACCACCATGGCTGCCCCATCCATGTGAAAGCTCCCGTCTTCATACATATAGCCCCAATAAGATATACAGTCTTCTGACAGGAAGCTTCCCCCGACCTGCCGCTCCATCTCTTCCGGTTCCATGATTCCCATATCCGTATGCAGCTTCAGCCCATACTTCCGGGCAATCTCATCCAGCTTTTCCCCCATTTCATAGGAATAGACATTGTACTGATACCAGTCGTTGCGTCCTTCCGCATAGAAAATGCATGGTGCCTGCTCCAGCACCCTGCCGTCTACATCGTATCCGTCCAGAAACTCCTGCCACTCAGCCAGGGCCTTCGCCTCCGGACTGTCCCCATAACCGGAGACCCCGATCTCCACCTCCCCTGGCAGTTCCACATATCCCTGGACTCCGGGAATCGCTCCATACTTTATGTTGGTGAAATCCATTCTGTCTGCCAGTTCCCGCAGGCCCGCCTCCGGGGAATGCCCTGGGACAGGCTCCATTTCCACGGCCACATACCAGGTTGTATACTCTGCCAGAACCAGGGCCGACTGGTCATTCCACACAAGCAGCACAGGTTCCCCACCTGCATTTTCATACAGCTTACAGGCATAGTTCCCGTCACTGCCTGCCAGGGGCAGGTTCTCCTGGAGGAAACGCTTGCCAGCCCGGCAGAACCAGAATTCCACTGTACCGTATCCCTTCAGGGCAGTCTCCCCGGTAAAGGCAAAAGAGCCATCCTCATACAGAATGCATTCCTCTGTACCCTTCCCTGGCTGGATTCCCCCCAGGAATCTTCCCCCTATTATCTGTTCCAGTTCCTCCAGGGTAATCACGCTTTTTCCCTCATGGAGCAGCAGACCATACCGGACCGCTATGTCATTCAGCTTTTCTCCCAGTTCCCGGTCAGATACCCCGTATACTGTCCAGGCACTGGGCCAGAAACTCTCTGTACTATCCCCAGGGTCTCCCGCTCCTGGATTACCCGTCCCTGCATTCTTCGTCCCTACCTCTTCCTTCCCGTTGCTGCAAGATGCATCCTGTTCCTGTAAGAGCGCATTCCACTGGGCAGCCGCCTGCACCCCCGGACTCTCCAGGTATCCGGCCAGTATCTCCTCCCCTCTTTCCTGCCCCCCACTCATTCCTGGCAGCAGGAGGCTGCGCAGTCCCAGCCAGTCTTTGGCGATTACCCCCGCTGGGAGTACCAGCAGTACCAGGAAACAGGCCGCCGCTGCTCCCAGCACAGCCCAGGTGTGTCTCCTGGAGCCGGGTTCTTTCCCTGTCCCGGAAGTCCTCTTCCCCTGGCGATTCCCCGGTTTGTGCCCAGACCGCCTCTCCTGCTCCACCAGATCCAGGAACCTGTCATCTATATACTGGAAGGCTTCATTCAGCCTGGCTGTCCTTAGATCCTTCCCGGAATCGTCCCACCCTTCCCTATTCCTCACAGCACCACCCCCTCACTGGCCAGGAAATCCTGCAGCTTCTTCCTGGTCTTGGACAACAGGTACTTCACCCGGCGCACAGGAAGGGCATACTGGTCCGCTACCTCTTTGATGGAATAGGCATAGTAGTACCTGGCCAGGAACACGGCACAATCCCTGGCATCCAGTGTTCCCAGGAATTTGTTCAGCACCCTGCCGATCTCCCTGGCTTCCCACATATCCTCCATATCGCTCCTCCCATCCGGGATGCAGTCATCCAGTTCCACAAACAGCGCCTGCCGCTTCCCCGCATGCAGGTAATCCAGCCTGTCGAAGGACAGATTCCGCGTAATGCGGGAGAGAAAGTGTTTTAGGTTATCCGGCCTGGTAGGCGGCATGGCTTTCCAGGCACCCATGTATGTGTCGTTGATGATTTCTTCCGTGTCACAGAGGTTGTGCAGGATATTGTACGCCACCTGGTGCAGGAATGCGCCGTATTTCCGTTCTGTCTCCAAAAGTGCCCGTTCTGACCGTTCAAAATACAGCGCCACAATCCCCGAATCTTCCATAGACATACCCCATTCTTACCTTTTGTCTCAGTCCACGAGCCGTACCTCTCTATGCTCCTGGTTCTTTCCTGTAGTCCCTGATGACTCGCTTCACCTCATCCACGGTATACAGGCTGCCGTAGTCATAATCCACCGCCTGGGTGGTATCATATACCTGGGCCAGGGCCTGGGCATAAGCTTCCTTATCCACTCTGGTTCCGTTCCACTCATACTGGTAGACAGGTTCCCCGTTCTGGTCAAATTCCATGGGGCCATCGTCCAGCTTCCCATAATGCCCCGATGCAACCGTCTTCAATTCCCCATTTTCCAGCCTGTACACATTGTCGTAATAATAATCCATCAGTCCGTCAGAATTGCACAATAGATTGGAATCCGGGATATAGTGAAAATGTAATCTGTCAAGCTGGGTCACATGAACCCGGCCCTCCCCATAGGCCACAATGCGGCAGCCGTTGGCCTCACTGTCACCTACCTCCACAAGCTGGGGAATCTCCGTGTCGC
Organism: uncultured Acetatifactor sp.; assembly: GCA_910586215.1. Classification (GTDB taxonomy): domain Bacteria; phylum Bacillota; class Clostridia; order Lachnospirales; family Lachnospiraceae; genus Acetatifactor. The sequence goes on along the minus strand of CAJUGH010000015.1, from coordinate 76,667 downwards.
TTAGGCAGATCAACGTGTAACCCTTCTGGGACTCCACCCGGGACTCCCCGTCCAGATAGTCCAGATATGCCTGCTGCCAGGGTTCCAGGCTGCCCACCGCTGTCTGTAGATCCCTGGTTCCGGTCCACTCTGCGGGTGTGTCCTCAGTCTTCACCCCGATAAATCCCTTGGCCGTCTCCACCGTAATCTCTGCCAGGGCACCGGAGGCAGCTTCCGATGCCTCTTTCTCATAGACAAAACTGCCTTCTGCGGATCCTTTATAATAGCGGACCCTGGAATGGGAAGTGGCTGCCTGGGGGCCTGCGCCAAAATAGTAGCTGAGAATTACAATGATATCATCATAGCCGTCATTGTTGTAATCCAGGAAAGAGACTGCCTCCACCTGATGGAACAGTTCCATTGCCACATTTCCCTCTTCGGTTCCTGGAAGCTGCAGGAGCACCTGTCCCTCCCGTTCCATCTGGAATACCACATCTGCCAGGGGATTCCCTGACGGATCTGGCTCATAGGAGGCAAATGTCACTTTTCCCAGGGGTCTCAGATCCACCTCAAAGGACTGTTCTTCTATCCGATCCCCCTTGGGATAGCCCTGGGAGTCCCCACCTGCCACATCCCCTGTATTCCCTGTTCCACCATTTCCTGCTGGCGTCGCTCCTGTCTGGGTTCCTCCGTTATGTCCAGTCCCCGGCCCCTCCTGGCCGTCCGGTCCCCCGGTTTCCCGGGATGCCTCCAGGATTGCGGGATCCAACTCCTGCAAGTCTCCCGCGGGGTTCCCTTCCCCCTGTCCACAGCCCGCCAGAAGCGCACAGGCAAGCAGCATGGCCGTGCTCCTTCCCACTCCCCTAAGCCTCCTTTTTTCCATTTTTCTCTTCTTATTTTCTCCTTTCTCCCTCTGTCTTTCCCCGTTTTCTGCTCCCTTGTGAAACATTTGACTGATCCTCCCGTCCATGCTGTTCTGGCATCCGGCTGCTTCTGGGCATCTGCCAGATCCATACCCTATACCTATATAGTAGGAGAAAATAGAGATCGGGACAAAATGCAGACAAAAAAATTCCACCTGTGCAGATCGATACTCTAAAGCACTTCCTCTCCCTGTCCAGGACAGTCCTCCCCGTTCTTCTGTCCAAGTGAATCCAGGTAGGTCCGAAGCTTTCGGATCTCCTCCCCGGACATCCTCTCCCGCCTGCACAGGCTGGCAATGAATTTGGTGGCTGACCTGTCATAGAGCTTCGCCAGGAAGGAATCGCTCTCCTGGATCCTGTAATCCTCCCGGCTGATCACCGCCCTGTAATAATTGGTCCTGGTGCTCCTGTCGCAATGTACATACCCCTTATCCGCCATGCGGGACAAGGCTGTCATCAAGCTGGCCAGCTTCCAGTCCAGTTCCCCCCTGGTCTCCTCCAGGATCTGGCTGGAGGTTACTGGTTCCGGATGCTCCCACAGGATTTTCATGATTTTAAATTCCGTTTCTGACAGTCTTTTCATCTTCTCTTTTCTCCCACTATTCTTTTTCCTGCCAACATTATACATTATGCTAATTTTCCATTCATGATACAATGTGCTGGCAGCAGTGTCAAGCCATTGCTTTTTCATGCAAAAACATTCGTGCAAGCACAGCCGATTAGCTCATTGCCCACTGAACTAAAAACCGGAGGCCCCAGCACTGCCCCCGGTCTATCCTATGCATACCACTTTGCCTGTTCCTCCCAGATCCGGGCATACTCCCCGCCCAGGGCCAGCAGCTCTTCATGCTTCCCGCACTCTGCCACCCGGCCGTCCTTCATGACAATGATCTTGTCCGCACTGCGGCACATGCCCACCCGGTGGGAGATAATGACCGATGTCTTGTCCTGGATCATCTCCTTGAACCGGGACAGGATATCGTACTCCACCAAGGGATCCAGGGCGCTGGTGGGTTCGTCCAGGATGATGATATCGCTGTCCTTCCACAGCCCCCTGGCAATGGCGATCTTCTGCCACTCTCCCCCGGACAGTTCCCTGCCCCCGAATTCCCGTCCAAGCTGCATATCCAGGCTCCCGATATCCTTCAGGAATTCCGGCCCTGCCACCTCGGACAAAAGCGCCTCCATGGCTGCCCCGTCCTGGATCCGGGAGATATCACTGATCCCTACATTCTCCCGCAGGGAGAACTGGTAGTGGACGAAATCCTGGGATACCACGGAGATATGCTTATACAGGCTCTTCCTGTCCAGTTTGGAGGTGCCCTGCCCGTCATATGTTACCTGTCCCGACCTGGGCAGGTAAGCACCTGTAAGCAGCCGGGACAGGGTGGTCTTGCCGGAACCGTTCTCTCCCACGATCACCACATGCTCTCCCTTCTGGATGGAACAGTTTACCCCATCCAGGGCATTCCTGTCTGCACCCTTGTAGGCAAATGTTACATCCTCCACCTGGATCTGTTCCCGGAAAGGCAGATACTGTCTGCTTCCGTTCTGCTCCACCGGAATGGCAAAGTAATCATAGTAATCCTCCGTATACTGATAGCGGTCAAATGTCTCACTGATGACATCCACCAGGCTCCGAAGACTGCCCTGGAAACTTGCAAAAGCCATCAGACAGGCCGCAAAGGCTCCCACAGAGATCTGCCCTTTTACCATAAAGTACAGGGTCGCTGCAATGTTCAAGGCATAGAACAGGTTCACCACACAGTCTGAGAGCATTCCCTTCCCATGCATTCTCAATTCCACTTCCTGGAGTTCCTTCACCAGGGCTACGTTCTCTTTGCTCCATTTCTGCTTCAAGTAGGCAGCAAAACCCATGGTACGCATTTCCTTCACTGCCTCTTTCCTGGTAAATAACTCCCACAGATACTGCACCCTGCGCCTGGCTGTACTCTGTCTGCGCCTTACCTTCACCATTATCCTCACCCTGTAAATCTGTACCAGCAGGCTGGGGACAGCACCAGCCAGGGCGATCGCCGGAAGCCATATGGAGTAGGCACCGACCACCGCCATGATTCCCACACAAGTTACCACCCGCCCCAGCACATTCAGCACATTCCGGAACAGCCCCACCATGGTATTCTGCTGCATGGCCCGCTCTGCCTTCTTGAACCGGTCCAGCACTGCCGTGTCCTCCAGGGCCTCCAGCCGGATCCCTTTGGAAAAGGTAAACATCTTCCTGCCAAAATACTGTTCTGACTTTACCTCCAGCACCAGGTCTGCCCACCGGTAAACAGAATTCATCAAGGGTGCTGCCAATAACAGGCTGCCGAACAGTACAATTCCCGGAATCAGATATCTTCCGGCTCCCTGGGTGGCCCCCTCTATCACCCCTGCCAGCACCGCAGGCTGTAATACCACAAATATCACATCCAGGACTTCCAGCAGCACCAGCAATACCATCATGGCCGGGAATGCCTGGAAACAGTCCTGGCACACTAGTTTCATATAATTAGCATTCTTCTTTTTTTCCATAGGATTCCCCCTATACCAAATTCACGGCTCCCTGGTACCAGGAACTCTGCGCCACATACATCTGCCGGTACAGCCCGTCCTTCCCCATCAGTTCCTCATGGTTCCCGGCCTGTACGATCCTGCCGCCGTCCAGCACCAGGATCCGGTCCGCCATCCTGGCAGAAGCCAGTCTGTGGGAGATCATGACAGTTCCCCGCTCCTGGAAGATTTTCGCAAAATTCTCATACATCTGACTCTCTGCGATAGGATCCAGGGCTGCTGTAGGCTCATCCAGAATCACATACCGGGCATCGGACACAAAAGCCCTGGCCATGGCCACCCGCTGCCACTGTCCCTTGGACAGATCCTCCCCGTCTTCGACCAGTTTCCCCAGATTCCTGTCAATCCCCTGTCTATGTGCCAGCAGCCCACTTCCGCCAGCCAGTTCCAGGGCATGTGCCAGTTTCTGGTCCTGGTCCAGTTTCCCCATACTGCCGAAGGCAATGTTCTCCCGCAGGCTCATCTGGTATCCCTGATAATCCTGGAATACCACCGATAGCACCTTCTGCCGGAATTCCTCGGACAGGGAACGCACAGGAACCCCCCCTATTGTCACCCGGCCCGCCGTAGGTTCGTAGAGCCCACAGAGCAGCTTGATGATTGTAGATTTTCCCGCACCGTTTTCTCCCACAAAAGCAATCCGCTCCCCTTCCTTGACGTAGAATGTCACATTCCGCAGGATCTGATGCTCTGTACCGGGATAACGGAAGTTCACATTCTCGAAAGCAATGTCATAATGATCCAGATTCTCCACTTCCCCCAGATCCCTGCGCGGTTCCAGCTGGAGGAATTCCATATAGAAATCCATCTCCAGGGCACACCGCAGCATCATGGAGAGATGCCAGGCCGCGTAGTACAGCTTTGTTCCAATGGAATTGGCCCCGCTGATGGCGGCCGTAAACTGTCCCAGCGTAACACTCCCCTGGAAGAAGCTGTAGGACACTGTGAAGATGATGAAGATAATGTACAGGATCTGGAGCAGGTTACTGGCCACATCCATGGCCAGGGCCCTGCGCCCCTCCCGCATGGTAATATCTGCCAGTTCGGCACTGCTCTGATTCCATTTCCTGGTAAACAATTCCTCTGAAGAGAACAGCTTCATCTCATACATGGCATGCTTGTTGGACAGCAGTCCCTTCAAGTCTGCCATCCGCCGCCTGGCATCCGCCGACTGCCTGGAAATCAGCCGTCTTTTGCCCGCGGAGAAAAACCCCAGTATGGTGGTAGGGATCCCGATCAGCAGCACACCCACCCCAACCCACAGGGAGATAGAGAAGAACACTGCCATACTAAAGAGCAGGGACATGGTTCCCTGGATATTGATCATGGCCCTGTTAAAACAATCTGCCACCATCTGCTGGGGTTCATTGGACATCCTCTGGAACACTTCCTGAACACCCTTCTCCTCAAAGCTGGCATATTCCAGCCCGATGAGTTTGTCTGCAATATCCGGTGCCATGCGCCTGGTCAGCCGCGTTCGGATGGCCAGGGTCTCATACTGTGCCAGTTTCTGCAGGGACACCCACAAGGTCAGCATGACCACCAGCAGCCCGCTCCACCAGACCACAGGGCGAAGTTCTCCCTCCCCCTGGACCAGGGCTACTCCACTATCCACGATCTGCTGTACCAGCAGCATCTGTAACCCCGTGAAAAACGCAGGCACAAAATAGCCGATGGTGTACAGCACCACATTCCAGGGCGCATAGTGAAAGACTGTCCGAATGGCATAGGTACAATTTCTGATTACTTTCATTCACTGTACTCCTTCCCGGCTGGCAGCACCGGGAAAACAGGACATACCCTTTTTCCGGCATTCCCTGTCTTCCGGCACCCGTCCCAGCCTTTTCCAGATTACCACAGGATACCCCGCCTGGGGACATCCTGTCATAATTGACCCTCTCCTTGTCATTTTTGACAGGACATGGCTTGTCTGTCACTTTCCCTGCAAGATATAGGCGCTTCCCCGGGCAGACGCACCGCCACCGTGAAGATCCCTCCCCTGGCATCCGTCACCAGTTCTCCTGCATAACGGTTCACCACACGTTCCACGCTGCGCAGCCCAAGCCCATGTCCCACCACATTCTCCCTGTCCTTTTTCCGGCTCACCAGCAGCTTTCCCTGCCCGGATTTCTCCTCTGCCATGGTATTGCGCACAGACAGATAAGTCTCCTCCCCCCGCGTCCGGCAAGTGACAGTGATCTTCCTCTCCCCCTCCACCTGTCTGCATGCCTCCATGGCATTGTCCAGCAGGTTTCCAAACAGGCTACAGATCTCATCCGGCCTTAAATATAATCTTGTGAGGTCGCACAATTCCACTTTCACATCCATTTTTTCCCGTTTTGCCCTGGCCACCTTGTCTGCCAGCACCGCATCCACAATCAAGTTCCCGCTTTTTGCCGGCAATGCGATCCTGTCCACTTCCTCCCCGAAGACCTTGAGGTAATCCCGCATCTGTCCGTACTTCTCCTCCTGGAGAAGCAGATCCAGCAGGCTGATATGGTTCCTCAAGTCATGCCACAGCTCCCTGGTTCTCTGGTAATGGCTTTCGATGGTATAGAGATAGGCTTCTGTCTGCCTACGCTCCTGCTGTCTGTTCCTGGCCGCCTGCCTGTCACGCTCCAGGCGGACATGACAATAGACAGACAGATAGAAGGCCAGCAATACGGCAAAGAGCAGTCCCGTCCAGGCAAAATCCGCTGCCAGGATCTTCCCTTGCCTGGGACTGGCACTCTGTCCGATCCCAGGCCCCCTGCCCAGAGCTGCCCCCGATGCCATCAGCACACACCAGAAGAAAACGGATCCCGACACTGTCAGTTTCTCCATATAGGTCATGCGCCTACGCCCATAGGCCTTACCCTTTCTCTTTTCCCTGTCCGTGCCGCTTCTATGCATATGACCTTTGCCTGTAGAATCCCTGCCCCTGCCATTTTGTTCCCCACTGTCCCTGTCTGTGCCTCTTCTATATGCAGGATCCGTTCCAGCACTGTCCTCCTCAAAACGATTCCCACTGGCATCGTCCGTCTCTTCCTGGTCCTTATCAGACTTCCTTCCCATACAGCAGGCTACAAACAGCAGGATTCCTGCCATACTTTTGGACAGCACCAGCCCTGCAAACCGCATCTGCCCCCAGCTATTCCCATGCACGATCCCTTCCATGACCAGGCTGCACAGTCTGTCCAGAAAACATCCTATCATAAAAAAACAGGACACTCCTGTGATTCTCCTGGCCCTGCCCTGCCACCTCATACACCATATACAGACTCCTGCATAGACCATCGTGATCCCCAGGTTCATGCAAAATACTTCCATAAAATGATAGTCCCCTCTGTGTTACTGTTCACTGTCCCGATCAGCGGGAGAAATACAGGGTAAGTTCCCTCTTCACCTTTTTGCAATAGGCGCGGCTTACCGGCAGCACCGTTCCCTCCTCCAGTACCACCTGTTCCCCCGAAAAAGATTTCACCCTGTCCCTGTTCACCAGATAACTCTTGTGACAGCGCAGGAAGCCTTTTTCTGCCAGTTCTTCCTCCACCTTGTCCAGGCTGCCATAGAAGCTCTCCTGTCCCTGGCGGCACTTGATGTGTACCAGGCGTCTGTCACTCTCCAGATAGAGAATGTCCCGCAGCTTCACACACACCGTCTCCTTATTCCTCTGGAAGGAAAAGCAATCTTCCTCTGTCAGTTCCCTCCGGATATCCAAGAGCACCTGCCCCAGATCCCGGTCAATCTGGTTCTTCAGCAGATAGCGGAACGCCTTGACTTCATAGCCCGTCTGCATGTATTCCATGAAACCTGTCACATACACGATCAGTCCCCTATCCCTACGCCTGCGGAGTTCCCTGGCTGTCCGGATCCCGTCATCCGGGCCTGCGTCTGTCTCTATGTCCAGGAAATACACATCCGCTCCCCCGTCCCTGTCCACAGCCGCAAGAAGGGCATTGCCGTCCGCATATTCCGTGATGCTGGTCTCATATCCCCCGGCGATCCCCTCCCGCAGAATCCTCTCTGTCAGAACCTGCCGGTATACCGGCTCATCGTCACAGACCGCAATCTTCATTGTCACCCTCCCTGTCCCAGGCTAAACATTCCCTGTCACAATACCGTCACAGGCAGCAGCTTCTCCCGCATTCACCGCTTCCCCACATGCCAGATTCAGTATACACGATTTTAAGGTTTTTGCAAACAGGGAAAAGATACCTCTATCCGGAAAATTCCCTGGATCAGTGTAGCCGTCACCTCTCCCCCCATCTGCCCTGTAAGCTCTTTCACAATGGCAAGCCCAAGCCCTGTGGCCCTGCGGCTCCTGGAGGTGTCTGTTGTGTAAAAACGGTCAAATATCTGCGACAGGTCTTCTTCCTTGATGCTGTCCGTGCCATTTTCCACCGTAATCCGTACCCTTTCTCCTTCCTGTGCCAGTATAAACCCATATCCACCTGTTCCATGAACCAGGGCATTTTTCACCAGGTTCTCCAGGATCCTCACAAAGGCCCGCCTGTCTGCCCGGATATAAGCGGCCCCGGGGGCTATCTGCACCCGGGGGGCCTGGCCCTGCCCTGCAAACTCCTCATAGAACAGGGAGATGGTATCCGCGAACAGGTTCCCTGCATGCAGGGTCTCCCAGGCGAATTCCTCCTCCCCGGCCTCCAGGCGGGCATATAAAAACAGCTGGTCCAGCATCTCCGACAAGTCTGTGAGACGCCGTTCCACAATCTCCCGGTAGACCTTCCGCTTCTCCTCCCCCAGGCCCTCCTCCCCCAGCATCTGCACATACCCTTTGGCAGAGGTCAGGGGCGTCCGGATGTCATGGGAGATACTGGTGATACTCTCCCGGTAGCTTTTGTTCTCCCGTTCCAGGCGCTCCCTGATACATCTCTGTCCCTCCAGGAGGCGGTTCATGGCTGCAATGACCTCCCCGGTCTCTCCCACAGGAAGGGCCGAAGACAGCAGGCGGTTGGTGTCTCCCGCCCGCTCCAGTTCCCCTAACTCCCTGCGCATATGTCCCACCTGCTCTTTATAACACGAAAGGCGGGCGGACAATATGCCCGCCCCCACAAGTAACACAATCAGACCTGTGCCCCATATCCACTCCATAATCCTCCTCCGTCCTGCCCCAGGCACGCTGCCGGCCCGTCTGGCAGTCCCGGCTCTTGATCCTGCCTGTTACAGGCAGGTCTTTCCTCCCTAGGAAAAGTGCTGCCCTTCCGGGCCCCCAGTCTGCCACAGGTTGTACCATACCTGTGTGGAAAGTCTTTCCCCGGCTTCGTCCTATACCCCATGTCCGGCCTCACAGATCCGTCTGTCTGAAATGCCATATTCCAACCCCCAGTGCGGCCGCCAGCCACAGCAGGGATATCAGAAGGATGCTGCCTATCGCTCCTGCTCCAAGACCCTCTGTGGGGCATCCCAGGCTCAGATCCAGGATACAGTAATCTGTCAGCTGCACTGGAACTCCTAGCCGCACCAGGAGCAGATCCAGCCCATTTACCACCAGGGTGGCAAAGATAGCAATGGCCAGCCCCCCGGAGATGCTCCCAGCCATATTCCGGATCACCTCATCTATCAACATAAACACAGCCACAAGGGCAATGTTCATCACCAGCTGCAATCCGATATAGACTGCAAAATCACCCCAGAACGAACCCTTAAATGCCCCTGTCCCCAGGAAGACCAGGCCGCAGGCCAGGCAGACTGCTACGCCAAACAGGATCAATGTCACCATGGCCGCCGCAGCTACAAGGAATCTGGACAGATACACCTTCGTCCGGGAATATCCTTTCCCGATAATGTTCTTCAAGGTGCCGCTGCTATATTCTCCTGCCACGAAGATCCCTACGAACACCGCCAGAACAATCATCATATACTCACCGGCAAACAACTGTTGTATAATCCCTGGCAGCCCCATCTCCTCCAGCGGCAGTTTTTCACCCTCCTGCACAGGATTCCCCATGACAGTCACCGTGACACCCCCCGTGCCGTTTTCCACTGTTCCCTGCATGATCTGTCCTACCAGTTCCAGGGTGGCAAAGATCATGACGATCATCACCACAGTGGCAAATCCGCACCACCTAAAGCTCTTGTTCCTCTTTAATTTGAAAAATTCCCCACGTAATAAATTATACACTTCGTTCCCTCGTTTCCTTTCAAATTTATTCCTGTCCACCCATGCGCTCCATGAAATATGCCTCCAGGTCTACCCCGGTTAAGAAGCTTTCCTGTATGGCCACACCACCTGCTGCCAACACACGGTTGACCCGGGCTGTGTCCTCCAGATATTCGAAGACGCGGAGCACTCCCGGCCGTGGCACATCGTAATCCTGGATATGAAGCTGGTCCTCCAGGATCCTCACTGCCACTTCCACATCCTGCGTCACCAGCTTATGGCACCTACGGTTTTTCCTTGCCAGCTCCCCCGCATCAAGTTCCTCCACCAGCTTCCCGTCCCGGATGATCCCGTAGCAGGTGGCGACCTTCTCCAGTTCTCCCAGAATATGGCTGGATACCAGGATCGTGATCCCCTTCTCCCGGTTCAGTTTCACCAACAGTTCCCGCACCTCCCGAATCCCCGCCGGATCCAGGCCGTTGATGGGTTCGTCCAGGATCAGGAAATCCGGACCGTGCAGCAGAGCTATGGCGATTCCCAGGCGTTGCTTCATTCCCATGGAGAATTTCCGTACTTTTTTCTTCCCCGTGTCCTCCAGTCCCACCTGGGCCAGCATCCTGTCCGGCAGTTCCCTGTCCGGGATCCCGTACTGCAGCCGCAGGACCTCCAGGTTATCCCTGGCCGTCATGCCCTGGTACAGCCCAGGGTTCTCAATCAAGGTGCCAATGCGCCGCCTTATCCCTGCCTGGTCTAAACCGCTTTCCCCAAACAGCTGCAGATGACCGGAATCAGGGGCCGCCAGTCCTGCCACCAGCCGCATGAAGGTAGTCTTCCCGGCACCGTTTCTCCCAATAAAACCGTAGATATCCCCCTTCCGCACATTCATACTCACTTTGTCCACAGCCTTCATCCTGCCGTAGGCCTTGGTAAGCTGCTGCGTCTGTAATACATATTCCATCTTTCCTTCCTTTCCCCTTCCAGCCGATTCTGTTCCTAAGCTTTATATATACAGGATACCTGTTCCTTCTTTCGAAATATTAGGGAAAGTTTAAAGAAAGCATAAAGTTTCTGGCATATTGCCAATCCCTTTGCCCCAGGCAGCAGGACAAAGTATTGTTCGCGGCACCTTCTACTGCATCTTGAACCCAATCCCCCACACTGTCTGGATATAGGACTCTCCAGGCCGCACCCTGGCCAGCTTCTGCCGCAGGTTGCTGATATGGACATTCACGGCATTGTCCTCCCCCAGGAATTCTTCGTTCCACACAGATTCATAGATATTGTTCTTTGTAAAGACTTTCTTCGGATTACCCATGAGCAGTTCCAGGATCAGGAATTCCCTGCGAGTCAGGGAAAGTTCCTCCTCTCCCAGGAACACCGTGTAATTCTCCGGGTACATCACAAGATCCCTGTGGCGCAGGCATTTTCCTGCTGCTTCCCTTTGTATTCCTGGTTCTCTCCAGGTTTCCAGTTCCTGCTGTCCATATGTCCCCTGCCGGTCTCCATCCGTTCCTGGCTGTCTGCTGCCTGCCTCCCTTCTCCAGCTGCGACGCAGCACTGCTTCCAGCCTGGCCAGGAGTTCCCCGGTGTCAAAAGGCTTGGTGAGATAGTCATCTGCCCCGGCCTGGAGCAGGGAGATCCGGTGTCCCACCCCGTCTTTTGCAGAGATGACCAGCACGGCAGTGTCAGGATGCTCCTCTTTGATCTGCCTAAGTACCTCTTCCCCCGCCATGCCCGGCAGCATCAGATCCAGAATCACCGCTGCCGGGACGTGAACTTTCATATGCAACAGCGCCTCCGTCCCGGAATAGGCCTGTACCACCCGGTAGCCGTTCCCGGACAGGAGTTCTGCCAACATCTGGTTGATATCACTGTCATCTTCTGCAATCAGGATGTACCCTTCTGCCATCCCCTGCCATTCTGCCATATCTACACTCTCCCTGCATCTACAGGCTCCCCTGCCTACAGCCCTGCATTCCGCTTTTCCATATCCCTCTGTCTTCCTGTTCCAGTCACTCCACCAAAATTACGTATAAAATCCTTTCCCCTGGCCATCCTATCCCCAGATGCTTTATAAGATCCAGAACATACCCGAACTGTATGTCCACCATAGGGGGCAGTATACCTTTTGACCCCGACCTCACTGTATGGAGTAAACGAAATGACCTCTGACAACAATAAAAAGAGCCAGCCCATAGCCACTTTTTTTCAAAATTTCTTAAAATGCGGACTCACAGGCTGGTGTATGGAAATTCTCTTTACTGCCGCCGATTCCCTAAGGCGCCGGGACATGACTTTAACAGGAAACACCTCCCTGTGGATGTTTCCCATCTATGGCAGCGCCGCCATCCTCTCCCCCATCATGCACCTGCTTCGGAAGAAGTCCGTATGGCTGCGGGGACTGGCTTATATGGGACTGATCTTCTCCGGGGAATATCTCACCGGTACCCTGCTAAGGCGCCACAAATTCTGCCCCTGGGATTACGGCCGGAGCCGCTGGAATGTGGGACGTGTCATCCGTCTGGACTTCGCCCCCTACTGGTTCGGTGCGGGACTCCTGTTCGAGCGCCTGTTGCTGTCCAGGGATACCAGGCAGGAAGAATCCTAACCAAGTCTGCCGCGCCTCCGGCTTCCTGGCAATGCCCTGGCAGGCCGGAATATGTTACTTTTCACGGCCATGCCGTTCAAAGCAACATGATGCACACAAAATGGGCAAAGCAGCCCATTTTGGCGCATGCAGTCTCGGGTTTGTCACGCAAAAAACGCGTGAAAACACCTCGCGACACCACCCCGTGAAAAATAACCAGACTATCCCCTACTCCTCCACATCCTCCAGGTCCCCGGAGCCGATATCCAGCATATTCACCGTGCGTCTCTTCAGCCGGGCTTCCTCAGACTCCTTGAGGATGAATTCCTTGATGACCTTGGAATTGCGGATATGTTCCAGCACAAGCTGCGGATGGGTGGTATCCCCGGTGAAGCAGATGACCGTACCCAGTCCGAACATTTTCTCTGCCAGGGTGGCACTGTGCTGTACATCCTGCACCTTATACATATAGCAGTCGTTTTCCACTGTCTTCAGCAGTCCCGTGTCCACCGTGATCATATCTTCCCGGATCATATACTTCGTAAAAGTAAAAGGCAGTCCCAGGAACAGCCAACGCTTTCTCTCTGTAAATTCCATTTTCCCGTTTCCTTTCTATGTATCCATTTATTGTTATCCCTGCTGCTTCCTTCTTTTTTCTTATTTTTATTATAGTCGAAATCTTCCCCAGATGCAAAACTTTTAATAAAAAAACTATAAATTTACCCCATTGCAAGTCCCTACAGGAAATGGTATCATACATAATAACAGTCCAGCCAGGACACAGGATTTCGCTGGCGGTAAGCACACCGCCGAGAAATGGAGGAAAATATGACAGCAAACGAGTGTATCAAGGGCCGCAGAAGCATCCGCAAGTTCACTTCCCAGCCGGTTTCTCATGAACTGCTGGCACAGGTCGTGGAGACAGCCTCTTTTGCCCCCAGTTGGAAGAACACCCAGATCGTCCGTTATATTGCCGTGGAAGGAGCAAAAAAAGCGGCACTTGCAAAATGCACCACACTTTTTCCCGGCAATGGCACCATTATAGAAAATGCCCCCATGGTAATCGCCGTGACCATGATCAAGGGCCGCAGCGGCTATGAGAGGGACGGCTCTTTCTCCACCCCCAAGGAAGACGGCTGGCAGATGTACGATGCCGGCGTTGCCAGCGAAGCCTTCTGCCTTGCCGCATATGAACAGGGTCTCGGAACTGTCATCCTGGGACTGTTTGATGAGGAAGATGCCGCAAAATTATTGGAACTCCCCCAGGAAAGGGAGTTAGTTGCATTGATTCCCGTGGGCTATCCCGCTGAATCCCCCACCGCCCCCAGACGTAAGACCGTGGAGGATCTGTTATCTTTCCAGTCGTAATGATCCAGAGTCGAAGATTTTCTTTTAGTCTTCGGCTCTTTTTCTGGGGTAAGGAACTGTTAAGAATGCGTAAAAAATCATTTTTGAACAGTTCCTAAATCTATTTAGAAGAGAAAAGAGGAAACGTATGAGACATTTAATGAGTCCGCTGGATTTTACCACCAAGGAACTGGAAGATCTGTTTATTCTGGCCGGGGACATCGAGCACAACCCGGCAAGATATGCCCACGCCTGTGACGGCCGGATCCTGGCCACCTGTTTCTATGAGCCAAGCACGCGCACACGCTTAAGCTTCGAGTCAGCCATGACCAGGCTGGGAGGGCGCATCATCGGCTTCTCGGATGCAGCCTCCTCCTCTGCCACCAAGGGCGAGAGCGTGTCTGACACCATCCGTGTCATCTCCTGCTACGCGGACATCTGCGCCATGCGCCATCCTAAGGAAGGGGCTCCCATGGTAGCCGCCGAGAAATCCAGAATCCCCGTGATCAATGCCGGTGACGGTGGACACCAGCATCCCACCCAGACCCTCACGGACCTGCTGACCATCCGCAGCCTGAAGGGCCGCCTTGACAATCTCACCATCGGCCTGTGCGGCGACTTGAAGTTCGGCCGCACCGTCCACTCCCTGATCGGTGCCCTGGTGCGGTATGCGAACATCCGGTTCATCTTCATCTCCCCGGAGGAACTGCGGGTTCCCGATTATATCACGGATATGCTGCGGAGCCGGAACATTCCCTATGAGGAAGTCATCCGCTTAGAGAAGGTCATGCCCCAGCTGGATCTGCTGTACATGACCCGGGTACAGAAGGAACGCTTCTTCAACGAGGAGGATTATGTACGCCTGAAGGACTTCTACATCCTGGATACCGCCAAGATGTCCCTGGCCAGGGAAGACATGCTGGTCCTCCATCCCCTCCCCAGGGTCAATGAGATCTCCGTGGAAGTGGACAGCGACCCCAGGGCTGCTTATTTCAGACAAGCCCGGTACGGCGTCTATGTGCGCATGGCACTGATCCTCACCCTGCTGGGGATCCAGGTTCCCTGAACCGGCAGACAGGCCCGTATCCGTTCCAACAGTCCCTCCCGCGAAGCCACAAATGTGTTTCCCAGACGGCAAGGCCGCCCTGCAGACTTCCGGGACTCATCCTGACAGACCACATCACTCATAGAAAGGGAGAGCCATATATGTTAAACGTAGGAAAAATCGAAGAAGGCTTTGTGCTGGATCACATCAAGGCCGGAAAGAGCCTGGACATCTATGACCACCTGCAGCTTAACAAGCTGGACTGCACGGTGGCCATCATCAAAAACGCCCGCAGCAATAAAATGGGAAAAAAGGATATCCTAAAGGTGGAGTGCGACCTCAATATGCTGGATCTTGACGTGCTGGCCTTCATCGACCACAATATCACTGTGAATGTGATCAAGAACGGGGAGATTGTGGAGAAAAAGGAACTGGCCCTCCCCATGCAGATCAAGAATGTGATCAGATGCCATAACCCCAGGTGCATCACTTCCATCGAGCAGGAGCTGCCTCACATCTTCTGCCTGGCTGATGCGGAGAAGGAAATCTACCGCTGCAAATACTGTGAGGAAAAATACTCTTCTGCCTTGAAGTAAAAAGTCTGCCGGATACCTTTTCTGCGGACTTTGGCTGCATATTAAGTAACCAGGAGAAGACAATATGAGAAAGATCCCCATTGTAAATATCTATAATTTTGTCCGTATGTCCCATGTGGAGCCAAGCCGTTTTATCCAGGATGATTTCGAGACTGTGAAAAAGCAGCTGATCTTAGTCAAGCAATATGGCTTCCCCTCCACCTGGGCTCTAAAATACGACTGTCTGATGGATCCCCGTTACCAGGCGCTGTTCGCAGATTACCTGGAAGAGACCGATGAAGTGTCTGCCTGGTGGGAAATCACAGAACCCCTCTGCCGCAAGGCCGGTGTGCCTTTCCGCGGAAAGACCAGCGAGGAATACGATGACCGGGTAAACAGTGCCTACTGTATCGGCTACCAGCCTGAGGAACGGAAGCTCCTGGTAGACGCCTATATGCAGGATTTCCATGAAGTATACGGCTTCTATCCCAGGACCATCGGCTCCTGGGTCCTTGACACCGTAACCCTCTCCTATGCCGCTTCCAGATACGGCATCCTAGGGGGTGCCATCTGCAGGGACCAGATGGGAACAGATGGTTTCACCCTCTGGGGCGGCTATCCAAACGGCCTCTATTATCCCAGTTTGAAAAATGAGAACATCCCGGCTTCCACAGTGGAAGGGCAGCTTCCTGTCCCCATGTTCCGTCTTCTGGGACCAGATCCCATCTACAATTTTGAACAGGATGTGCGCCCTGGCCTGCAGGGTGTCTACACACTGGAACCCTCCTGGATCATCGGCAGGGATCCGGACTGGCTTGCCTGGTTCTTCGGATGTCTGGCCGGGGAAGATTCCCTGGGCACAGGGTATGCCCATGTGGGCCAGGAGAACAATTTCCTCTGGGAGAACATCAGTCCCGGCCTGAAGCCCCAGCTTGCACTTCTAAAGACCCTTGCCCAGGAAGGAAAAGTCCAGGTGGAGACCATGGCTGACACAGCCAGCCATTTCACCAGCACTTACCGCCTAACCCCGCCCATGACTTTCCAGGCCTCCCAGGACTGGGACAGGACCCGGAACCTAAGCGCCCAATGGTATGCCTGTCCTTCCTGCCGGGTAGGTTTCCTGGGGGAGGAAGGGCACCTGCGGATCCGGGATTTCTTCCTGTACCGCCAGGATTACCCCTCCCGGTACCTGGATGCCGCCATGACAGATGCCAGAAGCACTTTTGATGCCCTGCCAGTCCTGTTTCCCCAGTCCTGGATCCAGGAGACTGGCTTCAGGCCCTTTATCCGGCTACAGGATGAAGACGGACAGGAACCGGAGGGTGTCATCCGGTATTTCACGCCTGAAGGAACAGACAGCTTCCATGCCCTGACTGCCTGCGCAGAACTGACTGACAGGATGACCGGCCAGCGTCTGGCCCTCTTTACCATGCAGCCGGATGCCCTGCTGCTGGAAAGCTCTTTCTGCCTGCGCTTCGACACCCTTCCTGTCTTCTGTGCCATGCAGGGCCGGGATATCCTGATGCGGCACCGGGGCTTCCCCTATAGTATGGAACTTATCCAGGGGAAAGTCTGCCACGCCGGTACGGACGGTCTGCTCCTTGCGCCGGAAGAAGGGCAGATCTATATAAAGTTGGGTGATAAATTACATGAGGCTGATATTTTCCGTCAGACGTTAGATTCCAGACCTGGGAAGACCTCCATCCCTGGGGGAGATAATCATGGTCACCGGACAGGGGGCCAGGAAGCGCCCCTGGCCCCCGATGCCCGGAAAACGCACACAACTGCAGATGCCCAGGAAGCGCCTCTGGCCGCCTTTGCTCAGAAGAAGAGAACCAGATGCCTCCTCCCGGTTCCTCCCATGACCCCGGTATTCCTGCCTGGTGCCAGTGTTTTCCCTGCCGGACAGAAGGCCTATGTGGAACTGGCTGCCCCGGAAGAAGGCCAGATCCGATACACCACAGACCAGACGCTTCCTACCCTGGAATCTGCCCTATACTCCGGCCCCATAGAATTGACACGGGATACGGTACTCTCTGCCAGGCTGATTACCCCGGATGGACGTTTCAGCGAACCTGCTGTGGCAGAGTATGCCTTCAGTCTCACCCAGGTACAGCTCACCAGCCCTACGCTCCTGGATCCCCGGCCCATCTTTCATGGAGACGGCGTCACGGATCTGCTCTGCCCCCTGCGGGGTACCCTGGACTACCTGGATGGACGCTGGCGGGGCACCCTTCAAGATCTGGAGGTCACTGGCACCTTCCCGGAAGCAGTGGCTGTAGGGGCCTTGACCATTGGTTTCCTGTCCCACCACCGGGCCGGTATCATATATCCGGAATCTGTACAGCTTTATACGGGCCCGGATCTGGAACATCTGGTCCTGCAGGATACCCTCTTCCTTCCTGCTGGCCCCTGTGCCAGGGAGATCGCCCGGTATGATGCGCGGATCCCGGTCCACGACACCATAGGCGCCTTCTGCCTGGTGGCGCACAGATATCCGAAAATGCCTAATTGGTGCTGCTACAAAGGAGTCGCTTCTGTCTTCACCATGGCAGATAACCTAATCGTCACACCGGATACCTAAAGCCCGGAGAAACAGGTGTCTTACCATCCGCACATTGTCCCACTGCCAGGTGATTTCATATGTCTCTGGCGTGGTGCCTCCAGCGCTGCCAGACTGACGCACAAAGGCGGTATAACCCATGCCAGGGGTTACACCGCCTTACAGGCAGATTCCGGGAAAACACTGTTATACCGCCAGCAACTCATATTCCCTGGTACCCACACCGATCCTGGCAGCCGCCTCCACTGTATGGACACCGTTCCTGGATTCGATCCGCTCCAGCAGATGGTCCCTGCCAGGGTCCTCTGAGGCATACACCAGGTCCAGGCAGGCCTGGTCCAGGGCCACCGGATCCAGGGAAGCCAGGATGCCAATGTCTGCCATGGCCGGATCCTCTGCCACTGCACAGCAGTCACAGTCCACGGACATATTTTTCATCACATTGATATACACGGTCTTTTCCTTGAAATAATCCACAATGGACTTGCTGGCATCTGCCATAGCCTCCAGGAAAGAATCATGGTCAGATTCCCAGAACTTATTCACATCCCCCACTCCATGGATATACGCTTTCCCGTGGGAAGAGGCCAGTCCGATGGAAATATTCTTCAATGCACCCCCGAATCCTCCCATGGGATGGCCCTTGAAATGAGACAGCACCAACATGGAATCATATTTCTGCAGATGCTTCCCCACGAAATTTTTCTGGATCTTTTGTCCTTCCGGTACGGACAGTTCCATCTCCCCGTCTTCATCCAGGATATCTACCGCTGCAATCCCCGTCCAGCCGTGGAGCTTCATGGTCTCCCAGTGGGCCTTGGAAGTGTTGCGCTGCCCTTCATAAGCCGTGTTACACTCCACTATGGTGCCATGCACATAACTTACCACCGGCTCCATAAAATCCGGTCTTAGGAAATTCTGGTTCCCCACTTCCCCGGAATGTAATTTCACCGCCACATTCCCATCCAGTTTCCTTCCCACTGCCTGATACATCCGGATCATGGCCTCCGGGGTAATCTCCTTTGTAAAATAAACCTTTGCTTTTTCCATGCCGATCCCTCCTAATACGCCCTCCTGGGCGCCTGTAAACTACAGAATATTATGACATGGATATCATACCACATACTTCCCATTTTTACCATACTTAAGCATACTCCAGGCTTATAAACTGTTACTTACTTCTGAATAACACCAACTCCATTCCTTTTCCTTAGGAAGCAGCATGCCATTCCCGGAAGGTCAGTATCACCTTGAACAGATCCCCGTCTGTGACGATCTGCATCTGTCCGTCCTGTAAATCAATCAAACTTCTGGCAATGGACAATCCCAGTCCGTTACCCTCCATATGCCTGGAACGGTCCCCCCTCACAAAACGTTCCTCCAGTTCCTCCCCTAAGATTTCCAGCGGATACTTGGACATATTCCGGAAGATGACATACACCTGCCCCTCCCTCTGCTCCACGGTGAGATATACCCTGGAATGCTCCTGGGCGTATTTGCAGATATTATTCAGCAAGTTGTCGAATACCCTCCACAGGTGCCTGCCATCTGCCATGATCTGTACAGACCCTTCCGGCTGCCTGGCCACCAGGTCCAGGTTTTTCTCTTCCATGCGCTGCTGGTACTCCCCAACTGCCTGGGACAGCAGTACCCCTACCTCACAGGGGACCAGCTTAACCTCCAGGTTGCCTGTGGTGGCCTTGGAAGCCTCCAGCAGATCCTCCAGAAGCTTCTTCAGCCGTCTGGACTGGCGCAGCAGTACCTCTGCATACTCCTGGATCTTCGGGTTCTCACACTTCTCCTCACAGATCAAGTCCGCATAGTTGATGATGGAGGTCAGCGGTGTCTTCAGATCGTGGGACACATTGGTGATCAGTTCTGTCTTCATGTGTTCGCTCTTCATACGCTCTGCCACAGCCTTGGATATCCCCTGGCCGATACTGTTCAAGTTCTCCCCGTGACGTTTGAAGTCTCCAAACATCCTGGAAGTATCCACCACATGGTCCTGCTCTCCTTCTGCCAGGGCTGCACTGGCATCCAGGAGCTTCTTGCAGGTCTGGGCCACATATAGGACCGCCACCAGCAACACTATCTTTTCCAAGGCCCACAGCACCACTCCTTCCCTGTCCAGGAACAAGATACAGCCGATAAACTCCAGGAAGGTGACTGCGATGAAAATATTCAAGGTCATCATCACCAGGGGAATCCCCCGAAACAGCCTGAACATCCCCCGAAGCAGTGCCCGGATTCCCCTGGCCAGCATACGCAGGATACGGTAACACAGCCGCAGTACCACATAGACCAGGGTGTGCTGCCACCACCAGCCAAGCTTCATACGCAGGGCACACTCGCAAAGATAGATTGTCAGCCACAGGACGATAATCGCCGCCCCTCCACTGAACAGCCCCCAGATGATAAAAGTATAATCCAGTCTCTGGATCACGCTGACTATCACATATACCATCCCAATGGCTGTCATGCCGAAGATAGCTGTCAGAATTTCCAGATGCAGGCTGGTGAGTACCCCTGGTACCAGCCCTTCCTGGTCGTTGCGGTGTCCTGCCCCACACAGCAGGAAAATAACACAACACACACAGACCATCCCCCCTGCCAGGGCCATCCAGATCACCGTATACCGGTATGTGTACAGGAACGACACCCATTCATAGGTCTGGCCGAGCTTGCTGTCTTTTGGCATTTTCGGATCCATATATACCCTGAAAATGTAGTCCAGGTCCGTCATCCACTTCCTGCCCGCCACAATTACATATTCCCTGTCCCTGCCAAAGCTGATCTCCAGATCCCGGATCATGCCCACATCATAACTGCCGTCATAGGTTCCCCAGACCCGGAAATCCGATTTGTCAATCTGTTCCCTGGATTTGGAACGGATGGCCTCATAATCCTTCTTCCCCGGCATGTCACTGGCCTGAAACACATCCACATCCACTCCGAACCAGTCACAGTAGTCAGCGGCATACTCTTCCCGTCCCTCTATGAGATAATCCCGTATTGTATATCCGATATCAACGATCTGTCCGGATGCCTCACTTAAGAACACTTCCTCCAGAGACTCTTTCACATAGAAACCCTCACTGACAGCCAGGATGCATCCCAACAGGGAGCCTGCTGTCACAAAGCTTGCGGCTGCCAGCAGGAAATAGGCGAATACCTTGGCTATCATAGAACCTGTCAGACGCTTTTTCCTCCTGCTCCCTGGCGCAGGTTTCCCCATTCCAGTGCTTTGATCCTGCTTTTGTTTCCTTCTTTTCCCCTTCTTCCTGTCTGACTCCATCTCCCGTTTCTGTTCTTCTCTGGATTCCCTTCCCAACTCTTTCGCCATGTCCTGGGACATCTCCTGTTCCAGTCTCTTTTCTTCTTCCCTTCCCAGTTCTTTCGCCATGTCTCGGAGCATCTCCTGCTCCAGTCTCTTTTCTTCTTCCCTTCCCAGTTCTTTTGCCATGTCCTGGGACATCTCCTGCTCCAGCCTCTTTTCTTCTTCCCTTCCCAGTTCTTTTGCCATGCCACCTTCTATGTCTTCTTTCAGCGCTTTCTCTGATTCCTTCCCCATATTCATCCATGCCCTCCCTTCTGCGCCCATTTCCATCCAGGATATAGCCCGGTCTTATGCCTTTCCCACCAGTCGCCGGTCCTATCTCTTAGGCCGGGTACAAAGAGGGGTGTCCACACACCCTCTTTCCGGCCTGGAAAATCCCTCCTGTTTTTCACATTTGTAGCCCTGTCCCCACACCACTTTCAGATATCTTGGTTCTGCCGGGTTGATCTCCAGTTTCTCCCGAAGATGCCGGATGTGTACTGCCACAGTGTTTTCACTGCCATAGGGCAGGTCATTCCATATCTTCTGGTATATCTCCCTGGGTGAGAACACTTTACCCTGATGCTGCATTAATAGCCTTAAAATCTCATATTCTGTGGGTGTCAGGGACACTTCCTCCCCGTCTGACAATACCTGCTTGGCAGAATCGTCCAGTTCAATGCCACCACATTTTAGGACCTCTGACTTGATATTCCCTGCGCCCAGCAGCATGTAACGCCGCAATTGTGACTTCACCCTGGCCGATACTTCCACCGGATTAAATGGCTTCGTGATGTAATCATCTGCCCCCACCGTAAGCCCCAGTATCTTGTCTGAATCCTCAGACTTTGCCGTGAGCAGGATAATGGGCACATTGCTCTTCTCACGGATCTTCACCATGGCTTCTATACCATCCATTTCAGGCATCATAATATCCATCAATACCAGGTGGATCTCCTCCCTGGAGATTACTTCAAGCGCCTGGCTGCCGTCAAATGCCTCGAACAAGGTATAGTTTGCGTCACTCAGATAGATCTTCAAGGCATTCACAATATCCCTCTCGTCATCACAGATTAATATGTTGTACATGGCTGCCTCCTCACAGATAAAATTGTAGCAGATATTTTTTTAACATAAAATGGGGGAATTCATTAAGAACTGTTTAAGGTCTCTCCCGCTTTACCCATTTTAACACATACCAGGATGTACAGAAAGGCTTGTATTTTTAGATCCTATATGAAACTATCTGGGTTGTCTGCCTCCCAGTTGGTAGATTGCAGCTTCTATTTTATTTCCTTTTGTTCCTATTTTTTTGTGTGATACGCCGGACATAGAGATATGCCCGCTGTCCTATTTGCATTATACATTCAACTCCTTTCCTGGTCTTATGACGTTTCTAAAAATAGCATCTCTGTGTTTCACCCATATGGAGCCTATGTTTCACCAATGTTTCAAAATCCGGCAGCAGAGTGGAATGCCGCCCTCCCCCACTGCCCGCCGCGGAGCCCATGCCGCTTGGGCGACAGACTCCCCATCACGAATCTGCGCACCAAAAAAGCTCCCCGCTTCAAAAGCAGGGAACCTGTCACATCGTCGCTAAAAGAAAATCGTGAAACGCATACCGCTGCGCCCTTCCCCCTCTGAATCCGCAAAGGGCTCAAAAGAAAACCCACAGGAGAGACTGCCCAGGATTTTTGCAGCGATATACAGTCCCAGGCCGTTCCCGCCGTCCGGATTTTCGCTGCTGTGGCTGCGGCTGCGGGAAAAGTCGGGCCTGTAGAACGGCTCAAAAATATGTGTCAGCACGTCAGCCGGAACGGGCTCGCATTCATTTTCGACGATTACAGTCCTGTCCCGGAAACAGACACGCACTTTTCCGGGAAGTTTCGTATACTTGACGGCGTTTGAAAGCACATTGGACAGGGCCTTTTCCATGGCATTCACGGGGAAGGCAACTGAAAAATCAGCGGAAAAATCCGTGTCCACCTGAACGCCCTTTGATCTGGCAATCAGGATATGAGGGGACAGCACTTTTTCCATGAAAGCCCCCATGTCCACTTGTTCCAACGCTTCCTGCCCAAAAGAAAAGCTCAGCCTGGAGGCGCCCAGTATCTCCTGTATCATCACGCCGAACTTTCGTGCTATGTCCCGGCATTCCGGCAGATAGGTTTCCCAGTCCCGGTACCGGCCAACACCCATGATCATGTTGTCCAGCATGCCCTGCATCGCTGTGACGGGCGTCTTCAGTTCATGGGAGGCTGCCCGCAGAAAGTCCACCTTTGCCGCCTCCGCCTGGCTGACGCGGGCATTTTCTTTCTGCAGGTCGTCTATGGTGGTGAGCAAGCTTTGATAAAGGGCGTTGACATTTTCCGAAAGCATCCCGATCTCGTCCCGGGTCTCCACATGGCATGCCGCTGATGGGTCAAGTTCCTTCATCCGGGCCGTCATCGCAGAGATCTCGGATAAGGGCTTTGCTATTTTCCTGGAATACAGCAGGGCAAAGACCACCGCCAGCAGCAGGGACAGCAGCAGGGTAAACGGCAGAAGAACGATGACCGCTTCTTTGGCTTCATTGACAGGCTGCAGGGTGGACAGCAGGAACAGGTAACAGGGCTTTCCCTCCGCCGTGTCAAAATGGGTTCCGGAATATAACTGTGAATTTGTTTTGCTGTAAAAGTCATTCTGGAAGCAGGACAGGTCAGTGTCCGGGCTATCATTGGGAACGCTCCACTTTGTCTCGACTATTCACTTCCTTTCATCTACATTCTCTTGCAGGATGGAAATCCGAAGAGCCTGTTTCCTGAAACGTTATCCCGCCCAGCACGAGGAAATGCGGATTAGAATATCTATTTTTCTTTCTTCCCGGAGGACTTCTCCTTCAGTTCTTCCAGTTCTTCCTTGTATTTCATGGATGTCATACCAGGATTGGAGCGGATCATGTCCTTCTGGAAGAAGTCCTTCAAGGCACTTAAACCTTTGCGCAGTTCCATATTCACGGCAAATTTCGTCCGCAGTTCCAGAAGTTCCTCCTTGATCTCTCCCAGATACTCCCCTGGCTTGATCTGGATGGCAGTCTTCACTCCCTCCAGCTTGTGCTCGATTCCATTCACCAGTCCTTCTATCCCTTCCTGGGCGGCATCCCTGTAGTCGCTCAGGCTCTCCCCGGTCAATGCAATGATCACATCCAGACGTTTCTGGATACGTACCAGTTCCTCCCTGGTCTTCTCCATCCGGTCCAGGACATCCCGCAGGTCAATGGCTGTCTTGAAGGAAATGGAAAAGTCCGCAATGATGACCACGGACAGTCCCCAGGTAATGACCTGCAATACTCTCCCCGGAATGGACAGCATCAGTGCTTCCACCGGCACATGGATCACTTCCGTCATCAAGATGGTCAGCCCGCCCCAGGCCAGGGAAGTCCCCAGACAGATATGCCCCTGGAAATTGAATTTGTTCTGGGAATAATCCCAATAGCGCACCTTGAACAATGCCTCCATGGTAACACCTGTCACGTATTCCAGCACAGTAGCTCCTATACAGCCTGCCACATACACCAGAAATATATTGTCCTGGAAAGGCATGGATACCACCAGCATCATGATCGCCCCGCTGCCATAGAGTGGCAGGAAAGGTCCCCGCATAAATCCCCTGTTGGTCAGTTTCCGGGACTTTATTGATACATAGGCAGACTCAAAACACCATCCGAAGAAACAATAGAAATAGAATAAAAAGAACCATTGAACCATTGTGTAGTGATACATGTACCGTTACCTCCACTGTCTGTCCCTTGTCTGTTCTGCCAAGGGGCTTCCTCCAGCCTGTCGTCCATCCGGCGCCAGATTTACAGTTTTTAAACGTACTTTACCGGTACACTGCCGCTTCCACGGAAAGCTTCCCCTTTTTCGTCTCCCGAACATCCTCCTGCAGGGTAAACTTCCCGTATCCCCTGGCATTCACAGTCTCTCCGGGCTTCAGCAGACGGGAATTGTTCTCACAGAGCCTGCCGCCCACGAACACCTTCCCGGCCTGGAACAAGTCCAGGCTCTTCTCCCGGGACAGACCGCAGACCTTGGCCAGGACCGCATCCACCCGCAGGGACTGCACCTGGACCGTCACCATCTCAGGTTCTTCCTGCACCATTACCTGGCAGGTATCCGCCACTTCACATTTTACATGGGTATGCCGCACCTTGGTCAAGTTCTCACAGAGAAAACCTGCAATGGAGTCCAGGCAGAACAGGTAGGCTTCCTTCTCCCCCACTTTGATATCCCCCAGGGTACTCCTGTCCACTCCCAGGTTCATCAGTGCCCCCAGAAAATCCCGGTGGGAAAGCGGCTCCGCAAACTTCACGGAAAGAGGTATGACATGTACACAGACAATGGGAAATGGCACCTCATAGCCCAATGCCTCCCCATCACCAAAGCGAATCACCACCCGCTCCGCAGACTCACAACCCCCATCCAGGGTATAGCCCACATGTCGCAGCCGGCTCTCCTGCTGCCAGAATACATCCTGTTCCCCCAGTCCCAGGAAACCTGTGAAGGTAAAAAGGTTCTGGGCGTAAGCACGTTCTGCCAGGTCCTGCAGCCTGTTCTTCAGTTGTATGATATCTTTTTCATTTTCCAGTGCCATATCTCATTTCCCACCCTGGTGGCTTTCATATCCATTTCTCCCCAGACTGTCTTCCCTGGCTGTCTCTAGGTGAAACTGATAATCTCCTCTTTGGGGGCCTTGGTCTTCTCCACACGTTCTGCATGCAGGATAGGGCCTTCCCCGTTGTAATCCTTCCAATACTCCTTAGCCACCGTAGCTGTCACCTGTACCCAGTCCCTGTCCTGCAGGTTCCCCGCCCCTGCATATTCACAGGCATACCCCAGAAATGCCATATCATCGGCACAGCAGGTCATGGCCATGCGTCCGGGCACAAAATACCCTTCCGGGAACCGATCCGGCTTCAGCACCATGGCTGTAAACTGTATCTTCTTCCCCACATAGCGCTCCAGGTGATCCATGGAGTCCAGGTACCAGATCCCATATCCCTGGTTGTCCAGGGATATCACCTCCTGATTTAAGTCATAGGGCAGATCCTCCTCGAAGATCTCATTGATCTCACCATTTGCATCCTCGAAGATCACATCTGCCGAGGGATTTACCGCCTTGATATTGCGCTTATAGGCATTCAGATCCTCCTTCACATCATCACATCGGTTGAATATGATCATTTCCGATTTGCGGATCATCTCTGCAAGCAGGGAGCGCATATTGGTGTAATACATGGGGAAGGTGGAACCGTCAATGGTGGTGATCTGTTGTTCTATTTTCCAGTACCAGGGCAGCTTCACATTCTTGTAGTTCCACATGCCATTAAATTCCACAATGATCCGCTCTGGCTTGTGCTTCTTCTCCAGTTCTGTCAGATGGTTGGGGTTGAAATCTTCTTCGTTCTCAATGATCTCCACCACCGTGCGGCTCTTCTTCAACAACTCTTCCTCGTATTCGATCTCTCCTTCTTCGCACAGAAGCAGAAGTGTCTTCCCTCTGACTTGAAAATAAGGCTGTGCCAGGGTAAAACAGATAAACTCCGTTTTACCACTCTCTAAAAAACCATTGATCATATAGACTGGTTTCATTCTCATACCCTCTTTCTGTCAATCCTTCCCCTGACCGTTTCCAAGCCTGAACCGTTAGGATTGCAACAGTTCAGACAGGCACTGAACTGTTACTTCGGATTCTCCTAAGCCAGCACCTGTCGGTTCCCCTGGATCTCCCTAATAAGCCTGACACCCTTATCCAAACAACTCTTCCAGCTTATCCTCTTTCAGCTGCGCACCAATGACACAGATCTTACCAGTTACTTCCGGCCTGCCACTGCGGACATCGTGCTCCTCTGGCACATAATCATAGTAAATCCAGGTGCCGTCCTCACCGGCCACCATACCTTTGGCCCTTAGAATGGCACCATATTCCCCGCTGTCCAATGCTGTTAGGATGCCCTCTATCTTCTCCATTGTATACACGGCAGGCGTCTCCTTCCCCCAGCTGGTGAAGACTTCATCCGCATGATGGTGGCCGTGATGGTCATGATGATGGCCGCAGCCACACTCTCCCTCATGGTCATGGTGATGCCCTTCTTCCTCGTGATGATGGTGGCAGCATTCCCCCTCCTCATGGTCGTGGTGATGCCCATGGCCTTCCTCTTCCTCATGGTGATGGTGGCAGCATTCCCCCTCCTCATGGTCGTGGTGATGCCCATGGCCTTCCTCTTCCTCATGGTGATGGTGGCAGCATTCTCCCTCCTCATGGTCGTGATGGTGATGGTGCTCCTCCTGCACATGGGCCAGCATCTCCTGCATCATCTCATCCAGGGTGTCCGCGCCCTCTATGGTCTCCAGGACAGCCTTCCCTTCCAGCTGGTCCAGGGGCGTGGTGATGATCGTGGCCTTCCCGTTATGCTCCCGGATCAGCTTCACACATTCCTCCACCTTCGCGGCATTTACCTTGTCTGTCCTGCTGAGGATGATGGTGCCTGCATATGCAATCTGATTGATGAAAAATTCCCCGAAATTCTTGATATACATTTTTGCCTTGGAGGCATCCACCACAGCCACGGCACTGTTCACCTGTACATCCAGGTCTGCCGCCACATTCTCTACTGCCTTCAACACATCAGAGAGCTTCCCTACCCCGGAAGGCTCGATCAGAATGCGCTCCGGTGCATAGGTCTCAATCACTTCCTTCAAGGAAGTACCGAAATCCCCCACCAGGGAACAGCAGATACAGCCGGAATTCATCTCCTTGATCTCAATCCCGGACTCCTTCAGGAAACCACCATCAATGCCGATCTCCCCGAACTCGTTCTCGATCAGCACCGTCTTACTGCCATCCAGGGCTTCACTCAACAATTTCTTGATGAGAGTGGTCTTCCCTGCTCCCAGAAATCCCGAAACCACATCTATTTTTGTCATGTTTACACCTCCATACGTGCTTTAACGCACCAATTATTTTCACGATTCCCCTCATGCCAGCTACTCTGGCACAAACAATCTGTGAAACCAAAGCGCAAAATCGCGCTTGGAAGAATGCCCGCCTTTGGCATTCTTAAAGGAATGGGTTTGCCATTCCTTACGTACTACAACAGCCATTGCAGCAACCTTTATTATAACAGATTCCACGGCTTTTTCAAGCAGGCCCATAGCACCTGGAAGGGTTAAATTTCTATAAAAAGGAGCACATAGACTGCACTTTCTATGTGCTTAGATGCTGTATTACTTATTCATCTATGATTACGATAACCATCTGCCTATAAATCAGATCTTACTTATGAATGATTTTCCTCATACCAGAACCACAGAATTCATGTGGAATTATTTTAAACCCTATTTTTTCATAAAAGGCTTCTTTTCCTTTTACTGCAATCAACTGTACACTGGAACGCCCGCCGATTGGTGTAGCCTTTTCAACATATTCAATTAACATATTGACGATTTTGCTGCCAACACCCTGTTTATGGTAATTGGGGTGTACCACAATATCCACTATCACATAGTACACTCCGTCACCTATCAGTCTCCCCATTCCAATGGTTTGATTATCATCCACCGCTATCACCGTGTACAAGCTATTGGCAAGCGCTTTTTGTGTCTGCTCTTTTGCATAAGGCAACCACTCAACACTTTCCCTCAGTTTACAATAATCCTCATAGTGTAACGCATTTTCTATATATTCCATCTACTTTTCCTCCAACAATTCACTCTCCACTTCCAGCCCCTCAAATATCTCTCCAAGTGTCATCCGGATGTGGGGGAACTCCCTTAGGACAATCTCCGTTTCTGCATTGTAATCTTCCTCTTCTGCATCTTCCTGCAGGATATAGCTCTGTTCCAGTACATAGCATCTGTCTTTCAGATAATAGATCTCCACAGACTTTCCCTGGGGGTGGACGATCCAGTATTCCTCCACCCCTGCCTTCTCATAGATCTCCTTCTTCTCAGCCCTGTCCCGCCTGGCCGTAGACGGGCTTAAGGTCTCTGCAATGAACCTGGGAACCCCGCTGTAAGCCCCGCCTTTCAGATGCTTCCTGTCGCAGATGACCATGATGTCCGGGCACAGGTAGTCATCATTGCTATCCGGGTGGTATCTGAAGCCCAGGTTCTCCATGGATACCAGGCAGATGCTCCCTTTTAGGCCCTGCCTGATCTTCGCATAAATGTTGCCATTGATAATCCCATGCTGATATCCCGGGGACGGTGACATATCATAGATAATACCGTCTATCTTCTCATCCCGCCTGTGTTCCCCTGCTGCATGCCACATTTTTAGGTCGGAATAAGAACAAGACTATCTCCGGAACAGAGATACACCCCGCTGGAACCGCCCATAAAAGGCATATCCAGCGGGGCATTCACACAAGCAGGACGATAAGCCGGGTTATGTCGCGAATGATCATCTATCTAGTACGGCTGTTGCCAGCCGCATCCAGCGACCTACCTGAAAGCAGGCCGGGCAAGCCTATGGCTTTCATCTTGGTCTTGCTTCGGATGGGGTTTACATGGCTCCGCCCGTTACCGGACGGACGGTAGTCTCTTACACTGCCTTTCCACCCTTACCAGGGAATCGTAAAACATGATTTCCCAAAAGAATAGGCTCTGCCCATTCTTCCCGGCCAGGGAATGGCAGCCACCTGGGCCGGCATCCCCTGTCCTCCTGGCGGTGTCTCTCTGTTGCACTGGCCTTGGAGTCGCCTCCACCGGACGTTATCCGGCATCCTGCCCTGTGAAGCCCGGACTTTCCTCACCCGCACCCACTGCACCGCAATGGGGCGGCCGCGATCATTTGTCTTACTTGTGCAGAAATATTATACCTGCTGCCTGGGGAAATGGCAAGAGGAAAAGATATCTACTCTTCACGGAGGATTTTCATTCTCTTAGCGTTTTCTGCCTGCGCATTTAATATTGAAACAATGCTTGTAGGGTTCTCGATGATCGCATCAATATCTTCTTTCTGGAGCATCAAAATACATAGGTTCATGTCTTCCATAATGCGCCTCGCATACATTTTGGCATCATCTGTAAGGTGTCCTGTTGTCATCATCACAATGGCATTACTCTTCAGCATATGCGAAAGACCGACTTCTTTTGCTACCATGTCAATGGTTACCGTTGCCGTATTCTTACATTGGACCTGCCAACGATTATATGTCAAACGTGTGGAATCAAATATGACATCCACTTCTGCTCCTCCAATCTGTATGTCCCGGTATCGGGTCTTCACAAAGTCCAGTCCGATTATCCGCATGACTTTGATGGCAAATGCTTCCAAAGCCAAGCCTTTCTTATATTTGTCATCAGAGTCAATTTCCTCACGGAGAACAGCAAAAGATTTACAGTAAGCTTCTGTTAGCGGACTTCCCACTTGATCTTTAAACTGCTCTAGCAATGGCTTGATTACTTCTTGTCTGGTTTTATCAGTAAGACTGACTATGTAAGGCTTTGCCCCACGACCTTCCGTTGACTTCTCTGCCACAATCAGTTCTTTATCCTGTAACGGTTTTATCACCCGATTGGCAAAAGATATTTCATCGAATTCAAAGTTGAATGTCGCTGTCGCAAGGTTCCGTACATCGGTAGCGACAAATGGTTCATCAGAAGATGCATTGCAAAGCGCCAGCAGAAAATAAAACTGCTCTGGTGGCAATTCACGCAGCGGTCCTATGTCCTCGCTCTCAATCCCAATCAGTCTTGAAAGTTTCGTCTCGTTGATATGCCATCCATCAAGGATATTTGCTTTCTCCAGCCACAGTTTCATCACCTGTGCGTTATTTGAAGTCTGTCTCAGTTGAAATCCTTGCGCAATCAGCGCATTATTTACCGATGCATTTGTGGCTGCTTCACCATTCATATCCAGCTGGCGCAAGGTTTCAACAAGCTTTAAGCCGTTCCTATAGAGAAGGATTCTCTTCGCAAAAGTATCATATAACTCCTCTTCCTTTTGGATCTCCAATAATTCACGCCCCATATCAGTAAAGCTCACATCACCATCCGTAACGATTCCATACGAAGTCATAGCGATTTTCATATTTCCTGCCATCTTTACAGGGGTTGAGGACGCAGAAAAATATCTGTCTGCCAGCCGCCGTACAAACTCTTGTATGGTTTTGCCCTCGTTCTCCTGCTGGATTATAATGCGTTTCATCCGGAAACACAAATGGTTTTCCTTTCCCCCGTTTTATTCCCACACACAGAAAATGTTCTCTTGTCTGAGGTACACCGTAATCTGCTGTGTTTACTACCTTAATGGCAATGTCATATCCGCATTCTTCTGCTTTTTCCTTTAACAAATCAAAGGCGGGTTGATGTGGCTTATATACAAAGCCGAAGACATTCTCAAACAGGAATACCTTTGGACGTATCTCATCCAAAGCACGGAAATACTCATACAGTGTAAAAGAATTTTTGTCATCCAATGCCCTCTTATATTCTGTCCTATAGAACCTGGACTTTGAATATGCCGGACAAGGGGGCCCTCCCACAAGAACATCTATATCAGAAAATGTCAGACCCATTTTCCCCAATTCAGCAGCATAGTCTACATTTCTGATATCCTCGCAGACCACCAGACGCCCCACATGGTTTTGTACTAATGTATCACAGGCAGTTCTCCAGTTATCCGTGGACAGACAAATATTGTATCCGGCTCTTTGAAACCCACAATCAATTCCTCCTCCACCAGAGAAGATGCTTATCACATTTGGCATTATTCCAGACTCTCCTTGACGAATTCTATCATAGCCTTTCCCATCAGTGACGGTACTGCATTTCCAATCTGCTTCTGAATGGAACGTCGGGTCCCGTAAAATTGATATCCCCTTGGGAAAGCCTGCAAGGCCGCGACTTCAGGAACCCTGAGCCGGCGATTATCCCAGTGGAAGGGGCCTACCCATGGTCCCGGAGATGCTGTTATCGTCCAGGACGGTAAATCCGGCGATAATTTCAGCAGGAAACTCCAATAACGTTTTTCAGCGATGAACTTTGGATTGGGATATCCATACCAAGCCGTCAGCGCCTTATAATTCATCCCTGGAGGCACCTCGCATAAATCTGGGTAATAGGTTCCACCTTCCATAACTTCCTCTGGCTCAAAATATTCTGATCCTTCATACCCCTTGATAACATCACCAGCATTCACATAGGGCTTCAAACCTATCATTTCACAGATTTCCGGATCTGCATGAGTCTTCACAGGCTCGGTACGTTTGAATTCCTCTTTCGTTCCAAGAATGAATAACCGCTTTCTTCTCTGTGCCACACCATAATCAATCGCATTTGCCCGCACAACTCTATATTTATATCCGCTTTCTTTAATGATTTCAAGAAAACGCTCTACGATCACTTTATTCGTAGGATGCAGAAGACTTTCCACATTTTCAAAGACAAACCCATCCGGCTGCAGATCTGTAACAACACGAAGATATTCATTCACTAATGTTGCCCGCGGGTCATCAATGCCGCGTCTGGTTTCATGTCCAACCCAATAACCAGCCTTGGAAAAGGGCTGGCAGGGCGCCCCACCTATCACAATGAACTTGTCATGTGGGTGTCTGTCCAGAATGTTCTTGAAAACCGGACTTTCAATCTGATGCAGATCGCCTTCCATGATTTCCGTCTGGTCAAATCTGCTATTTCGCTTTAATGTCTCAATACAGTCATGCTCTATATCTATACTTGAAATAACCGGTATCCCTGCTTCAAAGCTTGCCACATCAAGGCCGCCGGCCCCCGAAAAAAGGCTTATAGCCACTATCTTCCCTGCCATATCATCTCCTCAATTCCCACAGCAATTTTACAAGACACTCTTGCCACTTTCAATTAAGTATTATACCATTATCTCCTGCTACGTGCCACTTTTTTTACATATCGAAGTCCCCATAGATTTTTGCCCATTTTAGGCTTTCCCCGACGTGCAATCTATGCTATACTTATAGATTGATACACTTATGCTGACATAGGATGCTGTCTGGCCAAAGGGTGTTTGAACCCTTTTGATTCCCTGGATTGCCCCACGCTTTGCGCTCCCGCAATCCAATGACTCCCACCTATAATGAGGACGGCCCCCAGGGCCGGTATGGTATTTTCCAATGATACAGAGCGAAAAGCTGTCACAGTTCTATTTTTCCCAGTACAGGGACTGTGCCATGGCTACAAAGAAGAAAAATAATACAGGCAGGAAGAATTACGTAGAGCGGATTGACCGTCTCCTTGCGGAGATGAAACAGATGGAAAGCGGCAGGGCGAGCCAGGCCCACCTGGAAGAATTTCACAGACAGGTGAAAAACCTGTCCTATTTTGCCGTCCGGGAGAACAACCAGATCGCCGTCATGAAGATCCGTGATCTCATGGTAAGTGAACTGGTGCGCCTGGACCTGGGCAGCCTACGGCCGGAAGAGCAGGAACTGGTCACTGCAAAGCTGCTGGAATACCTGCGCACGGAGCAGACCTACGATATCTGCCAGAAAAGCCTGCGCTCCGTTGTAAACCGCTATATGAACGGGGAACTGCGCGACCAGATCATCGGCCTGGTTCCCACCAGACCGGAGACAGAATTCCCCAAAGCCCTGGAGATGTCCCGGCACTTCGTGCTCCACATCGGCCCTACTAACTGCGGGAAGACCTACCACGCACTGGAGCGGCTCCAGCAGGCGGCAAACGGTGTCTACCTGGGTCCATTGCGTCTCCTGGCCCTGGAAGTCTATGAGAAGATGAAGGATGCTGGTATTCCCTGTACCATGC
The DNA here is from genome assembly GCA_910586215.1 of uncultured Acetatifactor sp. Lineage (GTDB taxonomy): Bacteria > Bacillota > Clostridia > Lachnospirales > Lachnospiraceae > Acetatifactor. The sequence continues at coordinate 42,873 of CAJUGH010000015.1, read as the reverse complement.
TCACCGGGGAGGAACGCATCTATGAGGAGAACAGCCGGATCATCTCTTCCACCGTGGAGATGCTGGACTTAGATCAGCAGTATGATGTGGCAGTCATTGACGAGGCACAGATGATTGCGGATTCTGACAGGGGCCATTCCTGGACCAGGGCCATCCTGGGCGTGCAGGCAGCAGAGATCCATGTGTGTCTCAGCCCCTCTGCCAAGGAAGTCATCACCCATCTGATCTCCCTGTGCGGGGATACCTATGAGGCCCACCAGTATGAGCGCAAGACACGCCTGCTCTGTGAGGAAAAACCTTTCTCCTTCCCGGAGGACGTACAGGATGGGGACGCCTTGATCGTATTCACCAAGCGGATGGTGCTGGATATCGCCGGGCGCCTGGAGCGTGACGGGATCCAGGTCAGCGTGATCTATGGCAGCCTTCCCCCGGAGATCCGGCGCAGGCAGATCCGTATCTTCCTGGAGAAGAAGACCCGTGTCATTGTGTCCACGGATGCCATAGGCATGGGACTGAACCTGCCGGTACGGCGGATCGTATTTGTCCAGACCACCAAATTTGACGGTAAAAGCACCCGCCCCCTGGCGGTTCCTGAGATCCACCAGATTGCCGGACGGGCGGGACGGTTCGGCCTGTACGATACCGGATATGTGAATGCAGTGAGCCAGGAGGGACTGGATTTCATCCGGGCACATTTTTATGAAGAAGATCCCAAAGTGGATCATGTGAGCCTGGGATTTCCCCAGGTGCTTCTGGATATGGATGATCCACTGGATGCCGTGATGAACATCTGGAAGTCCGTGGAGATAGAACCTCCCTTCGAGAAGATCAGCATCGAAGAAGTCCTGTTCCTGTATGAGAAAGCCTACCAGGAACGTAAAGACATCGATGGCTTTGAGGACAAGCATATCCTATACCGCATGCTGACCTGCTCCATCGACATCAAGAACCAGGATGTGGTAGCCCTCTGGCTGTATTACTGCAAGAATTACACCGCAGATGTGTCCCTGCACTTCCCTGCGCTGATGATGTGCACAGACACAGGACTTCTGCGCTATGAGACTTTCTACAAGCTGCTGGACCTCTACTACCAGTTCTCCGTGCGGATGGGCAAGGAGATCGATCTGGACAGACTGGAGCGGGAACGGACCCAGACGGAAGATACCATCATGCGTTACCTGTCCAGGGACAAGAAAATGTATATCCGCAAATGTAAATATTGTGGGATTCCCTTGAACTTCCAGAATGCCTTCGGCATCTGTGATGACTGCTTTGCACTGTCCCGCCGGGGAGGCCGGGCTGCCAGGGACGCTGCCGGCATCTCCTCCCATGGAAAGCATGGAAAAGGGCAGGGGCCACACGCGGACGGACAGCCGAAGGATGGCAGTGGCAGGGCGCCGGGCGCAGACGGGAAGCCGAAGCGCAGACGGAAACGCTACCACAGAAGACAGCATATGTAGGTACTGCATAGACTGGAGCAGGATAGATAAAGAGGATTACCTCCTGGCCATGGAGCGCAGCCCCGTCAAGGATATTGAAATCAAGCATATCCTAAAAGCTGTCCTCACGGATGAAATCCACAGCCGGGAAGTATATAGGAAAGGAATCGACCATAGCTACTATTATGAGGGATACACAGCCTTCCAGGCAGGAGAGTTATAAGGGTTGCCGCCTTCACCCATTCTGGTACCATTTCGCCTGCTCCTGCCAGATATGGGCGTATTCCCCGCCTGCAGCCAGCAATTCCTCATGCCTGCCGCATTCTACCACACACCCGCCTTTCATGACCAGGATCTTGTCTGCCATGCGGCAGATGCCTACCCTGTGGGAGATAATGACGGAAGTCCTGCCGCGGATCATCTCCGCGAATTTTGACAGGACATCATACTCCACCAGGGGATCCAGGGCACTGGTGGGTTCATCTAAGATAATGATATCGCTTTCCCGCCACAGTCCCCTGGCAATAGCCACCTTCTGCCACTGGCCCCCTGACAGTTCCTGGCCCCCGTATTCCTTGCCAAGCTGCACATCCAGCCCTCCCACATTCTCCAGGAATTCACTTCCAGCCACCTTTTCCAGCAGTGCCTCCATGGCTTCCGTGTCCTCACAGCGATCCAGGTCGCTGATCCCCACATTCTCCCGCAAGGAGAACCAGTAACGGACGAAATCCTGGGGCACTATGGAATAATGGGCGTACAGGCTCCCCCTGTTCATCTCTTCTGTGCTCAGGCCGTCATAGGAAATCCTGCCCTGGGAAGGCAGAAAAGCACCTGTCAGCAGCTTGGAGAATGTGGTTTTGCCCGACCCGTTCTCTCCCACGATCACCACATGTTCTCCCTTCCGGATGGCACAGTCCACCCCGCGCAACACTTCCCTGTCACCGCCACTGTAGGAAAAATGGACATCTGAAGCCGTTATGGCCTCCTGGAAAGGATGGTAGGACACTTCCCCGTCACGCTCCGTGGGAATGGTAAAGTACGCATAGTAATCTTCCACCACATGATAGGTGGATATGGCATTGAACAGCATTACCAGGAAGACAGTCATCCCTGACTCATATGCAGTAAAGGCAGACAGACAGGCCGCAAAGGCACCTACAGAGATCCGTCCCTGGATCAGCAGGAAAAAAGACAGGGCAATATTCAACACATGGCCTGTGTTTGTCACGATGATACCCCAGACCTGCTTTTTGCAGATATCCAGATTCACCTGGGCATATTCTTCTACCCGCTGGGCATTCGTCCCGTTCCATTTTTCTATCAGATAGGATTCGAAGCCCATGACGCGCATCTCTTTGATACTCTCTTTATTGGAAAACAATCCTCTTATATATCCAAGACGCCGCAACACTTTACTCTGCATACGCCTTAAGGCTGTCGTCTTCTTCTCAAAATAGAGTTTGGTCAACACGGAAGGCACCAGGGCCAGCAGCCCGGACAGGACAAGCACCGGGTGGAACCGGCCCACCACCGCCATCAGTCCCACACAGGTAACCCCATTCCGGACTGTCAGCAGGATCTGTTTGAAGAAGACAAACTGGCTGTTTTCCGCTGCATTGGCCCTGTGGAACCTGTCCAGGGTCTCAGGGTTCTCCAGGACCTCCAGGCGGATCCTCCGGGAAAAGGCCACCAGTTTGTTCCCGAAATACTGCGCACCCTTGATATCTGCCCTTTGGGAAGCCGTCCGGAACAGTACCTCTGAAACGGGCACATATGCCAGGCAGATGCCATATGCCCCGATTGTCTGGATAAGCTGCACTCCATCCACTGGCTTTCCACCTGCCAGTTCCAGGATCCTTGCAAGCAGCACTGGCTCCAGCATCGCAGCTATCACACCCAGTCCGTCCAGGGCCATGGCCAGAAGGAAAAAGGCCGGGAAAGCCTTGTAGCAGTCCTTAAAAACTTCTCCCACACAATGTAATATCTTCTTCATAAGAGACCTCCTGCCATCCTGGAACATTCTCCTCCTTCTGCTTCTGTCCCATAGAAAATACTGCCATTGTCTCCGCTGCTGCCGTCACGTATAGCTTCTGTCCCTGTCCCATAGAAGGAACTCTGGGCCAGGAACATGGTCCGGTACAGTCCCTGTTTTCCCATCAGTTCTACATGGTTCCCAGCCTGCACGATCCTGCCCCCGTCCAGCACCAGGATCCTGTCTGCCATCCGGGCACTGGCCAGCCTATGGGAGATCAGAATGGTTCCCCGGTTGTGGAATATCCTGGAAAAGTTCTCATACATACGGCTCTCTGCCACGGGATCCAGGGAAGCTGTAGGTTCATCCAGTATCACATATTTTGCATCAGACACAAAAGCCCTGGCCATGGCCACCCGCTGCCATTCGCCCCTGGACAGGTCCCGGCCTTCTTCCTCCAGTCTGCCCAGATGGCAGTCAAGGCCGGCCAGTTCTTCTGCCCCTGCCTGCCTAAGTGCCTGCAGCAGCTTCTCATCCTCTTCCAGGGCCTTCAGATTGCCAAAAGCCACATTCTCCCTCAGCGTCATCTGATAAGTCTGGAAATCCTGGAATACCACGGAAAGGACCTGGGTCCGCAGGCGGGGGGTAAGTTCCCGCACCGGTACCCCGCCTACTGTCACACTTCCCGTAGTGGGTTCATACAGACCACAGAGCAATTTGATAATGGTGGACTTGCCCGCACCGTTTTCCCCCACAAAGGCGATCCGTTCCCCTTCCCTCACATAGAAGGTAACATTCTTCAAGATATCCTGCCTGGTTCCCGGATACCGGAAGCTGACATTCTCGAAGGCAATGGAATAATGTGGCAGGGTATCCACCCTTCCTAAGTCTGTACGGGTCTCCAGCTTCAGAAAGTCCATGTAATAGTCCATCTCCATGGCATTCGCCAGGAGCCATACCACCTGCCTGTTGCAGTCATTCAGGCTGGCTCCGATCCCGGATACAGCGGTGAGCGCCGCCGTGAACTGTCCCAAGGTCAGCCCTCCTCCCATCAGTCCCGCTGCTGCCATACACACCACAAACAGCAGATAGGTTACATTCAGGAGACGGCTCCCAATGTCCGCAGCTGTCTCCTTTTTCAACTCTGACAGGGCAATGTCCGCATACTGTCCACTGTAGGTATTCCATTTTCGTACAAACAGCCTCTCCGCATTGAAAATCTTCATCTCGTAGATAGCCCGTCTGTCTGTGAGCAATTCCTTGATCCCGGACATCCTCCTCCTCACATCCGCGGAAGCAGAAGTCACGGCCATATTGCGCCCGGCAGCATAATTCCCCAGGAACAGCATGGGAATCCCGATCAATACAATCCCCAGACCGATCCATGGGGAGATGGCGAAAATGACCACCATGGAAGATACCAGGACGATGGTTCTCTGGATCACAAACATGGTGCTCAGACAGCAGTTATAGACCCCCAGTTCCGGCGCACCGGACATTTTCTGAAAAATATTCTGGGTGGCCGGATCCTCAAAGGAAGCATATTCCAGTTCCGTAAGCCGCTTTGCAATATCCGGGGTCATCCGCTCCATCAGTCTCCAGGACACCAGGTCCATCTGGTATAGGCCCACCCTCTGCATGGAATTCCCCAGAAGCAGGATCAACAGCAAGATAAGCCCCCACAGCAATAGCCCTTCCAGTCCTGCTGCCGTCTGTAAGGTACCCTGCGCATAGGACAACGCCCCGTCCACAATCCGCTGGATCAGCCATACCTGTAGTCCCGTAAAAGTAGCTGGCACAAAAAAGCAGATCACACTGGCCAGGGCATTTCCCGGCACATACCGGAATACTGTTTTCAGACAGAAAATGCAGTTTCGCAAGATTCTCATAAACAAAGCCCTCCCCAGAATATTTCCATTTGCCTTATCTTAAACCATTTCCGGGGATATTTTCCTGTTTTGTCAGATTCGGCAGGTTTTTTGTCACTTTCGGCACACGCACCACCACCGTAAACTGTCTTGCGCTCCTCTCCGCTGCCAATTCACCGCCCACTCCATGAATGATCCGCTCCGCACTCCGCAGGCCAAGCCCGTGCCCCACCTGGTTTTTCCGGTCCTCTTTGCGGCTTAGCACCGGACTGCCATCCTGGTCCTGTGGGGACACTGCATTCCGCACCCGGATATAATAGCATTCCTCCAGGTTCCTGCATTCCACCGCCAGGAACTTTCCCTCACGGACCTGGCCATTTGCCTCCAGGGCATTGTCCAGCAGATTCCCCAGCAGGCCACAGATCTCATCTGGCCTGAGGGGCAGTCCTTCCAGGTCACAAAGGGTAAGTTCCACCGGGATCCCGGCTCTTCTGGCCCTTGTCACCTTATCCGCAAGCAGGGCATCCACGGCCAGGTTGCCGCTTTTTGCAGGCAGTGCCAGGGCATCCACCTCATCGCCGAATACCCGCAGGTAATCTGCCATTTCCCCGTATTTTCCCTCCTGTAGGAGCATTTGTAGCAATGTGATATGATTCTTCAGATCGTGCCGCAATTCCCTGGTGTGCTGGTACTGGTCCTCCACCTGTTTCAAGTATCCCGCTGCCTCCTGTCTCTGGCCGGAGGCATACTCCAACTGCCGCTGTGTCAGATACTTCTTCCTGTACCGGGCCATGGAACCATAATAGACCTCCAGTAGTACAAACAATAGGACCAGGTACATTGTCCCCAGAAACATCCGGCCATCCCCATCTCCAGGAAGTTCCCCCGGGAAGGAATCTCCCCCCAGAAAGCCAGATCCCCTTAGAATCCCAGATTCCATTATAATCCCAATCTCTTTTACAGTCCCCGGTTCCCTTAAAATCCAGATTCCTCTTACACCCGCAAGTCTCCTCAGAATCCCAAGTCCTCTCAGCCAGAACCCCATGCTGATACACACCGTCAGCACATCCAGAAACCGGAAGTCCCCGGAATGTCCCGAATCCCCAGCCCCCTGCCCCCAGCCTGCCACCAAGGCCACAGCCAGCACGGATCCCTGGATGCTCTTGGATACCAGGATTCCCAGCCCTTGCAGCAGGAAGCTGTGGGTTCCCCCTGCACTGCCTACAATCAGCCAGAAAATACCATCCAGATAAAAAGCGGTGGTGAAAAAAGCGGCTCCCGTCACAATCCCCCGCCTCGTTTCCCCTGTTATTCCATGCTTTTTCTGTCTGTATACCACATACATGGTCATCAAGACCGTGAGAATTCCATTCAGAACCTGCATCGCATCTGCGCCTTTCCTGCCGCTTTTCCTACTTGCCTCATCCGATTTATCTCATCTCCAGCAGCATCCGCTGCTTCACGGCCCTGGCATAGGAACGACTGATGGGAATAGGGATATTGCCCTGGAGCACGATCTGGCCGGAGGCATACTTTTCAATCCGTTCCGTGTTTACCAGGAAACTTCTGTGGCACCGCAGGAACTGCCTGCCCAAGGCTTCTCCTGCCTGCTCCAGGGAGCCATAATAGTCATAAGACTCCTCTGCCGTTACCAGATGCAGTTGTCTGATCCTGCTCTCCAGATACAGAATCCTGTGCTTGTCCACACACACTGTCTCACCACCCCTGTGGAATACATACTCACTGTCTGCCAGTTCCTCCCGGATGTCTTCCAGCACCTTTGGCAGCATCTGGTCCAGCCGGTCCTTGGGCAGGTATCGGAAAGCCCCTACCTCATATCCCGTGAGCACATGATCCATATAGGCCGTCACATAGACGATCAGCCCCTGCTCCCCTCTCCTGCGCAGTTCCCTGCCCAGCCAGATCCCGTCATCCCCTCCCCGCTCCATCTGGATATCCAGGAAGAACACATCAGCGGAAAATCCCCTGTCCAGATATGCCAACAGTTCCCCACCGCTGCTGCATTCCTTCACTTCTGCATCATAGTCATGGGCAAAACTGTCTGCCTGTATCTTCTCATGAAGCAGGTTCCTGTATCCAGCCTCATCGTCACACAGCACAATCCGCATATCCATCCTCCCATAGAATGTGTCTGAACACGCATTTCCGTCAAAAGGGGAGGGCCACACAGCACCCTCCCCCTCAATCTCACCCTATCACTTGTCAGGGCCAGCTTAGATTTTCTTTTCACCTTTCCCACATTATACATTGAAGCAGCTTCCCCCCACGAACTCCCTACAGATGGAATTGTTGGGCAGGCTCTCACTGGGCACGCTCAGGAAGTAGTTCAGGAACTTCAGCAGCCGCTTGGCCTCATGGTACTCCGGCGACTCCTTGGGAATCTGGAACAGCAATGGCTCTGCAAAAGGCTTCAGCACTGCCAGTTCATAGATCAGCGCAGAATTAAACATAGCATCTGCCTCCTCCTGGAAGGGGAAGATATTCTCCTCCTCCCCCCTGCGGACAGAGGGCCACATCTGGATCGTCCGCTGGGCGCTGGATCCGCGGGTCCTGGCATCCCGCACCATCCGGCGCAGCAGCCTGCCATCTGTAGTAGGGATCCGGTTATGCCTGTCGATATTCAGGGCCGTAAGGGCACTGATATAGATCTTGAACTTGCTCTCATTGGGAAGGGCATAGGACATCTTCTCATTCAGCCCGTGGATCCCCTCAATGACCAGGATATCCTCTGGTCCAAGCTGCCTGTAATTGCCCCGGTATTCCCTCTTTCCTGTCTTGAAGTTGAAGCTGGGCAGTTCCACACGCTCTCCCGCCAGGAGCCTTGTCATGTCCTCATTGAATTTCTTCACATCAATGGCTTCCAGGCATTCAAAATTGTAATCCCCCTTCTCATCCCTGGGGGTAAGTTCCCGGTCCACAAAATAGTCATCCAGGGCAATGGGATGGGGTACCTTGCCCAGGGTGCGCAGCTGGATGGACAGCCTGTGGGAAAAGCTGGTCTTCCCTGAGGAGGAAGGCCCTGCAATCATCACGAACTTCACATTCCCCCGGCCTACAATCTCCTTGGCAATCTCCCCGATCTTCCGCTCCTGCTGGGCTTCCTGTACCAGGATCAGTTCACTCATGGAACCCTTGCAGATCTGGTCATTCAGATCTCCCACGGTTTCTATGGCGGCCTTTCTTCCCCACTCCCCGGAGCTTTCCAGGGTCTCAAACAGTTTCCTTCTCTCCACGAAGGAATTCACCATGCCGGGATTCTTCCTGGTGGGCAGAAGCAGCATGAATCCCTCCTCGTAAGGAATCACGTCAAACCATCTCACATACCCTGCATGGGGGAGCATATACCCATAATAGTAATCATAAAATCCCTGTATCTCGTATATGTTCACCGCCGAACTCATGCGGTAACGAAACAGCTTCTCCTTGTCCGTCATGCCCTGGGCACCAAAGAGTTCCATGGCCTCTTCCAAGGGATAAGACCGCTTCAGAAAGACAGCCTTCTCCTCCACCAGTTCCTGCATCCTGGCCTTGATCTTCCCGGCACTCTCCTGAGAGGCTTCCACGCTGCCCATGGGATTGATGTAAATGCCATGGCCGATGGCACATTCCACCCGGCAGTCCTGGGCTGCCCCGGCACCGTACAGGTCATGGATCCCCTTTAAGAGCAGCATTATGGCTGTCCTGGAGTAAGTCTTATGCCCTACATCATCCCGCAGTGTAAAGAAATCCAGGGTACAGTCCTTTGTCACTTTCTTGAACAATTCCCTGATTTTGCCGTTTGCCACAGCCACGGCAATCATACTGTCATACGCCTCCTGGCAGTCTGCTGCTATGGTCTCATATGTGGTCCCCTGGGGATATTCCCGCACTTGACCCTGTATTGTCACCTTCACCATATTATCTGTCCTTTCTATGTATAATACTCCAGTGCCTGCTCCACCACCTGACGCTCTTTCAAGATCTCCTCCAGGCGCATCTTCGCCTTCCAGGAATCCTCCCTGGAAAGCCTCCCCTGCAGTTCCAGAAGAGTAGCCTTTTGCCACTCTAAGTACTGTTCCAACACCGGATGCCTATCCCGTAGCAGTCCTTCTCCGAATCTGTCACAGAGTACCCTGGGTATGGGCATCTCTTTTCTGGCAGCTGCGCAGCTGACGCCAGGATCTGGCAGCTTCTGACCGGTTTCCCCGTCAGTCTGCCCTTCCCCACCCCAGGATACCCGCATGGCCGGGTAGTATTTCCCACCCTCTTCCACCATGTCTTCCCTGTCTGTGACAAACCCTGCCTCCCGCAGGAAAATGCGGAATTCCTCCAGTTCTGACTGGGGCTGTAGTACCAGTTCCCCCAGCCTGCGCATCTGTTCCATGTCCTGTCTGAGAATACGCTCCATGAGACGTCCTCCCATACCGGCACAGACCATGGTGTCCACTTCCCCCTCCTGGCAGGATCCCATTCCGTCCGACAGCCTGGTCTCTATGTACGTGTCCAATCCATAAGCCTTCACATGTTCCCTGGCCGCCTGTAAAGGTCCCTCCCTCACATCCATGGCAATGACCCTGGAAGCAATCTTCGCCTGTACCAGGTAGATGGAGAGAAAACCGTGGTCACAGCCCACATCTGCCACCCTGCTGTCCGGTGTCACCATGTCAGCCAGCATCTGCAGCCTCTTAGACAGAATCACCTTTTCTGTCCTGTGATTCTGGTAATTCCCGTTGTGCCGGATCTTGTTATCCCGATTCCTTCTATCCCATTTGCAGGTATCTTCCTGTCCGGATTCCCTTTTCCCTATATTCCGTTCCCCCACACATTCCATCCCATATCTTCCCGTCAGTCCAGATAATCCTTCAGCTTCCTGCTGCGGCTGGGATGCCGGAGCTTGCGCAGGGCCTTGGCTTCAATCTGACGGATGCGTTCCCTGGTCACATTGAACTCCTTGCCCACTTCTTCCAATGTGCGCGCCCTGCCATCATCCAGGCCAAACCGCAGGCGGAGTACCTTCTGCTCCCTCTCCGTCAAAGTGCTGAGTACCTCCACCAGCTGCTCTTTCAGCAGGGTGAATGCCGCTGCATCAGCCGGAACCGGCACATTGTCATCCGGAAGGAAATCCCCCAGGTGACTGTCCTCCTCCTCCCCGATAGGAGTCTCCAGGGACACCGGCTCCTGGCTGATCTTCAAGATCTCACGCACCCTGTCCACAGGCATGTTCATCTCCTCTGCAATCTCCTCCGGGGATGGCTCCCTGCCCAGTTCCTGGAGAAGCTGGCGGCTGACGCGGATCAGCTTATTGATGGTCTCCACCATATGGACCGGGATCCGGATGGTCCTGGCCTGGTCCGCAATGGCCCTGGTGATGGCCTGACGGATCCACCAGGTGGCATAGGTAGAGAATTTGAAGCCCTTGCGGTAGTCAAATTTCTCCACAGCCTTGATCAGCCCCAGGTTCCCCTCCTGAATCAGATCCAGGAACAGCATTCCGCGGCCCACATAGCGCTTGGCAATGCTGACCACCAGACGCAGGTTCGCCTCTGCCAGACGCTTTTTGGCCTCTTCATCTCCCAGTTCCAGCCGCTTGGCCAGGTCGATCTCCTCCTCAGCGGAGAGCAGGGGCACCTTGCCGATCTCTTTCAGATACATGCGCACAGGGTCCTCAATGCTGATGTTGTCAGGAATGGACAGATCCAGGTTCTCCACATCCACTTCATCCTCTTCCGTGAGGATGATCTCTTCATCGTCTACATCATCTTCCGTGATCCGCAATACATCCACATTATTCTGGTCCAGAACCTCCAGGATCTTCTCAAACTGTTCCTCCTCCAGAGGCAAGTCCGCGAAGAACTCGCTGATCTCCTGGTATTCCAGCATGTTCTTCTTCTTTTTGGCCATATTTAGCAGTTCTTTGATTTTCTCGTCAAATTTTGCCTGTGTGTTTTCATCCATTGTAGTATTTCCATCCTTCCTTAGGGAATGCTTCCCTGTCTTTTCAGTTTACCCCGGACTACAGGGAAATATGCGTTTTCGCCAGTTCCTCCAACGCCCTCTTGCCTTCTATTACACGGTTCAATGCACCCATATCCGTTCCCATATTTGCGGTATCATATTCATACCGGTTCTTCTTCACAGCCATCAGGATATCGTGCAGGGCCTTCTCCCTCTCCTGCCCGGTCTGCAGCTTTGGCAGGCTGGTGTTGAAGATCTCTGCCGCCTGTTTCTGTTCCTCCTCATCCTCGAACATACTGATAATGTCTGCCGGACGAAACTGCCCCTGCTCCAACTGTTCGAAGAGCCTGCCGGCTACCTTCCGGTACATCTCCTCCGTGAAATCCTCCGGGGAGATATATTGCCGGATCTTCCCATAGATGGCAGGCTCGTCCGTAATCCAGGTGACAAGCAGCCTCTGGGATCTTCTGGCACTCTCCTGTGGGGAATTCTTCTGCCGGGTCCCGGGCTTTGGCCGCTCCACAGGCCTTGCCAGTCCCGTCCTGGATGCGTAGGAGACCACCAGCCTGCGCAGGTTCTCCGCACCGATGAAGTATTTGTCTGCCACTGCCTGCAGATAGTTCTCCCGCTCCACATCCTCCGTGAAGTCGCAGAGTTTCCTGGCAATCTCCCGGTGGAAACGTGTCTTCTGTTCCGGGTCCCTCATATCATACTGGCCCTCCAGTATGCGGATCTCGAAGAAGAAACTGTTCTCTGCCTGGTCAATCCTCTCCTGGAAGGCCTCCCTGCCGCAGGCCTTCATAAATTCATCCGGATCCTTGTAAGGCTTCATGTTGATGACCCTGCCTGTAAGCCCGGCCTCCCGCAGGATACCGATACCCCTGAGTGCTGCCTTCACCCCGGCCCCGTCACTGTCATAGGCCAGCAGCACATTCTCCGTATACCGCCGCAGCAGCCCGGCCTGTTCCAGGGTAAAGGCCGTACCCAGGGATGCCACTGCCTGGTGGAAGCCGGCCTGGTGCATGGCGATCACATCCATGTAACCCTCACAGAGAATGATGTTCCCGCTCCTGGCTGTCCTGGCAAAGTTCAATCCATACAGGTTCCTTCGCTTATCGAAGATGGGAGTCTCCGGGGAATTCAAGTACTTGGGTTCCCCGTCCCCCATGACCCTGCCGCCGAATCCGATGACACGGTGATTGCCGTCCTGGATGGGGAACATGACCCGGTTCCAGAACGGACTCACCAGTCCCCGCTTCTCGGAGAAGCTGGCCAGCCCGGACTCTTTGATCAGTTCATCCTCAAAGCCCTTCTCCCGCAGGTATCTCACCAGGTCCTCCCCATTTTTCCCGGCATAGCCCAGGCCAAACTTATGCATGGTCTCATCGGAAAGCTGACGCTTCTGCAGGTACTGGTACCCAAGGGTTCCTCTGGGAGTGCGAAGCTGGTAGTAGAAAAATTTAGCAGCCGCCTTGTTCACTTCCAGAAGCCTGGCCCGTTTGCTTTCCTTCCTGCGCATCTCATCGGTATATTCCAGTTCCGGAAGCTGCACCCCCGCCCGGCCAGCCAGGAAGCGCACTGCCTCCGGAAAGGAATAATTCTCATATTTCATCACAAAGGTATAGACATTGCCGCTGACACCACAGCCGAAACAGTGATACATCTGTTTTGGCCCGTTCACGGAGAAGGACGGGGTCTTCTCATTGTGAAAAGGACAGCAGCCCCAGTGGTTATTGCCCTTCCTCTGAAGCTTCACATACCCCGACACCACTTCCACAATGTCGTTCTTAGATCTCACTTCTTCCACTAATTCTTCCGGATAGTACATGTATACCTCTCATTTCTTTATATGGTCCATGATTTGGGGATAAAAATTTCCTCATAGACAGAGATGGCATACCGGTCCGACATGGCCCCCACATAATCGCAGACCACCCGCTCCTTCTGCTCCCCCTCGGACAACAGATTGATATATTCCTCCGGCAGGCTGTCCACATGTTTCATATAGTAAGTGTACAATGTCTCCATCAGCATCTCGGCCTTGCTCTCCTCACTTTTGGCCTGGGGATTCTCGTACACATGGTCAAACATAAACTTCCGCATCTTCTTCATGGCGGTCTCCACCGGCCCTGACATGCAGATATCATTCTTACCCATGCTGGCTGTGACAATATCATGGATAAAATGGTCCAGGCGCTCCCCGGTGGTACTGCCGATGACCTCCTGGATCTCCTTTGGCACATCTGACTCCTGCAGGATCCCACCCCGCACCGCATCGTCCATGTCGTGATGGATATAGGCGATCTTGTCTGACAGCCGTACCACTTTCCCCTCCAGGGTATGGGGCTTTCCGATGGTCTGGTGATTGCGTATGCCGTCCCGCACTTCAAAAGTCAAGTTCAGCCCGGCCCCATGCTTCTCCAGCCGGTCTACTGTGCGAACACTCTGTTCGCTGTGTACAAAGCCCAGGGGACATATCCGGTTCAAGGCCCGCTCCCCTGCATGGCCAAAAGGCGTATGCCCCAGGTCATGGCCAAGGGCGATGGCCTCCACCAGTTCTTCATTCAGCTTCAGCGCCTTGGCAATGGTCCGGGCATTCTGGGACACCTCCAGGGTGTGTGTCAGCCGGGTCCTGTACTGGTCCCCTTCCGGCGTGAGGAACACCTGGGTCTTGTCCTTAAGCCTGCGGAATGCCCTGCAATGTATGATCCTGTCCCGGTCCCGCTGGAAAACAGGCCGGATGTCACACTGTTCCTCCGGCTTCATCCGGCCCTTTGAATTCACACTCCGCGCTGCATAAGGGCTTAAATAATCTCTCTCCCATGCTTCCAAGCTTTCTCTGATTGTCATGCTAATACCCCCTTGCGTATCCTGGCACACGCAAAAGCCGTTCTCCTAAACATAATATTCTGCACCAGAAGACAGATTCCTTTATTTTTCTGGTAGTTTCCTTCCAGTCCCAATCCACTGACACACTCTACCGGCAGATATCATAAATGAATTCTGCATTCCGGTCCATGGCCTCCCTGGCTGCCTTTACAGGTGACATCTGGAACACGTGCCACATGCCTGGATAGACATCCAGCCGTACAGACACATTCTCTTCCACGAACACCTGGTGGAGACGCAGGGCATCACTGAGGAGGATCTCATTCTCCCCCACCTGGATGTACGTAGGGGGGAACCCCCTGAAATTCCCATACAGCGGGGAGATAAAAGGATCTGTCAGGTTCTGTCCGGCAGCATAGGCCTGGGTCATCCTGTCAATATATTCCCTGCTGAGGACAGGGTCTAACTGGGCTTTCTCCAGGAAGGACTCCCCGGAACTGGTCAGATCTGTCCAAGGAGACATCAGCACCAGGCCCCTGGGCAGGATACGTCCCTGCTCCTGCAGCTTCAAGGTCAGGGCCAGGACCAGGTTCCCCCCGGCAGAATCCCCCGTAAGGATCACATCCCTGGCCCCATATCCCAGAAGCATCAGATAGTTCCACGCCTTCATGGCATCCTCCAGGGCCGCCGGATAAGGATGTTCCGGTGCCAGCCGGTAGTCAAAACAGAAGACATCCATGGAAGTGGTAGCCGCCAGTTTGGAGGTCAGTGTCCTGGCATACAGGCTGCTGCCGGTGGAATAGCCTCCCCCATGACAATGCAGAATCACATATTTCTTCATGTGGGCACGGTTCACTCCCACCCATTCCCCATACATCCCTTCCACATCCACTTCCCGGTAGCAGATATCCCTGGTATTGCCCAGGATAGCCCCGATCTGGTCCTGGGAATGTCTCTGCTTCTCGATATCCGGACTTTCTACCAGTCCGTGGACCCTTCTGATCAGCCCCATCAGGTTCCTGTTAGTCTTCTCCTTCTCTTTTTCCTTCTCTTTTCCCTTTTCTTTCCCTTTATCCATATCCTTTCCTGTCCTTTTCTGTATCCGGATCTTATCTATCTCCATGTCCAGATCCTTCCCCATATCTGCCCCTCCTTCAGAAATGCAGCCGCCTGCGCACGGCATTCCGCAGCCGTCTGCGGGACAGCATGGTGATAATGGCCACGTCCAGGATCCCGCACACAGTCAGCACCACAGCAGACCAGCCCAGGCGCAGGACACCTCCCAGGTAATGTTTGATCAGCAAGTCCAGCCCTACGCACAGCAGCCCTGCCCCTGTGAACACGTACAGGGACATTGTCAGGAATGACCTGGGAAGCTTGCGCACGCAGAAGGTAAACACTTCCAGCAGCCCTGTCACAAGCAGCACAATGAACAGGCCCAGCCCCCAGAACCATCCTGCACTTCCCGTGAGAAATGTGAGCATGTAGAGATAGATTCCCACCGCCCCGCCGTCCAGCAGCAGGGACACATACACTGGCTGCTTCACATTGATCACCACCGGGATCAGGATCACCCACAACACCACACAGGCCCCGATCACTGCCAGGGACCACATCTCCTTCCGGAAGGTCAGGAAATTCAGCAGCCCACAGGTCACAGCAGTAGCCAGCACCACAAGGGACAGCAGTAGTCCCAGATCCTTACGCTTCACCGCCTCCACCTGGCCCTTTTCCTCCGGAAAAGGTGTTGCCGCCTGTGCGATCTGCTCCAGCACATTGGGATTCAGTACCGGGGTATTGCACAGGGCACATTTCCTGGCAGAAGCATCCAGTTCCACCCCACAATTAACACAATATGACATACCGCCACTCCTTTCTTCCAGCACCTGCAAAGCTTCCGGACCTGGGAAGGTTCCCCTGTCTGCTCCCCTATTCCCGGTTGCTCTCAATCTTCACATGGATCCCGTCCTTCACCAGCTTCCGGAAAAAGTACCTCTCCACATCTGCCTCCACAATGCTGCTGGCAAAATTCACCGTAAGGATATCCTCGAAACTGATGATGGCACAGTTGGTCCTGCGGGAAAAGGGCTGTCCCATATAGATGTCAAACCGCTCCACATAGGGGGCCATCCCCTTAGGTACTTTCATGGCTCCCATGTTGGTCAGGCCGGCAGAGGAATTGCGGTCCTGTACCCTGGTGTAAAAAGTCCGCACCACAAAATCCTTGATGAACAGCGGTACCACCCGGATCAAGGGATTGCGCTGGGTAGCTGCATTGGTGGTGATATCCCCCCTAAGAAGCTTCTCATTGATGTGATACCGCATGTAATTGTGTACCTGCTCCACAATCTCCTCAAAGGTATACTCCCCCAGCCGGGGGTCCACCCCGGGATAGATCATGGTGATAAAGTTCCGCAGGGTAATGGAAGGGAAAAAGCGGCGCAGATTTACCGGCATGGCGATCTTCACCGGCCGCAGCCGCACATGGCGTTCCTTCCCCTGTTTGGTCAGGAGGGCCTGGAGCAGTACGGCATTCAGATATTCCGTGATGGTGGCATGGTATTTCCTGGCCACTTCCATGACCTGGGCCACCGACATGATGCCATCGATGATATTCAAGGTATAGAACGGCTCCCCTGTCCCCCGGACCCGGTACGCCTTCTCCTCCTGTCTGGGGGGACATACCTTCGCATTGGCATAGCGCATGTAGGCATCCTCCAGTTCCCCGGCATCCGGTGTCCCCTGGATATCCAGCACAAACCCTTCATTGGCAATGTCCCCATGTCCCAGCAGCCGCAGATAGGTGGCTGTCAGGGTCTGCAGCACGCACATCCCCCCGGTACCATCCCCCAGGCTGTGGTGGGCCTCCAGGGAAATCCGCTTCCCATAGTAGTAGACCCGCACCAGATAGCGGTTATTAGCCTTGAAATGCATAGGCTGGCAGGGATTCTTCACATCCTCC
This sequence comes from uncultured Acetatifactor sp., assembly GCA_910586215.1. GTDB lineage: Bacteria > Bacillota > Clostridia > Lachnospirales > Lachnospiraceae > Acetatifactor. The sequence goes on along the minus strand of CAJUGH010000015.1, from coordinate 25,848 downwards.
TGGACGAAAGGTCCTGGCCTGTTATTAGGTTCCAGATAGCGCCAGAACAGCCCCTTACGGATCGCCGCCTTGTAGGTGGGGAACCGGGGCAGTGTCATATCCAGGGCCTGTTGTAAAATCTCCGGCTGTACTTCCTCCTTCAGTACCACTGACAGGCGGTACACCGAAGAGAAATCCCGTCTCTGCAGGGTGGGATACACAATGGCCGAGAGATCCAGCTTGTACCACTCCCTGCGGCTGCCCCTGGCACCGTCCCCTTTTTTTGTCCTGTCATGGGCCTGTTCCCGGAGGCCTTGTCCTCCTGCTTTCCGATTCTGTCCCTGTTCTTTCTTCCGTTGCGCTTTCCCCATGCCTTCCTATCTGCTTTCCATCTGGACCCGGGATTTTCCGGGCTTTGTGGAATGCCCCAAACGACTCTGTGGCCATCCTGCAGGCAGACAGCCTGTTTCAGTGAAAAAAAGAGTGCTAAGTATATTACTTAACACTCTCTGATCATGCAGGAAAAGAGACTTGAACTCTCATGGTATTGCTACCACACGGACCTGAACCGTGCGCGTCTGCCAATTCCGCCATTCCTGCGTCCTGCGAACAAAATATATGATAAAGGATTTTCCACCAAAAGTCAATAGTTTTTTTAAAATTATTTCAATTTTTTAATTTTCAGAACTTTCACTGAATTTCCAACAATTTGTTTGCAAACAATACGCGCATGTCAAATTGCCTGGTCTGTTCCCCAAACTGGATAGATACCTTGTCCCCCCAGACTGCGGCAACAGCGCCTTCTCCCCATTTCTTATGCCGGACTGCCAGCCCTTCCCCCAGAGACCCCCGGAAAGTCTCATATGCCTCACATGCCTCCTGGCGGGATACTTCCCCGGAATCATTCCTGGTACCTTCCCGGCCTCCGCCCCTTTCCGAAAATCCTGGCCCATACAGACTGACATTCTTCGTAAAATACAGCGGCCTGTCTCCCGGCTGTCCCTCCAGCCTGCAGTCTCCGGAAAGCATAACGGAAGATGACGTTCCCCGCAGCAGTTCCCGGGCAAACGTGGACTTCTGTCCGAACTGGAAGATGCTAAGCTGCTCCCTGGCCCTGGTCACTCCCACATAGAAAAGACGCCTTTCCTCCTCATAGACCTCCCGCTCCTTCCCCGCCAGTTCACGGGAAGGATCCGGCACCGATTCCGGGAAAATACCGTCTGCCACATCCATCAGATATACCATGTCATATTCCAGTCCTTTGCTGGCGTGGATGGTTGACAGCAGGAATTTGCAGTCCGGATCTGCCTGTCCCATACGAAGGATCTCCTGCAGGCGGTCCAGCCTGGCCAGGAAATCCGGCAGGGAATTCTCCTGCCGGGCGATGGCCTTCAGGATGAACAATTTGCCATCCCCCATGCCGGAGCGCGTCAGATACTCCCGGTACCCCATCTTCTGCAGGATCCTGTCGATTCCTTCCCATGCCGGGTCCTTCCTCAGCCCTGCCAGGTGCGCCTGGATGGCCCTGCAGCCACGTCTTACACTCTCCCCCAGCCCGCCGTACCGGACAGCCGTCTCCAGCACTTCCATGCCATCCCTGCGGCTCATCTCACAGATGCCCAGGGCAGTTTCCTTATTTATATAAGTAGACATCTTGTAGTATACCTGCAGGAACAATTCCGTATCGTCAGGATGCAGTGCAAATTCTATGATATTGCGGATGTCCAGCACCACCCGGTGAGTGAAGAATCCCAGTTCTGCATTCCGGATCCGGTAGGGAATCCCCTCCCGCTCCAGTCGGTCCACAAGGGGGAGCACACTCTCGTTGTCCCGGTAGAGCACTGCCGTCTGCACCTGGCAATCCCTGGCCACTTTAGCCAGGTAGGCATACTGGGCGCCCCTGCCCTTCAAGGACACCAGCCGGATCTCGCTGCCAGCCTCCCGTACCGCCCGCATATGTTTCTCATGGCGCAGGGCATTGTTCTGGATAAAGCGGTCTGCAGCCGCCACAATCCTGGCGTTGGAACGGTAGTTCTCCTCCATCAGCAGTACCTTCGCCCCCGGATGTTGGATTCCAAAGTCCAGCAGGGCCTTCGGGTAGGCCGCCCGGAAGCCATAGATGCTCTGATCCTCGTCCCCTACCAGGAAGAGATTGTCCCTCTCCCCGGCCAGCAGGGCAATGATCCGGTGCTGGATCCGGGAAGTATCCTGGGCCTCATCCACACAGACATACGGATACCGCTCCCGGAAGTGTCCCAGGGTCAGCGGACTTCCCTCCAGGATCCGGCAGGCATACACCATCTGGTCATCGTAATCCATCAGCCCCTGCCTGCGCAGTTCCCCACAGTAAGCCTTGTATATCTCCCCGATCCGGCAGTCAGACTCCTCTTCCAGCCTGTCAATCTCTTCGGGAGACAGCATCCCGTTCTTGATATATGTGATCCGAGTACGGATATCCTTCAAGTCACTCTCTGTGGCGAACTTCCCTTCCACACTGCGGTAGATCTGTGCCAGTATGCCACCGAGAAACTTCTCGTCTGTCACCAGGCAAAAGGCATTCTTCCCGATTAGGTTCCCGTAATAACTGATGACCTTGGCGCAGATACCATTGATGGTGCGGAATTCCAGCCGCCTTTCCATCTCTTCCCCGAAGAAGGCCCCGAAGCGGGCCGCCATATCCCGGGTAGCTGCCACGGTATATGTCAATGTCAGGATCTGCTCCGGCTTCACCTGGGCACAGTGGATCATATATCCCAGCCTGGCTACCAGCATGGTGGTCTTCCCACTCCCTGGCACGGCCAGCACCAGCACAGGGCCGGATACCGTCCGGACTGCCTCCTGCTGCTGGGGATTAAGGTGCAGGCCAAACTGCCTGCAGAATGCTTCGCATGCCTCCGGTGGCTGCTCCTCCATTGCAGGCTGCCCCTGATGACCCTGCAAATCTACCATGTCCACACCTCCTGTCCGTTACTTTCTGCCATTACCTTCTGCTTTTCCCTTCTTACATTATACGACATACCACACCAAAAATCATCTATTATCTTCTTTTACGCACGGCACCTGGCTCATTTTTCAATGAAATTGCAGTGACTGCAAAACTACGACAGAGAACGCCGTCATAATCTGTCACATCTTGCAGATATGACGGATTATTTGTGGAACGATTCTGATTTCAATTTCCACATCCCCGTGGTAGAATAAGCATACAAAAACCGCCACGATCTACACTCTACGGCAGAAAGGAATCAGCAAATGCTTCAAAAAGAACAGACCGCACAAGAAATCTTTTCCGTCCTCCAGGAGGACAGCACCCTGCAGGGAATAAAGGACACCTTGAAATTATGTATGGACAGCCTGAAAAGCACCACCCTGCAAAATCTTCTGGCCCAGGACCAGGACTACCAGGATGCCCGGCTCGCTTACCAGGAGGCAGTCAGTCATTACCAAAGTGCAGACTTTGCCCCTTCCCAGCGCGAGATTGTGGATACCATCCTGGCCCGGGACGAGGAACGCTGCTTTGAACATGTCACCAATGCCTACATTGCCGGCCTTCTGGACAGCTACCGCATCCTAAGGGATTTCGGCCTTACACTGGAATGAACCACGCATACAGATGTCCCGCGGTCTCCTCATTTTCGGATACCACGGGACATCTGGCATTTTGCCTGGCTTTTCCCCTCACAATGTAATCCAATAACGTTTCATGTTCTCCTTATAGTTCTGGTCATCATATACGATTCTTTCGAACACACCGCCGCAGGCTTCAATGGTCTTCGCACTACCCACGTTGTCTTCCAGGCAGGTAACCAGGACTTTCTCCAGACCATTGTCCCGGCAGATGTCCAGGGCAAGTCTGAGCATCTTCACGGCATACCCTTTCCGTCTCTCCGAAGGCCGGACACAGTAACCGATATGCCCGCCAAAGTTGACCAGATACCCCATCAGTTCCAGCCGTATCTGGAGCAGGCCAAGCAGACACCCGTCCCCTTCCCGGAACAATCCATACTGCAGACAGTGAAGTCCCTCCGGGACCTCCCGGTTCTCCATCCTGTCAATGTAACACAGCCATTCCCGCGCATCGCAGCTTACCAGTATCCCGGTACCATCCATCCCACTGCCATGTTCCTGGAATTCCTGCTTGAAGGCTGTGATCTCAGCCACATCATCCTCTCCTGGTTTTCGAAAAATTTCTGCTTCTCCCTGCATTCCCCATGTCCTTTCTGTTTTCTTCTGCCTTCCGTGTAAAGATCTGCCACCTCACAGGAAATCCACTGACACCACCTTGTCCGACTTCATGAGGATATCATAGACCTCCCCACGCCCCGCCGTCTTCTTCAGATAGAGCACCATATGTACCGAAATGCCTGCCCCAGGGTCTCTGGCCTCACTCATGTCCGTGGAATCTATGACCACGCCCGCCTCCCTCAGTTCCTGGAGGACAGCATGCAGATCCCTGCTCTCCTCCAGTTCCAGGAACACATTGCAGTAGTGGGAATGCCTGGCCGCAAAGCGCTCCACATGGGGGAGCACGTGGAGGGAGAGCAGCATCATGGCTGTGACACACACGCCGCCTTCCACAAAACCGATCCCCACAGCCAGTCCCACGCAGGCGCTGGCCCAGAGGGTAGCCGCTGTTGTCAAGCCCCGGACCCGGTGCCTGGACACAATGATGGTTCCCACGCCGATAAAGCCCACACCGCTGATCACCTGGGCCGCCATCCGGTTCATATTGGCCAGCCCCGGGAAATGGATCTGGATATACTGTTCCGTCAGCATCACCAGGGTAGCGCCCAGGCACACCACCGTGATTGTCTTAGTACCTGCCCCCCGGTGCTTCATGCCCCGGTCCAGACCGATGATGCCGCCTAGGAGTGTGGCTGCGATGATCCGGATGGCTATGTTCTGTATATTCCATGCCGCAAAGCTTCCCAGCATCCCTGTAACCTCCTTCTGCCTGCCAGGCCGGACTTTTCACAGCCTGTACTCCCGCTTCATGGGGATATCACAATTCTACCACAGGATGCCGCCTTTTGTCATTTCTTTTGTAAAATACCTTTTTCAATACCATCCAGGTTCGCAATTACCTGCCAAACAGATATGGAAATAACCCCCTATTGAACCAGGAACACGCGTTTGTTACAATGAGCATACCGGGGAAACGAATCCATCAGAACATGAAACATCAAAGTCAAGAGTGGAAGCCCTAAAAGAAGAAGCAGAAACAAAACAGCAGCAGAATACAAGGAGGTGCCACAATGGCATTCGGAGCGCCCAAAACCAGCACAAATCTCATAAGGACAGATACTGGACGACCCCGGGGCACCCAGCAGGAGATCGCCTGCCAATGCTGGTGTACCAGCAGTGGAGCCATTACCCCACTGATGATCAAGCTCCAGGATGAGGACGGGGTCCTAAGGATCATCCGGGATATCGCAGTCCACTCTGTGGAGAAGCAGCGGTATGCAGGAGTCCCTTCCATCACATATGACTGTACCCTGGAATACGATGGCAGATCCATCCGGGCATGGCTGGTTTTCTACCAGACAGAAGGACGGTGGGTGCTGTGTGTGCGGTGAAGGTATTTCACCCCTTCACCGCTCCGGCCGTGATCCCTTCCATAATATGCTTCTGCATCACCATGAAGAAAACCAGGGCCGGCACCATGGACATGACGATTCCAGGCAGGGCATGCTCCCAGTCAGAGGTCTGTGCGGAAAACTGCATGAACAGCGCTGTCTGGATATTCATAGCCTTCCTCTTCCCACCTACGATCAGTTGGTTGGTGATGATGTCATTCCAGGTCGCCAGGGTGTCCAGTACCAGCACCGTAGTCAGCACCGGCTTTAACAGGGGCAGTACAATCTCAAAGTAAATCCGCACCGGAGATGCCCCGTCTATGTAGGCACATTCCTCCAGTTCCATGGGAACATTCTTGATGAAGCCATGGATCATGTACACGGCCAGTGGCATGCACAGACCGATGCTCACCAGGATGTATCCCAGCCTGTTTCCCGCAAGCCCTACCCCTGCCACCAGCTTTGTCAAGGTAATCATATAGGACTGGAAGGGAACCATCATGGGCAGGATGATGACGATCAGGCAGAAGGTGCTGCATCTGCTTTTTGTCCTTGCCAGCTTATAGGCGGCCATGGGAGCCAGGAGTACCACCATCAGCACGGTTCCCGCTGTATACAGCAGGGTGTTTGCGATCAACTGGGGAAACTGGAATTTCGTCCAGGTCTCCACATACATATCCAGCTTCCATTCCCCAGGCAGTCCCAGGAAATCCTGCATCATATCATTATATGGCTTGAAGGAATTGAGGAAGATCCATACCAGGGGCAGCAGCCAGAAAATGGAGCATAAAAGCGCCACCATGGCTGGCCATCCTGCCTTTTCCCTGCTATCCTCTTTCGTCCTTTTCGTTCCATTTCTCACACTTCTACCTCCCTCTTCTTCGTCACCTGAAACTGCACCACCGTCACCGCCAGGACAAATACCACGAATACCAGGGATTTGGCCGTGGCAAGACCATACTGGTTGTTGGTAAAAGCTTCCTTATAGATATTGTAAGCCACCGAGACCGTGGAATTCGCCGGACCTCCCTTGGTAAATACCATGATAATATCAAACAGTTTGAAGGAAAAGGTCAGCGAGGTCAGCATGCAGACAGAGATGGAGGGCATAATCATGGGGATGGTGATCCTGCGGATGATCTGCCAGGACCCCGCTCCATCGATCCTGGCCGCCTCCGTGAGATCCCGGGGAATGGCCACGATTCCCGTGATATAGGTGATCATGTAGAATCCCAGGTTCTGCCAGACTGCCATGACCAGCACCACATAGAAGGCAAGGCGCGGGGTTCCCACCCAGCTCAAGTTGAAAAAATTCCACCCCGTCATGTGATACAGGGCATCAAAGCCCGGGCCGAAAAGGAATTTCCAGATCAGGCTTAAGGCTGTCAGGCTGATAATATAGGGCACATAGTAGAATGCCCTTCCCACATGGGAGATTCGCCTTCCCCCGGCCAGAGCCAGGGCCACAGCCAGGGAAAGCACATTGACCAGTACCACGAAAAACACCGCGAATTTCAAAGTGAACAATACGCTCTGCCAGAAGAGCCTGTCACTGGTAAATATCTTGACAAAGTGCTGGAATCCCACGTATTTCATGGTCTTCCCCACACCGTTCCACTCAAAGACGGAATAGTACAGGTTCATGAGAAATGGAATATCAGTGGCAAACAGCACAAATGCCATAGCCGGAAACACAAACAGGACAAACAGAAAACTTTCCCTTCTCTTTTTCTTCTTCAAATCCGCTTCCTCCTAAGCCAGGCCTGCCCGTCTGCCCCTTTTGTGGCGCCTTTTCTCTCCAAGGCGCCATCCATGGGCAGCGCTATAGTTACTGTAAACAGTAGCGCATTTTACATCACCTGTCACTGGGCATCCCAGATCTCCTGCAGGCTCTGTATCACCTCATCCTTTGTCATCCCGCCGGTCATATATGCCTGTATACAGGCACCGCAGGTCTCGGAATAAGTCGCCGGTGCAATGGTATGGAGCCACCCGTTGGTCCGGCCTGCCTCAATGTATGTCTTGGCATCGTTTGCCAGCATCCCCTGGACTTGCGTATCCGTTTTGGCACAGGGCACCAGTCCCACGTGATTGCAGATCCATTCCACCCCTTTCTGGCTTGTCAGGATATATACCAGGTATTCCTTGGCCAGTTCCAGGTTCTGGGAATCCTTATTCACAATAAGCACCCAGTTGCCGGAGGACAGTACCGTGGTCTCCTCTTCTGTATTCCCCACCGGCATTGGCAGGAATCCCACCCTTGCATCCGGGTTAAAAGAGTCCAGGGTTGCCTGGCACCAGTCACCCATCTGGATCATGGCAGCTTCCCCGTTTGCAAACATATTCTCTGAAGTTTCCCAGTCTATTTCCAGTGGCTTATCCGGGCCGTAAGCCACCGCCAGGTCAAGGAGTTTGAACAGATTGTCCATATGGGGCAGCCCGGCGATGGTCAAGTCCCCTTTCAGCAGTGCCTCATTGGTGCCCTCCCCGTCCAGGGATTTATCCAGGATGAAGTGGGAGGCCAGCTGGGACAGCACCCAGGTCTCCTTTCCCCCCAGGGCAAATGCCGTGATCCCTTTCTCCTCCAGCTTCTTGCAGGCTTCCTCCAGTTCCTGCACATTCACTGGCAGCTTCGTGATGCCTGCCTTCTCAAAGCAGTCCTTATTGTACAGCATTCCCATATTCTCGTAGAACCAGGGGAGGGCCATCACCCGTCCCTCTCCATCCCGTCCCCTGTCCACGGCTGTCTCGTGGAACAGTTCCAGGATATCCGTATCCTCCGACCAATCGTAGGCATATTCGTAATACATCTCGGCAAAGCTTCCCGCCTCCACTGCGAACACATCCGGGATCTCCCCGGAGTTCACCCGGGATTGCAGAAGGGCCTTGTTGTCATTGGGCGCATGCTGCACTTCCACGGTGACACCGGGATGATCCTCCTGGAACTGCTCCACCACCTTTGCGAATTCTTCCGGCGCATAGGGGTTGCCGTCAAAGGTGCTGATGGTGATCTCCTTGCCCTGTGCCCCCTGTCCATCCTTGCCGCAGCCCCCCGCCAGGACTGTCACTGCCGTCAGCACCAGGGCCATGCTTACGGCCATCTTCCCCATCCATCTGCTCCTGCTGACTGCCTTGCCATATCCATGGTCATGCCTTCTGCTCCTGTTGCCGCTTTCTCTCTGATTCTTTGCTGCCATACCTTCTCCTCCTTTTACTGTGCCGGGATACCTTCTGCTACCTTTGCCCGGTATCTTTCCCGGCACGAACCGTCATGTTTTCCTTCCCAGCATTTCCCCTGCCATCTGTTCCACGGCTTCCAGCACTGCCTTCTCTGTCTCTTCACTGCACTCCGGCAGGCCATACCAATGTGCCGCACCAGTCACCTCATATCCTCCTACGGCGAACTCCTCCCTGGGAGCCAGATACCCGTTGACGCAGTTGGCATAGCCCACCACAAAGATATTTCCCTCCTCATATCCAAACCTGCCCAGGATCTCTTCTGCCTTGTTCCCCGTGCTGGTCAATATCTCAAAGGGAAGAAACAAGAACACCTGCCTGTGTCCCATGTCCAGCATCTGGATGGGCACCCAGAGTCCGAAATCCTCACCGCACCGGCTGCTTCTGTACCTTTTCCTGTGCCACTCTGCCTCCCGGAAGGCATAATGCTTTTCCAGGGACCAGGGCTGTGCCAGGTACTCCTTCAGCTTGCCTTCAAAACTTCTCCTGGCTTCCTCAGGCTGGGGAGCCACCTTCATGGGAATCCGTACCTTCCAGTAACAATTGTCTATGGATGAGGGCACTTCCCCTTTTCCTGCCCCTTTGTCCACCGCAGACAGGATACCCTCTGCCAGTTCACTGCCTACCCGCTCAATGGCCTCCTGGATACCCATGCCCTCCGGGACAGAGGGGTTGATGTCCCCGCACCTCCCCTGAAGGAAAATGCATGGCACCCCGTATTCCTCCATGGCCCTGCGGGTCAGTACCCTGGGATAATCTGCCGAGAGTTCCAGGGAAGTCTGGATCACCGGGTGGCAGGAAGCGCTGGCAAGGATTCCCCGCACCCTTCCATCCAGGCCGGTAAATACCAGGGCCTTCATACGCCTGTCAATGAAAGGCCTGTCCCGGCGGTTATGGGCAGGGACAAATTCCCTGTCCGATACGGCCCCATAACAGCTACAGGGTTCCATCTTCCCCATGGCCTCCAGGATCGTCCTTCCCGCTGTTTCCGCTGCATATCCCCAGTAATCCCAGTTGATGGGCAGACCGTCCAGGACACCGCAGGCGGGGGCTGCGTGGGTGTGGGTGGCACAGATGGCCACCTGACCAGGTTCCAGTCCTGTCATGGCCTCCACATAATCTGCCAGAAGTTCGTAAATGGGCTCATGAAAGCCACATACATCCAGGACAACAATGGCAAACTGGCAGGCCGCCTGTCTGGCTGTCTCCGCTTCCCCTTCTGCCTCCTCCTTCCTCCCAAAAACGGCTGCTTTCACGTACAAGGGATCACTGACTCCTTCTGCCGGGGACATCCGGTGCCCATAACCATCCAGGAAAATGCCGTCCCCCAGAGGTGTTATCTCTTTTTGGGCAAATCCACACAGAATACCGTCCATGCCTTTCACTCCTCCTTCCCCTCCCCCGCCAGGTGCCGGAACCTGCCGGGGGATATCCCATAAGCCGCCTTAAAACGCCGCATCATATATCCCATATCCGTATACCCTGCCTGGGCCGCAATCTCGCACAGCCCCAGATCCGTGGTCACAAGCAGCATCTGGGCTTTGGAGAGCCTGTATTCGTTCAGATATTCCATCACAGTTTTCCCTGTGAGTTTCTTGAAGACCCGGCACAGATGGGACACGTTCACACAACAGGCCGCTGCCAGGTCCTTCAAGGTGATCTTCTGTGCATAATGCTCTGCAATATAGGGAAAAACCGGAGCCACCAGTTCATAATTAGCCTTGTCGGCTATAACCTTCTCATCTCCCTGCAGGCCGCTCATCTCACTGCGGAAAAGTTCTGCCAAAAGCCGCAGCAGATTCCCTTTCACAGCCACCTCAAAGGCGTACCGGCGTTCCTCGCATTCTGCGATCAGTTCCTGCAGGATATCGGAAACCTTCCCGTTCCCCCGGATCAAGTTGTTGAATTTCATCTGCTGTCCATTGATGGGAAGCATGTACTGCAGACCGCACCGGTCCAGCAGGCCCCCTGCGTAGAACTTAGGATCAATCATGATGCAGTGGTAGGAAGGATTGCCGGAATGATACCCCACCACGTGTTCTTCACAGGGATTCACAATCACAATGTCTCCTTTGTCACAAATATAGCGCCGGTAGCCGCAGTCTATCTGGATCTTTCCCTCCAGGATATACAGGATCTCAAGCTGCTCATGCCATGTGACCACAGAATCTTCCCTCAGCACCGCATCCTGGCCCAGCCGGAAATTCCACAGGATCCGGACTGGAAAAAGGTCGTCTATAAAAGGGATTTCCTCATACTGTTTTGTACCACCCATGAAAGTCCTTTCCCGATCCTTGGTTTTCCTGGGTACCCCCAATGGGCGAGCCTCCAGGATACCAACAGGATATCCCATGTCTGCCAGGTTTGTCTATGGCATATCCTGATCTTCCACTGCACGATTTTGACAATTCGATGAAGCCTGTCACCAGGGCTGCCCCAGCCCCCTGTAGAGGACATCCTCAAAAGGAAAAGAAATCCTCTCCCCCCTGGCAGAAGCCAGGTAGATGCCCTTCACGATCTCCAGGCTCTTCCGCCCCTCCAGGCCGTCCACGGATACGGGCAGATCCTCCCGGACACAGCGGTAGAAATCTTCCAGTTGCATATGGTGGCTGCTGCCCCAGTAACCCGGCCCGGCATCTGCCAGTTCACAACTGCCGTTCAGTTCCGTGTAGTGTCCCTCCAGTTCATAGTATCCCTGGTCCCGGACCAGCCCACAACGCCCCCTCTCCCCGATAAATTCCAGGCTCACCGGGGCGTTGGCCCCATAAGTATTACAGGCATATACATGGTACAGGCAGCCGTTCCGGAACATGATGGCTGCACAGGCCGTGTCCTCCACTTCCACAAATCCATGGGTATAATTGTGGATGCTTCCATCCACCCATTCTGCCTCACTTCCCAGCACATAGCGGATCCTGTCAATGCTGTGGATGGCCTGGTCCATCAGCACGCCGCCCCCTTCCCTGTCCCAGGTTCCCTTCCAGTCACTGCCCTGATAATAGGCCAGGGGACGGCTCCAGGTGAGAAAGGAACGGGCCGAGAGAATCCTGCCAAAGTCCCCTGCTGCAACCATTTCTCTCAGTTTCCTCACACTCCTGGCATACCTGGTCTGGAAGATCACTCCCAGTTTCATGCCTGTCCTGCCCTGTGCCAGAAGCATCTCATCGGCCTCCTGCAGGGACATGGCCATGGGCTTCTCCGTCAGCACATGGATCCCCGCCTCCATGGCCTGGATGGCCACACTGGCATGCAGATAATGGGGCAGGCATATGTGCAATACATCAATTCCCTTATGCAGAATATCCTCAAACCTGTCCGTATATGCACAGCCAAATGATTCTGCGAATTTCCTGGCCCGTTCCCTGTCCTTATCCACTGCATATACCAGTTCCACCTGCCCGGCCAGGTGCCGGAAAGCTTCCCCATAGCGGACTGACACCCTGCCGCAGCCTATAATAGCGGCCTTGATCTTCTTCATGGAACCTCCTTCAGAATCTCCATCGCTGCAATGGCCTGCCACTCACTGACTCGCATATCTCCTCCCAGAATCTGGTCAAAGCTCAGGGAATCTGCCGTGCCAGGGGCATGTCCACAGTGGTGCCAGGCAAAAAGCGACCTGTAGATCTCCTCCCTGCCTGTGACAGCCCCGCCGCAGACTCCCAGGTCAAATATGGCAGCGTAGATGCCTTCCCAGCCCTCTGTCCTGTCCAGGTTGTCCTGCATATTCAAGATCAGTTCACAGCCTCCCTCCCTACAGACCTGGACCATCCCTGGCAGGTCAAGCCCCCTGGTATCGTCCAGAACGACTGCCTTCACCTGTCTCAAATCTGCCAGGGATGCCCGGCAGTCCTCCACAGACAGCGGAAGGCTTCCCTGGGCTCCCTTCCTAAAGACAGGGGTCGCCCCAATTGCGGCGGCAATCTCCCCATCCATCCGCTGCCCCCCGGCAGGGCACAGGACCAGATCCCCATGCCCGATTCCCAGGGAACGCAGGGCTGTCTCATAGGCTGCTGTGCCAGAGTGCATCAGTAGGCCAAAACCATTCCCCCACCGCTCTCCCAGCAGGCTCCCGGCCTCCTGTGCCCTGGGGCCGATGGTACCCCAGATACCGCTATATAGCGTTTCTCTCAACATCTCTATCTTCATATGGTTTCCTTTCCGGTTCCCCTTTTCGCAGCCCCCAGCGCTTCCAGGTTCTCCCACACCTTGTCCACCCCATCGGCTATCTGGTCCATATCCCGGCGCCGTCCCAGGAAAATACCGTGGTAGAACCACACGCCCTCCTCATATCCCGCCCTCTCACATACAGGCAGGGGGGTACAGTCGATTTCCCGTCCGATGGCATGTGCAACCTCCGGGGAGGTGGTACAGGGAAAGGCATAAAGGGGCTGGTATCCCGGCTGCAGGGGGATGCCTTCCGCATGCAAGGCCTGGAGCAGATCCTCCCGGTTCAGCCCATATTCCCGCAGGATCTGTGTGTTCACCCGCATGAGATGCACATGCTCCGCATGCACCTGGATCCTGGGATCCTGTTCCATGGGCAGAAGCAGGGGATTCCCCTTCAGTCTGCCTTCCAGATAAGCTACATTTTCCCCGCGCAGGTAGATCTCTCCCGGAAGCTTATCCAACTGACTCATCAGCAAGGCTGCCTGCATCTCCGTAAGACCGTGGTCCAGCCTTGGAAAAAGCGTTTTGTCCGAAATGGCGGTGTGCCCTTGTCCTTCTATTCCCAGCATGGTGCAGATGGCATCCCGCAGACTGTCACTGTCCGTGGTGATGATCCCACCTTCCCCGCAGGTCAGATTCTTGGAATTCTGGCAGGAAAAGGAAGCTGCCACTCCGTACTTACCCACTGATCTGTCCAGGAACCTGGCCCCTGCCGCCTGGGCTGCATCCACCACTAGGTAAATGCCATGTTTCTTCGTCACTGCCTCCAGTTTCTCGAAGTCACAGGGTCTTCCTCCCACAGCCACTGCCAGCACTGCCCTGGTGCGGCTGGTGATATGCTGCTCCACGCTGTCCGCACAGAGATTGTAAGTTCCCGGCTCAATATCTGCAAATACAGGCACTGCCCCTGCGAACACCACCGCCGACATAGTGGCAATAAACGTATAAGCCGGCAGGATCACCTCATCCCCATACCCGATTCCTAATCCCCGCAAGATCAGTTCAATGCTCACCGTGCCATTGGCCACCGGGATGCAGTGGGCAGTACCGCACATTCCGGCATACCTAGCAGCAAATTCCCTGCACCTTCTGCCATTCTTCCCCCAGGAATATTTCTTTCCCGGTTCCACAGGAATGCTCTCCCGGACATCATTGCGGATCTCCTCCTGGCATCTTGGGATCTCCCCGCTGTCTTCCCCAACATTCCCAAAGGTTCCTTCCCGACATTCCTTCCCAGATTCCTCCAGGCCATCCCGACACCCCTCCAGGAAGGCTTCCAGAAGGGCCTCCTCATCCTGCCTCGTGCCCCTGGGCCATGTGGAAAAAGGATCCCTGCGCACAGGGGAACCTCCCAGTAATGCTAATTTTGCCATTCTCTCCTCTCCTTTCCTCGGAAACACACCTCTTCCTGGGGAAATGTCTTCCCCGGAACATCCCTTTCCCCAGGAACCTTGCCTTCCTGTTCTCAAGTCTGTGGCCCTGCCTTATAGGTTCCTCACCCTGCCTTTATATTTTCTGATATAAGCCTCATTGACCGCATCTCCCTGGTCCACATTGGCACTGCAGAACACCTCCGCACTGCCGCCGCACAGTTCCACCGTCCTACAGACAATGGCCTGGAGGATGGCTGCCCCTGCTGCCGTGGAAGTGGCTCCCGACTTACGTCCGTACAACTCCACACAGGCATCCCCAACGCATCCACAGTTGTCAATGACAATGTCGCACAGTTCATATAATTTTCTTCCGGAAGGATCCCTGGAATCTGTCTGTGTGGAATGCTGCATATTGGTGATCCCGATCACTGTAAGCCCCCTCTTTCCAGCTTCCCCTGCCATCTCCACCATCACGGAATTCCGCCCGGAATTAGAGAACAGGAAGAGGACACCAGGCGCCACCGGGGCCGCCTCCTCCAGGAGCAGCTTCGCATATCCGGACAGCCTCTCCATATGGCTGCTCCTGGCCGCATGGGTGAGCATCAGCGGCTCCTCCAGGATTGGGCAGACAGCCGCCAGGCCTCCCGCCCGGTAGAAGATTTCCTCTGCCAGGAGATGGGAATGGCCTGTGCCAAAGGTATAGATCAGCCCTCCTTCCCGGATAACCTTTGCACATGCTGCAGCGGCCTCCTCTATCCTGTCTGCCTGGGTTTCCCGGATCCGGTCTAGCACCTTTTCCAGTTCCTCAAAATACATTTCTCCTGCTGTCATACGCCCTCCTTTTCCATGCTATACTGTAATGCTGCTGCCTCTGGCTTCAGTTTAGGAACCATGATTGTCACCCTGGGCCAGGCCTCCAGTACGCCTCTTTCGAATACCTTTCTCACCAGGGAATTCTCCAGAAGTACACTTCCATATACCCCCACCTTGCAGTCCGTAAGACCTGCTTTCTGCAACAGGGTACACATACCCGTGACCAATATGTCCCCGCATTCCAGCAGGATCTTCTTTGCTTCCTCATCCTGTCCGGCGGCATCCCCCACCACCTTTGCAAAACCTGCCACATCCGGGAAAGCCGTGCTGTCTGCATAGTACCGCAGTACAAAATCCCTGGGATCCTGTATGCCAAAATAGCGTTTCATCTCCTCAAGGAGCACCGTCTTCGGGCCAGTTCCTTCGTAGTACCGCAAGGCCGCCCTTAGTCCCCTGGATGCAATGAAATACCCACTTCCCTCCCCTTCAATCAGCCGCCCCCATCCGGCTACCACATGAAGCCTGCCTTTCGGATCCTGGGCCAGGCCCATGGAGCCTGTGCCGCTGACCATGATGGCTCCAGGCTCCCCTCCGGTCATTCCGTAGAGAGTCATATACACATCACTGGCAACATAGATAGGGCACATGGACAATGGTGGAACCAACTGCCTTACGCGGTTCAGGAACTGCCCCGTTAGGGGAGATGGCACCAGGTCATCAATGGAGGGATCCCCTATGGCCACTGCTGCGATCTCCATCCCCCGAGCCATGGGAAGCCTGCTCATGGCTTCCGCAAAATGGACGGCTGCCTTCTCCACCCCGATCACATTGTAATTCATGCTGGCTCCCTGACAGGAGAAGACCTGGTTCCCTGGCAGGCACCCCAGGGCACATATTGCTGTCTTGGTACCTCCTCCGTCAGCTCCCACATAGATTTTCCGTCCCATATACCCTCCTGCCGTATGGTGCATCCAATTGCTTTCTGCCTGTAGGATACCTGTTCTGGCACAAAAAATCTATGGCAGATCTTCTTTCTGATATGGACAATCCTGACATGTTGGCATATCCTCTATAAGAGAGGTTATTCCTGCTGCTATTGCCGGCAGAAGGATTCCATGTGAATTTTTAGATTTTCTTAGTCTGTGAACCATGCCGGATGGAACAGGAGAATAAAATAGGCGCGGACGTTACTATAGCAACGATGGGATCAGAGTTGCAATGGAAAAGCTGATCAGAGAGGCAGACAAAGGCTGCGGCAGATTCTGCCGCAGCCTTAAGGCGCATCGTATCATCTGATATTCATATCCTGGATGATGCCAGGGCAGCCAGACTGCTTCGGAAATGCCCATGACTTTTGTCATCCAAGGCAGACAGAGAAGCCCACCGGGATGGATCAGGCCAGGTCGTATTTCACCACATCCAGGCTCACTGTGCCGTCCGCGATAAAGGAAATCCCCTCTGCCTCCTGCTCCGTGTACAGCACGGCAGAGAGTACCTGCTCCCCGTCATTGACGAAGACCTCCGCGCTGAACCGGTCCAGGATGATCCGAAGTTTCAGTTCGCCGTCCCGGTGGTTCACCAGGCTGCGCCGCTGGTGGATGATGGCCCTCCTGGACCCGGAGAATTTCCTGTCCACCTTCAGCACCGACTCTGCCGGGCGGAAGCCCAGGGAGGTATAGTATGATTCATTTTGTGCAAAGCGGACTGCGAACTTCCGGTACAGGTCGCAGCCCTCTGCCGGCCGGACTGTCAGTTCCATGTCGATCCGGCGCCCCCTGATCCCTTCCAGTCTCACCGTACCGGATACGGTCACATCCGTATAAGATACCCGGCCGGAACGCATCCCCTCCAGCTCCCTGACCGGCTTCTGGTACAGGCGCCCGTCCCGGATGGACAGTTCCCTGGGCAGGCTCATCTGGCCGAACCATGCCTCCTCCTGCTTCCTCCTGTGGTTGCAGGTATCCCAGTTCTGCATCCAGCCAATCATCACCCGGCGTCCGTCCGGGGTCAGGATCGTCTGGGCCGCGTAGAAATCTATCCCGTAGTCCACCGACTGGTCAGAAATCTCCGCGAACTCTTCCTTCTCCCTGTCGTAGTCCCCGATCAGGCAGAGGGTGCCGTTGCCGTTATGGTACTCAAAGCCGGAGGGAAGCATGTCCTGGGGACTGGTAAGCAGCACCCATTTCCCGTCCAGGGGGAAGAAATCCGGGCACTCCCACATCTTCCCGAACCGGTTCCGGTTGGCCGCCAGCACCTTCACGTAATGCCAGCTGAAACCATCCTGGCTGGAGAAGAGCAGGATCTGGCCGCTGTCGTCCGCCGCCCGGTTCCCGATGACACAGCGGTAGGAACCGTCCGCTTCCTGCCACATCTTCGGATCCCGGAAATCATACCGGCTGCTTCCTGCTATGCGAGGAAAAAGCAAGCCAGGAAGAAGGACAGGGCACCATAGACCAGGCAGCCGGACAACAGCCTCTGTAAGGCAGCAGAAAGGAGGCTCTTGAAAGTTATGAAATCGACAACAGACTTTGCGCCAGATACCCGTCCGTCCTCCTAAGCAGATATCTGGGTTCCATTCTTCACGATGACCATCTGGGCACCCTGCACGGCTTGAAGTGGATACAGCATATCCTGGCTTATTACAAGTTTCCCCTGGTGATTCTCTGCCTTTTTCTGTATTTCATCGGCTGGAATATCCATGGGCACCTTACCCATAAGGATACCCTTCTATACACTGCCCTGGTGAATGTAAATGCCAGTGAGACCCTGGCCGGACAGCTTAACCAGGGTTTTATGGACTATCTACAGGCAGATGCCTCTAAAACGACACTCCAGTTCTATTCTGGTCTCTATCTGACAGATAATGAGTGGAGCGAATGGCATGAATACACCTATGCTTCCCGTATAAAAATCCTGGCTGCCATTGAAGGAAAACTGCTGGATGTAGTCTTGATGAACAGGGAAGCTTTTGATGCCTTTTCTCAGAACGGCTACCTGCTGGACCTGGACAGCTTCCTCTCCACACAGGATCCCGAACTGTACCAGGCTTTGCAGCCATCCCTTATCAGCAATGTTGTCGTTCTGGAGGACAATGCGGACGACATGGTGTTGGATGCTTCTCTTTCCTACGCCGCGGTTACGGAAACACATTGTTTCGGCCTGGACCTGTCCAGATGTCCCTATATCAAACAGGCCGGATTCGAAGATACGGTCTATCTGGGAATCCTTGCCAACACCCCCCGGACAGATACTACCCTTTCCTACCTATGGTATCTGTCCGGAGAAAAACAAACCTCCCTACAGGGCTCCCGCAGTTCCACTACCCCTTAAATGCCCTGCCGCACAAAAGGCTATGAAAGCTCCTTTTTCTTCTTCCAGGGCATCCCGTCATCAGCAGCCTTGAAGTTGAACACCGGCTTCATGATATCCAGCACATCCACGGATTCCTGGATCACATCCAGGATGTCCTCCAGGGATTTGTACGCCTGGGGGGCCTCGTCAAGGGTCTTCTCATTGACAGAGGTGGTGTAGATCCCTTTCATGGCCGCCTGGTAGGCAGCCATGTCCAGGGTTGCCTTTGCCCTGGTCCGGGACATAAGCCTGCCGGCGCCGTGGGGTGCAGAGTCATTCCACTGGGGATTCCCCCTGCCCACTGCAAGGACAGACCCATCACGCATGTTGATGGGAATCAGTACCCGCTCTCCTGCATGTGCCGCAATGGCCCCTTTCCTAAGGATCATCTCCCTGGTGTCAATGTAATTGTGGATGGTGTGGAAGCCTTCCAAAGCCCTCATGCCCGTCCTCTCCAGGATCACTTCTGCCATGATCTCCCTGCTTCTTCTGGCAAATGCCTGGCAGATCTCCACATCGTGAAGATAATCCTCCAGGAAGGATCCATAGAGCCAGCAGATATCCTCCGGAATCAGCAGGTCCTGTTCCACATACTGCCTCTGCAACTCTTTCAAGGCTTCCTGGATCCCGTCCCTTCTGCCCTCTGCCTTGTAGGTGCGGATGATCTCATCCCTCTGCCTGAAGTAGTCTTCCTTTCCCCTATGTAAGTCAATGGCGATCTGCTGGTAAATCTCTGCCACCTGTTTGCCCAGGTTACGGCTGCCAGAGTGAATCACCAGGTAACAGGCTCCGTCAGAAGCCCTGTCCACCTCGATAAAATGATTCCCGCCGCCCAGGGTGCCCAGGGAACGCTCCAGCCTTTTGGAGTCACGAAGGGAACGGTAGCAGCGAAGGGCTGTCAAGTCAAATCTCTCCCTTCTGCCCTCCCAGACGTTCATGCCAGAAGGGATGAAATGGCAGGCTTCATCTATGTTCCGACAATCCAGATCCCTGTCCTCCAGTTTTACCGTGTACATGCCGCAGCCAATGTCAACCCCCACAACATTGGGACAGGCCTTGTCCACGATGGTCATGGTGGTGC
Source organism: uncultured Acetatifactor sp. (assembly GCA_910586215.1). Taxonomy (GTDB): domain Bacteria; phylum Bacillota; class Clostridia; order Lachnospirales; family Lachnospiraceae; genus Acetatifactor. The sequence goes on along the minus strand of CAJUGH010000015.1, from coordinate 6,271 downwards.
CGATGGTGCAGCCTTTTCCCGCATGTACATCCGGCATGATCCGGATCCTGCTGCCCTCGGTCAGCGCATAATCGCACATCCTGCGGATCTGCTCGATTGCGTCATCTTCCACAACCTTTGCATAGCAGATGGCCGTGTTAACTTTTCCCCTTATTTCCAGCATCGTTCCACCCTCCTTCTCTTCTTTGCTCTTCTTTGTCCTTCTTTGTCCTTCTCTGTCCTTCTTTGTCCTTCTTTGTCCTTCTCTGTCCTTCTCTGTCCTTCTCTGTCCTTCTCTGTCCTTCTCTGTCCTTCTCTGCTCCAAATGCAGGCGTTTTGGCGCAGGTTGTCAAGGCAGTCAAGATTGCCTGGGTTTGTCACGCAGAAGACGCGTGAAAATACCTCGCGGTGGCACCAGTGAACAGTAATCATTCTATATCCCTACCGGACATTTATCCCGGAAAAAAAGTTGCGAACACCTGAAAACTGTTTTTCAGCGTTCCCAACTTCTCTGACTCCTTAGCCGCTCTTTTATAAGTTCTACAAAATGCCTGGGTGCCACCACCTTTACCATGGGTCCGAAGGAGAGAATCCGGATCAGGATCTCTGTCTCGTCTTCCCTGTCATAATCTATCGTTACCCTGTACCGATTGCCCCCAAGCTCTTCTGCCCGTTTCTCCAGGTGTGCAAAATGAAGCAGGACGCGCTCCAGGGCATTTCTTTGGTCGGTCAGTTCGAAGGTAACATTTTCTGTATGGGGAGCCGCTTCTGCCTGGAAAGGCATTTCTCTCTGCAAATCTGCCTCTCCTGTTGGTTTTGTGGAGAAAGCGCCATAAACCTTCCTGTATTTTTCACATTTGCGGATCCTTCCCAGGTTCACCGTGACCCTAGAACGCCTGCCGGAACCCACCAGCCGGAACTTGTCATCTTTTTCCGAATATTCCAGGTACCTGGGGAGCAGAACTGTATGTACCCGTCTCCCTTTGCCACTCTCCATCTCTATGCTGACCGGGTACTGGCAGTGAATGGCATCCACCAGCAGCCGGAAATTGGCCTGGTACGTCTCATCCTCATAGGCATCTCCGTCCAGATACCGGTCGAAGATGACATAATCCTTCGGGGTAAACAGAGGTTCCGCCTGGGAAAGCCCTGGCAGGTCCAGGGGTTCCTCCTGGAACAGACGGATCCTGGGATCCAGGGATATTGCCTTCAGCCAGCGTTTCTGAAGCAGTGTCAGCGGCATGGAAGGTTCCTTCCGGACCGGCGTTGTCCCGTCCGGCCTAAGAAGCTGCCATCTTCCTTCCCGCAGGGCCGGTTCCACCTGCAGGATGCTCTCCCCGAAGGCATGCTGCCTTACAATCTCCCGCAGTTCCTCTCCCTGCAGGGGATGGTCTATGGCTGCCTTCAGGATTGCAGCAACCGCGTTGTAATAGGCGCTGTAAAGTTCACTGAAAATCATATGCTATCACCGCCTTCCAGTCCATACAGCCTGTACATTGTCTTCAGATCCTCCCCAAACCGGGTCTCCAGTGAGGCATCCGAAAAGTGGACGTCCGTAATGCGGCAGATAAAGGTACGGATCCAGGGAACCAGTTCACTGGCATCATACACATCTGCTGAAAACCGGCTGGTATTCCGATCAATCCTCTCAACCCTTCCGCACCGCTTCTCCCGCTCCAGCCGCCTGTGGATATGCTGCTCCTGGTCATCATACTGCACGGTAAATTCCACATGCCCCATACGCTGCCCTGTCCGGCCCTGGGTACTGATTCCCCACATGTGGGCCCGCATCCCATCCAACGTCTGCCGTAATTCATGGAACCGGGGACTTCTCTCCCCCGTCCTGACCAGGGCAATATGATCCAGCCGGAAAGACCGGATGCGGTTGCTGCCAGGCACATAAGCCATCAGATACTGGCGGCCCCCCTGTGCGCTGGCCATGATTTGCAGGGGAACAACCGTGTTCCGGGAAACCAGGTTCCCACGCCTGGGAGTCATCTCCAGGGTGACTGCCCTCTCCTCCCCCATTGCCAGGAAAAGCCGGCACAGGATCTCACTGTCCAGAGCCCCTGTGATATAGTGATGCTTGCATGCAAAGATCCCCTCCTGCCCGGTCCCCTTATCCAGCAGGAAGGACCCAATCACCCCGCAAGGTGCTGTCTCTGAGAAAAAGTCCAACATGTCCCTGCCAGGCAGGGGCGTATCTTCTGCCCGGCTGTAATATACCACCTTCCCCTTCCTGTGTGCCATCAGGATGCCCTCTGACACGTATTCCTTCAGCTTCCTGCGCACTGTGGATTCGTCATAAATCCTCGGTTCCTGGAAACCGGAAAGATACCGGTCAATCTCTGTCAGGATCTCCCCCAGGCACAGGGCCTGTTCCGCAGAGGCCAGTATATCCAGCAGTATGAAATGAAGGGTAATATCCCCGTCTGTAAAACTCCTGGCCTTCCAGGCCTTGTAGAGTGGATTGTGTCGCACACTGCGGCTGTCTATGGAGAGAAATACCCTCTTTCCTTCCGGCGTCTGGTAAAACCCCATGTAATCCCCCAGCCAGCTTTCCAGGCGCCGCCGCTCATCATCGTAGGAACGCCCACTCTTATAGGGGAATCCGTCCCGTCCCTTGAAACCGTAGACATAGAATTCCCGCATATAGTCCCGGATGCGGTTAAAATTTTTGATTACCTCGCTGTAAGACATGGTGGTACTCCTCTTTTTATCCTGTTACGTTATGTTTTTCTGCTAATCTGTACAGGAGTTTTCATCCAGACAGACCTGTCGAAACATGCTTTCCTCTCCCAATCAGCACCTGGCTCCCCTCAAAGGCAAATCCGTACTTCCTAATTTGTTCTGGTGCAATTCCTCTGTTTAACAACACAGTTTCATACCGCTTCTCTTCAATCTGCTGTAGTGCAGCCTTTACTCCGTCTTCCAAAGTTTCTTTTCTTTTTGCGTGGACCACTTTAAATTCAATAATAAAAGCTACCTCTCCTGGCTTTTTAGGCTCTATCATGATATCATACCGTCCCAGTCCGCTTTCCTTGTTGGAAGTTATGATATAACGATCCTGGATTTGTGCCAGAAGTCCCAGTACAAACCCATGGTAAAAACGTTCCGGCTGCGCTTTTGCAGAGGGTTTTTTCCCGGTGTCAAAGCTGCTGAACATTTCACCGGAAACCTCGTTCATATAAGCATTCATTCCCTCCAAATCATCAGAAAGCAGCGCCTTCACAAACCTGTCGTGCATTCCGCGGCACCTGCCAAACCACTTTCTGATCATCTGCAGAAACATAAAGCGCACTTCCATGTTAGTGAGTTTCAGTTCATACTCCATTTCCATATGTTCCATATTCAATGCCGCTGATATGGCTTTTATATATCCGCTGGCAAGTAGCAGGCTCCAGACGGCCTCTTCCCCCTTCTCCAGTTCGCCAAATACAATCTGCTCATCCAGGAAAGCGTGGAAAGTCCCTCCCTGCAGCAGTCCTTCCATTGTCATCTTAAGTTCCGGGCTGCCCTCCTGAACCAGTTTTCCAGCCAGACTGTTGGAACTGGTATTTACCCAGTAAGGCCGCGCTATACCACCTGTATCCAGATAGTTTATAATAGACCATGGATTATAGATGTCCTCCCATTTGCCAAAAGCAAACCCATCATACCACATCTTCACTTCCTCTTTTCGGTCTGCCATGGAATGTTCTTCCAGTGCGGCAAATACTTCCTCCTCCGTGAAGCCAAAACTATCCCCATACACATCTGAAGTAACCGACACCACTTTCAGATTGTTCAGATCAGAGAACATGGACTCTTTGCTGATCCGAGTAATCCCCGTCATAATAGCCCGCTCAATATAGGGATTCGTCTTAAAAGTGGCATTAAACAGGCTCCTGGTATAAAGCACCAGATCTTCCCAGTAGCCATAGACACATGCCTCCTGCATGGGCGTATCATATTCATCCAGAAGAATGATTACTTTTTTCCCATAATATCTTGCCAGAAAGCCTGACAGCGCTTTCAAGGCGTCTGTCGCAATGTTGGCTTCCATGTCAAAGGATACCTTACGGTAATATTCTTTTTCATCCTCTTTTAGGATTCCGCTGTCCAGAAGGAAATCGAAACGATTGTACAGTTCTGCGATGAGAAAGAACATTTTTTCTGCGCCCCCAGAAAGGTACCCTCCTTCACAGGAGCAAAACTAATGAAAATCACAGGATATGTCCCTTGAAGTTCCCGGTATTTGTCCTCATTCCAGATACTCAGCCCCTCAAACAGATCGCTGCGCCCGGCATACTCCACGGAAAAGAATTTTTCCAGCATACTCATGGTAAGTGTCTTCCCGAAACGCCTGGGACGGGTAATCAGCGTTACCTTTTGAAGCACGGATATCGGTTTTTACATATGCTGTTGATGAGATTGCCATATTCATTCCCTCCTGTAAAATGTCTGCCCACACTTTATAACATCCCGAAACAGTCCGAAGCTATCCTGCTTTTTATAGATTTCTTCCATACCATGGACACAAATGACATCATACATCTGCTCATATCCATCTTTTTTGTTTTAGAACCACCCTCCTCTTTCGTCTTTTCGAGCAACTTGATAGTTGGTGAATAAAAGGGCAGATTTAAGTCACGATAAATAACGCCACCAACACAATTGGAGGAAATTATTACAGGCCTTTTGTTTTTTATCCTATGTCTCTTTTTTCTTTAATACAGATACCATTCAAAACATTTTAGGCACTCAATGAGTCTGATCCGGAAAAAACTGTCAGCACCTTCCATCCCCGGTTACCCGGTCCAGCCCTGCCTGCCTTTCAAATTCCTCTACACTTTCCGCACGGGCCGCCAGTTTAAGCCACTTCCGCAGAACCTCCGGATCCCTCTGTTCCCGAAGCCGCTTCTCCAGAGCCTCTGAGACCAGGCCAATATCCTCCAGAAGAGCCATGACAGCTTCTGCTTTTCCCTCTGCTATTCCTTCTGCCCTTCCCTCATCCCGAATACGCTTTTCCACTTCAAATGCTTTCATATATGCCAGCCCCACTTCCCTGTCTGCTTTTACTTCCGTCACCATCTCATGCAGCCTTGCCAGTTCTGCGGTCTGTGCGTTCTCTCCCGTGGAGTGCTCCATATACCGGGCAAGCTGCCGCAGCCTCTCCGGCGGCCTCCCTTCCGTTCCTCCGGTATACAAAAAAATCGTCCTGGCTCCGTCCTCATAGGGCAGGCCTGGCTCCTCCGCACAGCCGTTTTTTATCGTATAGACCATTCTCTTTGATCCAAAAGGATCATATGTGGCGATAAAGATCACCACCACATTCCGCAGCGCCTTGTAATCCTCCCCTGCTGCCAGGTTCCCCGCATCAATTTTTGAATGATAGAACCTTACCCTTCTGGGCAGCGCCGCCACATCCCCGGCTCTGCCGTTGTTGTCCGGCTCCATATCAAAAATCTCCCCGTCCTCCTCGTCCAGGTACAAATCCAGCCGTACTCCATGGACTTGCGAAGCCTCTCCGTACCAAGTCTTCTGGGACACTACCGTGAGATGCCGGACCCTGCGCTGCAGGATACACTCCAGGATAAAACGGGACGCTTTCTCCCCGTAGGTTTTGTGGGATGCCAGGCTGTGCGCCAGGAAATCATCTACCAGGTTCATTTCTGCCAAAGGTTTCATAACTCCTCCTGTTCCGGCAGAAGGATGCTGTCTGGCTGTGCCGCAAACTCCTGCCTTGCAATATAGTTAGGGTGTCAAAGCATAGAGTTTCTGAATAAGATTTAGACAAACTGAATTTCATACAACTGTGTTCAAGAAATTTGTATGCTTTCACATATAGCATACCAGAATTTCCGCCCTTGTCAAGTGGGTACTGTAAAAACAGACAAATACTGAATACTTCCGTGATTAAAGCTTCATATTATGATGTCTTCGTATTTGAACATGCCGTGTATGCTCTGCCAAAAACACAGGATATTCTGTCAAAAAAGGAATGCATCCATGACATACAGGAAATATTATGTCTAAAATGCAATCCTATTTACTAAAAAAGGAAAACCGCCCTAACATGCAAGTGTCAGGACGGTTCAGCCTCACGAAGCGCATATACAGGATGCGCTCCCATACCTATCTCCTTATCAGACTTTCTTCACCGGCCTAAGAACCTGATACCCCATCACCTCCGGATAGTGCCTCTGGTAGTCCTGGCAGACATCCTCATTCCATGCAAAACCCAGTGACCCGGGGTCAAAATTCCAGGCCAGTTCCTCCACCCGTTTCATCACTTCCACATTCTCGGACA
>CAJUGH010000014.1:54595-97279 GCA_910586215.1 uncultured Acetatifactor sp. | reverse complement strand
ATGAATATATGCGTGGATTTTTAAAAGAATTTAATGATGAATGGAATGGATAATATGGGGATTGGAGGGCATATATGGAAAACTATTTTGAGGGCTTTGATTTTACGGATTTCTTCGCTGAAGAAGAATGTCGGCAATTGCAAACCATAAATATGCGGAGGGAATAGCGTTGATCGAACTACGGGAAATTGACGAAAGTAATTATGAGCAGTGTTTCCGCTTAAAGGCGAGTGTCGAAAAGGAAGATTTTGTCGATTCTGTTATGTACTCTTTAGCGGAGGCGTGGGTTTTTTATACGGATACCAGGCCATTTGCCATTTATGACGGCGACAGCATGGTAGGATTTGTTTCCATGTATGTAGGAGAGGAAAACCATCAAATCATTAATTTTTTGATTGATGACGCTTTTCAGAAAAGGGGTCTGGGAACAAAAGCCGCAGATGCCTGCATCCGTTTTCTGCAAAAGGAGTATGGCGCAAAAAGAGTTTCCGTCCCGGTAGAACAGAGGAATATAGCGGCGCAAAAGTTTTGGGAAAAGCTGGGGTTTACCTTTTCAGATTGCGTTGAGGACGGATATGTTTTTATGAGATTGACAGTATAGTCCCAAAGGGATTGGAAAACTCTTTGGTATGTGATACAGAAGATGTGCCGCCTGACGCGATCCAAAGGGCATTGGATATCCTGAAAAATGTCACTCTCCCGGTGTCGCAGGGCTATAATGTATTGTTTTGCAAAGGAGATATATGGTGCATAAAATAGAATACGGAGACAGGGAAAACACGATATCTTGTTATCTGCCGGAAGGCTCTGTGCCGGATAAAAGCGCAGTCGAAGAGCTGCATCAAATGACAGGGCTGGAAGAGACGCTGGAGAAGCTTGGGTCATCTTCGGATTTCTTCCAGGGAGACAGAAACCGCATCGAGAAGATCATCTTGACGCCGGATTTTCATAAAGGGGCAGGGATTCCCATTGGAACGGTGATGATGACAAAGGGCTTTGCGGTTCCCCAGGCCATGGGAAATGACATAAACTGCGGAATGCGGTTTTACACTACAGACTTGTCGGAGGAGCGGATCCGCGAAAGGCTTCCCAAGCTGACATAGAAGATCCGCCATATCTTTTTTGAGGGAGGCAGGCAGATCCCCATGACCGGGAGGCAGCGCCAGGCATTGTTTCGTTACGGCCTGGAAGGGCTGCTGGAGACCCACCATGACGGTAAAAAGAACGGCTTATGGCGGTACTATCAGCCCAAAAGGCAGGAGAAGTGGCTGGACCGGATGGTGTTCCGGGGGAGCCTGAAGGCGGATGATACGGAAGGGCTGGAAGATTTCATTGGCAGTTATGGACAGATGACTTATGACGATCAGATCGGGACGATCGGGGGAGGCAACCATTTCCTGGAGGTACAGCGTATTGCGGAGATTTACGATGGACAGACTGCCAATGCCTGGAATATCAGAAAGGGGGCCGTGGTAGTGATGCTCCATGCAGGGTCTCTGACCATCGGGCATCACAGTGGGCTGCTGAACCGCAGGATCTGCCAGGACATCTATCCTGCCGGACTGCCCCATCCCGGGAATAAGATCTATCCGATACCGGAAAACGGCGCGAGTCCGGATGCATGGAAACGGTTCTGGTCGGTTTCCGGGAATGCCGCCAACTTCGGGTTTGCCAACCGTCTGTTCCTGGGCTTTATGATCCAGGATGTCTTTACGGATGTACTGGGCGGCTGTGAGATGGAGTTGCTCTATGACGCTCCCCACAACTATATCTGGAAAAAGGAGATTGCCGGCGAAGTTTACTATATCCACCGGAAGGGTGCCTGCTGTGCCAGGGGCTGTGGGGAAATGGAGGGCACGGAATTTGCCTATTATGGGGAGCCGGTGATGATCCCCGGTTCCATGGGCAGCTCCAGCTACCTGCTGCGGGGACTGGGGAATCCGGATGCGCTCTGGAGTGCCAGCCACGGCGCCGGGCGGAAAAAATCCCGCGGGGACGCCATCAAAGGGAACGATGAGGAGTTCCGCAGATTCATGGAAAGATTCCATGTCATTACGCCAATCGATCCGACACGCAATGACTTGAAAGGCAGGGCGGATATCCTGAAAAAGTGGGAAGAGTCCGTCCGGGCGGAAGCGCCTTATGCCTATAAGGATATTGACGGGGTGATAGAGGTGCACAGGATGTATGATATGGCGGCTCCCGTAGCCCGGATGGAACCGATATTTACAGTAAAAAGTTAATGGAAAAACATTCCAGACAGGGAGACGACATGAGACGAACATGCAATGGGATGCAGATAAAATAGATCGACCAAGGGCTGTAATGTATTGCTTTGCAAAGGAAATATAACGGACTAGATGGATCGTGGTATGGAAGGAACCTGCAATACGGCAGACAGAAGGAGCTTAATTGTAATGGATATGATGTTGACTGTTAGCTATTCCCTAAAGATACCAAAAGATGAATTTTTTTATGCAGAGAGCGGCAGGGTAAAAGATGAGATGAAGGAGCAGATGGAAAAGCTGTTTCCAAGGGAGATTATGCTGCCAGGAGGTATAGCGGCAAAAAGAGAGCATTTGATACATGCCCCTCTGATCGAAAATAAAAACTGTCTGAGGTGCGCTTCCTGCGGCAGGTGGCTTTATATGCCGGGAAAAGAGGATATGTCGGCAAGTCTTGACTATTGTAAGATGGTAAAAGAAATCCCATTATGCGCCAGCTGTGCCTGGGAGCTGGAGAAAGATTTGGAAAATGAGGAATTTGTCCAAAAGCTGAAGGCAGTCCATACCCGTGAATTGTAATTGCTTGATAGAATCTGCTTAGTATAGCAACATATAGGCATGAAAATTGGTTGTATTTTAATGATGCATCGAAATGCTTAATCTAGGAGAACAATTGTCCTTTTGCGGGATGGCAGAATTGTCAACTATATGATAAAATAACAGAGAAACTCTATCATCAACAGAGGGCTTACCCTGAAAGGAGAGTACTTACATTGGAAAAAAATGTAAAACTGCCCATTGGCATTGAAGATTTTGAGGAAATCCGTACAGAAGGATTCTATTATGTTGATAAGACAGGACTCATCCGTGAACTTCTGAATAACAGGGGAAAGGTAAATCTCTTTACCCGCCCAAGACGTTTTGGAAAATCCCTTAACATGAGCATGCTGAAGTACTTTTTCGAATATGGATGTGATGCCGGCCTTTTTGTCGGCCTTGCCATCCAAAAAGAGCAAAGTCTCTGTGAGGAACATATGGGAAAGTACCCCGTTATCTCCATCAGCCTGAAGGATGTCGGCGACAGATCCTATGAACATGCATATTCCATGCTGCGGTCAATCATAGGAAATGAGGCAATGCGTTTTCAGTTCTTGAAAGAAAGCAGCCGGCTTACCGGGGATGAAAAGAGGCTGTATGAACAGCTGATTGCGATCGGTGGGGCCGGGCAATCACAGTTTTTGATGTCAAATGATACACTGGCTGACAGCCTGTCTACATTATGCAAATTGCTGCATAAGCATTACAACCAGAAGGTCATTCTGCTGATAGACGAGTATGATGTCCCTTTAGACAAGGCACAGCACTACGGCTATTATGAGGAAATGGTCAGCTCAATCCGCAGTCTTTTCAGCCGTGCCCTGAAGAGCAACAGCAGCCTCCACCTTGCAGTGCTGACCGGGTGCCTGCGGATTGCAAAAGAGAGTATCTTCACCGGGCTTAACAACCTCCGTGTGCTGTCCATTGCAGACGTGGAATATGATGAGCACTTCGGCTTTTCTGATACGGAGGTCAGGGACATGCTGCATTATTATTCCCTTGACCACAAGTATGAACTGATCAAAACATGGTACGATGGGTATCGGTTCGGGAACACGGATGTCTACTGTCCCTGGGACGTGATAAACTACTGTGCAAAGCTCCGCGCCGACCCGGATGCGGCGCCTGGGGCTTTCTGGATCAACACCAGCGGGAATGACATCATCCGCACATTCCTGTCCAAGGCAGGCCCTGGGGCCAGACGGGAACTGGAATGCCTTATAAACGGCGGAACCGTAAACAAGCGAATCCACCAGGAACTCACCTACTGGGACATTTATAAAGATATAGACAATCTTTGGAGCGTCCTCTTTACCACCGGCTACCTGACCCAGTGCGGCAGCTTGGACGGCAGGTCTTTCCAACTGAAAATACCGAACCTTGAAATCAGGGAAATCTTCGCAGAGCAGATTTATGAATGGTTCCGGGAGGAATCCCGCAGGGATGCTCCCAGACTCGATGCCTTCTGTGCCGCATTCCCCCAGGCAGATGCAGGAACGGCTGAAACCCTTTTTACTGAGTATCTGAAGAAGACAATCAGTATCCGCGATACCGGCGTCCGGAAAGACAGGAAAGAAAGTTTCTACCACGGCATACTTCTGGGACTCTTAAGTCACCGCGAGGACTGGATCATCAGTTCCAATGCGGAGTCCGGGGAAGGCTTCAGCGACATCCTGATAGAAATCGAGGAAAGCGATACAGGTATTGTAATCGAGATAAAATATCCGGATGACGGAAATCTGGAGACCGGATGCCGGGACGCCCTGGCACAGATTGAAGAAAAAGGATACGCCGCACGCCTTCTGCAGAACGGAATGAAAAATATCATCAGATATGGGATTGCCTGTTACAAAAAGACCTGCAAGGTGATATCGTTATATTCTTAATTATGCAGAGAAATGCCACATCTTTGGTTTCCTTAAAATAAAAATTTGCAACCTTGTTCTGTTTGATCAAGCCTGCAAAGCTGCGTGAAATCCGAGAAAACTGCGTTGCTGCATACGCTGGACATTACCGATGACACGAGCATTTCCAGTTTGAAGAAACAGATTGTAACGATGAAAATGGCACTGAAAAGCTTGGACGATTTGGCATTTGAAGATTTGGCATTTCAAGTAGAAATCGGTGGTTATAAGTTTATGATTGCTGCCATGTAAGGACAAGAGCAATGAGCAGATTAGAGATTTGTTTTGGTGAAGTAGATGATGCGATTTTTGTGATGCGTGAGGTTGCGGCCTGGGGGCGAGGACAGGGATATCGTGTCTGGCCCGATGAATGGCTGACAAAGGAAGAATTGATTACTCCCGATGCCCGGCCAGAGAATTTCTGCATCGGAAGGATTGACGGTGAAATTGCCTGCGCCTTTATTCTGCAATGGACGGATTTGGACTATTGGCCCAATACCCCCAGATATGAGGCCGCTTATCTGCATAAGTTCTGTGTTCGGCGGAAATTCGCAGGGATGGGTATGACAAAACTTGCCACAGAAGCAATCCAGGCAGAATGCCGCAAGCGTGGTATCCGATATATCCGTCTTGACACCGGATTGGATGAAAAGGTGGTCAGAAAGATTTACCTGTCTGCTGGCTATAAAATCGTGGACATTATTGATTATCCAAACGGAAGATCAATGGCTTTATACGAACTGGAGGTGGCAATTACTGCAATATAACGCGATAGCTTGTTTGACAAAATCAGCCGTTCCAGCCCCACCGGCCTTGTCAATGTTGTCCTTAAAGCGTTCATCACTTACATACAGTTCGCCCAGTCCGCTAAGGATTTTATTGGTACATACATAGTAATTATCGGTTATAAATTTCTGTAATGCAGCGATTTTCTTTTGCACCTCATCAGCATTAGGAGTTAGATGTTTTAACTCTCCTAATTCAGAAAACATTGTCAACAGTTCGTTTGCAATCTTGCTGTAACTACCTTCGTTTTGGGCAATATCCTTTTGCATGTACTCTTGGTACGCTTTGGTATTGCCCCATTTTGCTTTGATTTCTGCTTTATACTTTTCAATTTCGCTCTTGCCGAAAACCTTGAAATTCATTGTTGTTACTCCTTCCTTTTGAATTTCACGGGCAAAGGTAATAAGCTCCTCTATATGTTTTTGCTTTAATTCTAGCAGCTCAATCTGTTGAGAAATTGCTTCTGATGAGTCAAAGTTGGGGTTGTCAAGAATTGCTTTGACTTCCTTTAAGGGAAACTCTAATTCACGGAACAATAAAATGTTTTGTAACCGGCTAAGTGCGGTATCGTCATACATTCGATAGCCTGCTCCGGTTAATCTTGTAGGTTTCAAAATCCCAATTTCATCATAAAAATGAAGTGTGCGGACGGTGATACCAGTCAGTTTAGCAACTTCATGGACAGACAAAAGTTTTTTAGTCATTCCAAAAATCCTCCGCAGCATCTAAAATTTCTTTTGCAGGTAAAAGTGTCGCTTCAACTATACTTTTGCCAGTTTTATTCAAGTAATGCTTTACAAGATGATAACCGCAGGCATATCCGGCGCAATAAGGCAAACCTACTTGCGGATAGTTTTGCAATTTAGCCAGTTCATCACCATAAAGATAAGCATTGAGATTTTCAAGTCCTTGAACATTTAATCCGTCTTGAATAATAGGTTTGATATATTCGTTCAAAGTTGTCATATCCGTTTTTGTCACCCAGGGTCCCGCCTTATCTTCGCCATATAAGAAAGTGGCAAAGTTTTCTGCCAGCCCTTCGCTAATCATCATTTCTCCAAGTGTGATGTCGTTCTTCCATTCAATAAACTGAAAGCGGATATTGTGATTTGTTTCATGTGCCAAAGCTACGGGAAGATGTTCCAGTGTATATTCGTTTGGAATCAGCCAGGAAAAGATATATCCCGGTATACCACCGTCACCACAATAGCCCTCATTCAATTTAATGTAGGGACTTTCAGCATTTGCAAGCAATATAGTAAACAAATATTCTTGAACAGGTAAATCAATCCCATGCTGGGTAAAGCAGTTTAACGATTTCCTGATTGCCATCTCACATTTTTCCCAAAGTGCATCGTCTGAAATTAGCTGAATATTTTGTTTTTGTGTTTCGTCTACTTTGGTTGGTTCAATGAGTCCTAACAACCTGCTTGCCATAATAATATCATAGCCGCCGGACGTCTTCGCTTTTATGGGAATATTATAACAAGCCCATTTTTTTTCAAATGCCATCATCAGTTCATACCGATAAATGTCATTCTTCTTGTCCAGAGGTGCGCTCATAATTTTTGAATAAACACCGTCTGAACGTACAGCAGATACTCTCATGTCTTCTTGCTCCCTTCCTGTTTTCCAATAGTATAGACTATGACGTAACGTGAAAGTCAAGAGATTCTTTTTCCTGTACCCGCACTTCCCTGGCCTCCATATTTTTCACCACATCAAAAGCAGCTCCTGTATTATCGGCCTTGATTTCCAGATTTGTGAAAGTGAAATCGGAGAGCAGATACTGGCTCTCATCTGCCTTCACGTTGAAAAAGGTCTCACATTCACAGGTACAGTCCCGCATGGTGATATGGTCAGCGTAGGATAAGGGGATGTCCTTCCGATCCTTTAGGTCGTAGAACTGTGTCCAGGGATTGATGTTGATAAAGTTCTGGATCTTTCCTTCAATAGATTCCACTGTGATATACTCATAATGCTGTGGTGTATCCGGGCGCATTTTCAGCCACAGCAGGTTGTGACCATCTAAGACTTTAAGACGGCGTATGAGAATATTGCGGTTGTGAACGGATTCAGAGCCACAGGTCAGGCAGCCATGGCAGAGGCCGTACACACAGTCCTCCACCAGGATCCGCTCATTGGATCCGTTTTCGGGAGTGGTATCAGCCCAGGGACCCTTTCCGCCTTTCAGTACTACAGAGTCATCGTTCACCTCCAGGTAGCAGTTTTTCACCAGGATGTCCGTGCAGACATCAATATCGATAGCATCTGTGCTGGGTGCCTTCACTGGGGCGGCAGGAGAGAAGATGCGGCAGTTTGTGTATTTCACATGGTGGCACCGGTACAGGTGAGTGGTCCAGAAATGGGAATTCTGCAGGTTCAGGTCTGCAAAACGCACATTCTGGCAGTTGGACAGATACACCAGCCTGGGACGCTGTTCGTCCTTGTTGGTGCAGGCAGGGTTCCAGTTCCTCCGCAGCCAGAAAGCCTTCCAGGAGCGCAGGCCGTTGCCGTCTATGACACCGGGTCCGCACAGGGTAAAGCCGTCCAGGCCATCTCCGTTGATCAGTGCGGCAAAATAGGTGCAGGTCTCCCCTTCCATGCGGGTCTGGCACAGATCATAGTCAGAGATATCATCGCTGCCCTTCAAGGTGCCCCCGGTCGCCACATAGAGATGTACCCCCTGTTTGAAATACAGGGATCCGGTCAGGTAGGTGCCTGCGGGTACCACGATGACACCGCCTCCCCCTTCGGCTGCGGTGTCGATTAAGGCCTGGATTTCGGCAGTGTGGATCCGGCCGTCATCCAGGATGCCGTGTTCGGTGAGCACATATTGTCTGCCAAGTGCAGACAGTTGTGGGGCTCCTGTGTCGTAAAACCAGGGGTCAATAGGGGTGCCATCTGGGAAAAATTCTCTTGCGTTGCGTGTTTCGCTCATAAGTATCCTCCTTTACTTCCGCGGCTGGGCCGGGGCAGTTTTGCTATGGACAGATTTCGGTTTCTATTTAAGCTTTGTGGTTCAGAGCCAGTTTTTCGTTTCCTGATTCCATCATGCATTATAACACAGTAGGACAAAATTGCGTAGGTGGATGGAAAGATTATTCATTTTCGTTCTGGGACAGACTTTTTTCCGGTATGCGAATGAAGATAATTGAATCACAAGAGCCTTTGTGGTACACTCGGAAGAAAAGGCAACAACTTTATGCTGTAAAATACAAATTAACCAGGTTTATCCAATGCACCATAACTTTTGGGGAGGTATCTTATGAAAGTAGAACAGTGTATCAAAGAATCCTTTGTGGTGATCGGCAAAGAGGGATCCACATCAGACGGCGAGGGATTTATCCAGAGACTGTGGGAGGATGCAAATTCCCACTTTGCAGAAGTGCAGCATCTGGCGAAGAAGGATGAAAATGGCAGCGTATGTGGAATCTGGGGGGCCATGTCTGATTTTTCCCACAGTTTTCTGCCCTGGCAGGAGCATTTCAGCAAGGGATTGTATCTGGCCGGAGTAGAATGTGAGGATCATGCCGATGCCCCGGAGGGCTGGACGAAGTGGGTTATCCCCGGTTACGAGTATCTGTATGTGGAATGCGAAGATGGAAATACGTTTCCAGAGATGATCGCTTATCTGGAAGCCAATCAGATTGCGTTAGCCGGGGCGGTGCATGATTTCACCTACCCACAGACGGGAAAACAGTATCTGTTCTTCCCTGTGCGCAGACTCGTGTAATGTGCTTATTATATTTAGGCAAATTTCCTTGCCTGAATTTCCATCAGACTGCGTTGCCGGCGGAGGGAGTGTCCGCCGGCATCTTCCATTTCATCGGGGTATATCTGATTCCGTGTTTTTCCTGTTCTTCTGACAGGGCTTCAAACCCCAGGTGGAGATAAAAGGGGATGCCGTAAGGTGATGCATTTAAAGTAAGTTCCTGTAGATCGGGATTTTTTATTCGCAGATCCGCCAAAAGATATCGGAAAAGGGAAGTGGCTACACCCTGGCGGTGGTATTCTTTTCTGGTAAATACCAGATTGATATGCGTTCCAGAGCCCATGCCGATGATGCCGATCATTTTTCCCTGGTCAAAGGCCGCATAGATGGGAAAAATGCCTTGCCGGCATTTGGTGAGAAATGCTTCATTTTCAACAATATCCAGCCGGAATGCTTTTGTTCCCTCCGGCTTATAGACGGGTGCTTCGAACTGCTGGAAGACTTCCCATGCCAAAGCAATGGCTTCCTCCACTTCATCGCTGTGTATTTTTCGTATTTCGTACATTTTATCCTCCTTTGCCCGGCCAGGGCGGGGACGCAATCCTTTTTCTGTAATATTTTACCATAGGTTGAAATGTGCGACAAGGGGTTTGGCTCAGCAGGCCGTGGGGCATTCCAAAACGTATTTTCACCTTCGAAATTAAGTCTGAGACAGCGCAAAATATCTTTTGGCTCTGGTATGGGAAAGTCTGTCCTGATAAAAAGTGTCATGAAGGGACGCATTTATACATAGAACAGCATATCGGAATAGCACGGATAGGGAAGGGCGCCTGCGGGCAGCAGGACTTCTACGGCATCGGCCGCATGGCGGACGGCTTCCATATCCGGAAGGATGGTATCGTGATAGAAGTTGGCCAGAGCCAGGGCATCCTCCATGCTTTCTGCTGTGGCAGTGTCTGTGGCCAGTTTTTCTGTCAGCTCCGTGATTTTCTCATATCCGTCAGAAAGCGTGTGGATTAGCTGGAGTTCCTTTGTGCAGGGAAGTCCTGCCACATTTTTCCTGTTCGCCACTGCGCAGGTCACTTTGTCCGTATAGTCCAGAAGGCCGGGAAGGAAATCCTTGTAGACCATATCAGTCAATGTCCTGGACTCAATATGGATGGTCTTACTGTAATTCTCCAGCATGATCTCATACCTGGAGTAAATCTCGGACTCTGTGAAAATGTGGTGCTTTGTAAAGAGCGCTTTATTTTTATCGGCGATAAAGCAGGGCAACACATCGGGTGTGGACTTTAGGTTCGGAAGTCCTCTGCGGGCCGCTTCTCCAATCCATTCATTGGAATAGCCGTTGCCATTGAAGATCACTCTCTTGTGGGCGGCCAGGGTATCCTTTACCAGGGTGTGGACGGCAGTCTCCATCTGACCCGCAGGTACATCCTTCAGGGTCTCGTAGAACTGGCTCAAGGCCTCTGCCACAGCGGTGTTCAGCACAATGTTGGGACCGGCAACGGAGATGGCGGAACCCAGCATGCGGAACTCAAATTTGTTGCCAGTGAAGGCGAAAGGTGAGGTGCGGTTCCTGTCGGTGGTATCCTTGGCAAAATGGGGCAGCACAGCGGCGCCGATATTGATCTGTTCCTTATCCTGTCTGGCGAAAAAGCTGTCATCCTCAATGGATTTGAGGACAGCGGTAAGTTCGTCTCCCAGAAAGATGGACACAATGGCAGGCGGAGCCTCGTTGGCGCCCAGCCGGTGGTCATTGCCTGCGCTGGCGGCGGACAGCCTCATCAGATCGGCATATTCGTCTACAGCCTTGATGACAGCTACCAGGAATATCAGGAACTGTGTGTTTTCCGCCGGTGTCTTGCCGGGATCCAGGAGGTTGACGCCCGTGTTGGTGGAGATGGACCAGTTGTTGTGTTTGCCGGAGCCATTGATACCATCGAAGGGCTTTTCGTGGAGCAGGCATACCAGGCCGTGCTTCTCCGCGATCCGTTTCATCATCTCCATGGTAAGCTGGTTGTGATCCACGGCCACATTGGTGGTATTGTAAACCGGGGCGAGTTCGTGTTGTGCCGGGGCCACCTCGTTGTGTTTTGTCTTGGCGGGAATTCCCAGCTTCCACAGTTCCTCGTCCAGGTCATGCATGAAAGCGGAGACACAGGGCTTCAGTGCACCAAAATAGTGATCCTCCATCTCCTGGCCCTTGGGAGGCTGTGTGCCCAGAAGGGTTCTTCCAGTGAAGACCAGATCCCGTCGTCTGGCGTAGTCTTCTTTTTTGATTAAAAAATACTCCTGCTCTGGGCCAACGGTGGTGGTCACGCCGGTGACATCTGTCTTTCCCAGCAGGTGCAGCACTTTCGTGGCCTCCCGGCTAAGGGCCTCCATGGAGCGAAGCAGGGGAGTCTTTTTATCCAGGGCCTCTCCGCTGTAGGAGCAGAAAGCGGTGGGGATGTACAGGGTGCCGTCCTTGACGAAAGCGGGGGAAGTGGGATCCCAGTCAGTATAGCCTCTGGCTTCAAAGGTGGCCCTGAGTCCGCCAGAGGGGAAGGAGGAGGCATCGGGTTCGCCCTTTACCAGTTCCTTTCCAGAGAATTCCATCAGCACCTCGCCGTTATCGGCCAGGGAGATAAAGCTGTCGTGTTTCTCCGCTGTGAAGCCGGTCATGGGCTGGAACCAGTGAGTGAAATGGGTGGCGCCCTGTTCCACGGCCCATTCCTTCATGGCCACAGCCACGGAGTTGGCCACGTCAAGTTCTAAGTGGGTTCCGTTTTCTATGGTTTTGCGCAGTGCCTTGTAGATGTCCTTGGGAAGCTTTTCGCGCATGACCTTGTCATTGAATACGTGGCTTCCATATAGTTCTGGTATGTTCTTTGTCATAGGATCAGACTCCTTTCAAAATGAGTGAAAATGAACAAAAAAGGCACCTTGGACTATATGTCCAAAGCGCCTTTGCTTTACGAGTGGTAGTTTACTCAAAAAAGAGGGGATTGTCAATCCCTAAAATGAAAATGACTAAAATAAATGTACCATGCTGCCACGTACCGTGTTTTTCACTGTATGGATAATTCGTAAAAAAACTCTTTACAAACGGAGAGAAATAAGGTATCCTTAAAAAATAATTTTTGCACAGGAAACAAGGCATAGCAAAATAGTATAAAAGCTGACAAAGGCGTCAAAGAATCTACTTTTCAAGTAGGGACTTTGACGCCTTTTTTCCATAAAAGCCCAGTCCCGATGAAATTGCAGTACCCGTGCTTGCACGGGGAACTGCAAGAGCATCAGGGACGCTAACCCGAATGAGCAAGAAGCGCGGAAGCGCGGTGAAAGTATAGAGAACTGCAACGGAACCAGTACCGGGCTTTTATGAAAGAAGGAATATGCCAGAAGAGATGTGGCAGGAGCAGGAGGAAATCATGGTCAAATACGTATTTATAACAGGAGGCGTGGTATCGGGGCTGGGAAAAGGAATCACGGCGGCATCCCTGGGGCGGCTGCTGAAAGCCAGGGGATACCACATTACCATGCAGAAGTTCGATCCCTATATCAATGTGGATCCCGGTACCATGAATCCTATTCAGCATGGGGAGGTGTTCGTTACAGATGATGGCACGGAGACAGACCTGGATCTGGGACATTACGAGCGGTTTATCAATGAGAGCCTGGATGCCAATTCCAATGTGACCACGGGAAAGATCTACTGGTCCGTGCTGAACAAGGAACGCCATGGGGATTACGGCGGGGGCACTGTCCAGGTGATTCCCCACATCACCAATGAGATCAAGGACCGGATCTACAAGGCAATATCGGAAGAGGAGAAGACCATCTCCATCATTGAGATCGGGGGAACGGTGGGGGATATTGAGAGCCAGCCCTTCCTGGAGGCCATCCGGCAGTTCCAGTTCGAGGTTGGCCGGGAGAATGCCGTATTGGTTCATGTATCCCTGATTCCTTACTTGAAGGCTTCCGGGGAGATGAAGACGAAACCTACCCAGATGAGTGTGAAGCAATTGCAGAATATGGGGCTGTGGCCGGATATCCTGGTGTGCCGCTCCGACTATCCTGTGGATGACCAGATGCGGGAGAAAATCGCCATGTTCTGTAATGTGAAGAAGGAGCATGTGCTCCAGAATCTGGATGCGGCTTCCCTCTATGAAGTGCCACTTATGATGGAGGAGGAACATTTCGCCCAGGCTGTGTGTGAATGTCTGCGCATTCCCTGTCCGGAGCCCGACCTGGACCGGTGGCGGGCCATGGTGGATGACCTCCACGGCTCCTGCCGGGAAGTGACAGTGGCCATTGTGGGAAAATATGTGGCCCTTCACGATGCCTACCTGTCAGTGGTGGAGGCCCTGCGGCATGGCGGTATCGCCAACCGCACCAGGGTGGAGATCCGGTGGGTGGACGCTGAGGAAGTGACAAAGGATACCAGGGAAGCGCTCCTTCAGGATGTGGACGGCATCCTGGTGCCAGGGGGATTCGGACAGCGGGGCACGGAGGGCAAGATCCAGGCCAT
Source organism: uncultured Acetatifactor sp. (assembly GCA_910586215.1). Classification (GTDB taxonomy): domain Bacteria; phylum Bacillota; class Clostridia; order Lachnospirales; family Lachnospiraceae; genus Acetatifactor. The sequence continues at coordinate 83,536 of CAJUGH010000014.1, read as the reverse complement.
CGGCTATGCCCGGGAGAAGGGGATTCCTTACCTGGGGCTGTGTCTGGGAATGCAGCTTGCCATCGTGGAATATGCCCGGCATGTGGCAGGACTTCCCCAGGCCGCCAGCGCGGAACTGGAGCCGGATACCCCGGACCCGGTGATCGCCCTGCTGCCGGAACAAAGCGGGGTGGAGAACCTGGGAGGGACGCTGCGGCTTGGCTCTTACCCCTGTGTGCTGGCAGAAGGCTCCCTGGCGCAGCGGCTCTATGGGAAGCGGGAGATTGCGGAGCGTCACAGACACCGCTATGAGGTGAACAATGCCTACCGGAAGGGCCTGGAGGAGGGCGGCATGAAATTGTCCGGGCTATCTCCGGACGGCAGGATCGTGGAGATGGTGGAGCTGCCCGGTCATCCTTTTTTCATAGCCACCCAGGCCCATCCAGAATTCAAATCCAGGCCGGACCAGGCCCATCCCCTGTTTGTGGGACTGGTGGCAGCGGCCCTGGATCATAAGCCAGGAAGCAGGCAGGGAACCCTGCAGGAAATAGGATGAAAATGACTGTAGATAATCAGGTAATGGGCTGGATACGGAGGAGAAAGGAAGTGCAATCATCTGTGCAGACAGAAGAAATATAGAAGAAATCATAGAAGAGATGGCGAATCGAAAAGAGCCAGGAGGAGACAGGTATGCGGCAACAGGTAGAACAGATTGCGAAAGAGGGGCTGTACCATCCCAGTTTTGAGCATGATAACTGTGGCATCGGTGCAGTGGTGGATATCAAGGGAAGGGCCAGCCACAAGATTGTGGACGATGCCTTGAAAATCGTGGAGAACTTAGAGCATCGGGCAGGGAAGGACGCGGAGGGGGAGACCGGGGACGGGGTGGGTATCCTGACACAGGTGCCGCACGGATTCTTCCAGAGAGAATGTGGAAAGCTGGGGATCAGCCTGGGGGAAAAACGGGAGTATGGGGTAGGGATGTTTTTCTTTCCCCAGGAAGAACTACAGCGCAGCCAGGCAAAGAAGATGTTCGAGATCATAGTGGAGAAAGAGGGGCTACAGTTCCTAGGGTGGCGGGATGTACCGGTTCATCCTGAGGTGCTGGGAGAGAAGGCCAGAAGCTGCATGCCCTTTATCGCCCAGGGATTTATCCGGAAACCGGACCATATCCCGGCAGGCCTTGCTTTTGACAGGAAGCTCTATGTGGTCAGGCGCGTCTTCGAACAGTCTAACGCCAATACCTATGTGTCTTCCCTGTCTGGCAGGACCATGGTGTACAAAGGCATGTTCCTGGTGGGACAGCTGCGCACTTTCTTCGAAGACTTGCAGGATGAGGCGTATGCATCGGCCATTGCCATGGTGCATTCCCGGTTCTCTACCAACACGAATCCGAGCTGGGAGCGGGCCCATCCCAACCGGCTGATCGTACATAACGGGGAGATCAATACCATCAGAGGCAATGCAGACAAAATGCTGGCCCGGGAGGAGACCCTGGAGTCAAGCCGGCTTTCACTGGATGATTTCACCAAGGTACTGCCGGTGGTGAATACCTCCGGGTCAGACTCTGCCATGCTGGACAATACCTTGGAATTTTTAATGATGAGTGGTATGGACCTGCCCCTGGCGGCCATGGTGATGATCCCGGAACCCTGGAGCCACAATGACACCATATCCCAGCAAGGGAAGGATTTTTACCAGTATTATGCCACCATGATGGAGCCTTGGGACGGGCCGGCCTCCATCCTGTTTTCAGATGGGGATCTGCTGGGGGCTATTCTGGACCGGAATGGCTTAAGGCCGTCCCGGTATTATGTCATGGACGATGACAGGCTGATTCTCTCCTCGGAGGTGGGAATCCTGGAACTGGACGAAGCCCACGTTGTGACCAAGGAACGGCTCCATCCGGGAAAGATCCTACTGGTGGATACGGTGAAGGGTGTGGTGCTTTTAGACAGCCAGGTGAAGGAAAACTATGCGCTGAAGGAACCGTACGGTGAGTGGCTGGACTCCAATCTGGTGACACTGGCAGAACTGAAGATTCCCAATACCAGGGTGCCAGGGTTTACGGCAGAAGAGCGGGCCAGGCTCCAGAAGGCCTTTGGCTATACGTATGAGGAGTACCGGGGCAGTATCTGTGCCATGGCCCTGAACGGCAGCGAGGAAGTGGGAGCCATGGGTGTGGATACGCCTCTGGCGGTGCTGTCTGCCCAGCATCAGCCCCTGTGGGCCTATTTTAAACAATTATTTGCCCAGGTGACCAATCCGCCCATTGATGCGGTGCGGGAGAAGATTGTGACTTCTACTACCGTGTATCTGGGGAAAAACGGGAACCTGCTGGAGGAGAAGCCGGAGAACTGCCAGGTGCTTCAGATCAACAATCCCATCCTGTCAGACCTGGATATGCTGAAGATCAAACACATGAAGAAGCCGGGTTTTACAGTGGTGACCATCTCCATCCTGTTCTACAAGAGTACACCGGTAGAACGGGTGCTGGACCATCTGTCTGTGGAGGTGGACAAGGCTTATAAAAAGGGTGCCAACATATTGGTGCTGTCGGACAGGGGGGTGGATGAGAACCATGTGGCACTGCCATCCCTGCTGGCAGTGGCTGCCGTGCACAAACATCTGGTACAGACCAGGAAATGCACGGCCATGTCCCTGGTCATTGAGTCTGGGGAACCCAGGGAGGTGCATGATTTTGCCACCCTTCTGGGGTATGGGGCCAGCGCCGTGAATCCTTATCTGGCCCATGCCACCATCGGGGAACTGGTGGAGGAGGGACTGGTGAACAAGGATTATTATGCGGCTGTGACGGACTATGACCATGCCGTGCTCCAGGGGATCGTGAAGATTGCCTCCAAGATGGGCATCTCCACCATCCAGTCTTACCAGGGGAGCAAGATATTTGAGGCCATCGGCATATCCCCGGAAGTGACGGACCAGTATTTTACGGGGACTGTGAGCCGGATCGGCGGGATCTCGCTGGAAGACATTGCGGCCCAGACAGATGCCCAGCATACGAAAGCCTTTGATCCCCTGGGACTTGCCACGGATCTGACCTTTGCTTCCACAGGCCGCCACAACATGCGGGCGGGTGGGGAGGAACACAGGTACAATCCCCGCACCATCCATATGCTCCAGCAGGCCACCAGGGAGGGGGACTATGGCAAATTTGTGGAATACACCCGGATGATTGACGGGGAGGAGAGCGGATACCTTAGGAGCCTGATGGATTTCAACTACCCGGCCCAGGGGGTGGATCTGGCGGAAGTGGAGAGTGTGGAGAATATCGTGAAGCGCTTTAAGACAGGGGCCATGTCCTATGGGTCTATCTCGGAGGAAGCCCACGAAGCCCTGGCCCTGGCCATGAACCATCTGAAGGGGAAATCAAACTCCGGGGAAGGCGGGGAGAGCGAAGAACGCTTACAGTCTGCAGGAACAAGAGAAGACCGTTCTTCCGCCATCAAGCAGGTGGCCAGCGGACGGTTCGGTGTCACCAGCCGGTACCTGGTCAGCGCGAAGGAGATCCAGATCAAGATGGCCCAGGGGGCAAAGCCAGGTGAGGGCGGACATCTTCCGGCGAAGAAGGTTTACCCCTGGATTGCGAAGACAAGGCACTCCACCCCGGGAGTGAGCCTGATCTCCCCGCCGCCTCACCATGATATTTACTCCATCGAAGACCTGGCACAACTGATCTATGATCTGAAAAATGCCAATAAGAATGCGCGGATATCCGTGAAACTGGTGTCGGAAGCCGGTGTGGGGACGGTGGCAGCAGGGGTAGCCAAGGCAGGAGCCCAGGTGATCCTGGTGTCAGGCTATGACGGCGGCACAGGGGCGGCACCTTTAAGTTCCATCCACAATGCAGGCCTGCCCTGGGAACTGGGTCTGGCAGAGACCCACCAGACCTTGATGGCCAATGGACTGCGCAACCGGGTGAGGATCGAGACAGACGGAAAGCTTATGAGCGGCCGGGACGTGGCCATTGCAGCCCTGCTGGGGGCAGAGGAATTCGGCTTTGCCACGGCCCCTCTGGTGGCCCTGGGCTGTGTGATGATGCGGGTGTGCAATCTGGATACCTGTCCTATGGGAATCGCCACCCAGAATCCTGCCCTGCGGAAGCGGTTTGCAGGGAAACCGGAGTATGTGGAGAATTTCATGCGTTTTATTGCCATGCAGCTTCGGGAGTATATGGCGAAGCTGGGGCTGCGCACTGTGGAGGAGATGGTGGGCCGCACGGATCTGCTGAAGAAAAAGGAGGGACTTTCCGGGAATGGCGCCAAGGTGGACTTAAGCCGGATCCTGATGGACAACAGCATCTTCTCCAGACAGGAAAGCGTATTTGACCCTGCCTGCGTCTATGATTTCAAACTGGAGCAGACCAAGGATGAGGCGGTGCTCCTTGGGAGGCGGGAGGTACAGACAGCTCTTTGTAAAGGGGTTAAGAAGGAGACCCGGATCGCCCTGTCCAATGTAGACCGCACCTTTGGCACCCTTCTGGGGGCAGAGATTACCAGAAAACACCCCGAAGGGCTTCCCGAAGACACCCTGGTGGTCCACTGTACAGGCGCGGGGGGACAGAGTTTTGGAGCATTCCTTCCAGGGGGGCTTACCCTGGAACTTGTGGGAGACAGCAATGACTACTTTGGGAAAGGGCTTTCCGGCGGAAAGCTGGTGTTAAAAGCCCCGGAGGATGCCGCCTATGATCCGGAGGAGAATATCCTGGTGGGAAATGTGGCATTTTATGGGGCTACCGGCGGGGAAGCGTATATTGCAGGCCGTGCCGGGGAGCGGTTCTGTGTCCGCAACTCCGGTGTCACCGCAGTGGTGGAAGGGGTAGGGGAACATGGCTGTGAATATATGACAGGTGGCCGGGTGGTGGTCCTTGGCCCCACAGACAAGAATTTTGCCGCAGGGATGTCAGGGGGTGTGGCCTATGTACTGGACGAAGACAATCTGCTCTACCGGAACCTGAACCGGGAAATGGTGCTTATGGAGAAGGTGGAGAGCAAGTATGAGCAGGAGGAACTGAGGGGGATTCTGGAAAAACATGTGAAGGCTACCGGGTCCAGGAAGGGCCAGGAGGTGCTTGGGCGGTTTGCAGAGTATCTGCCAAAGTTCAAGAAGATTATTCCGGAGGACTACAAGGAACTGTCCGTCCTGGCAGGCCGGTTTGAGGAGATGGGTATGACCAGGGAGGAAGCCCAGATTGAGGCATTTTACCAGAGCATCCAGAAGAAGGGATGACAGGGAGGCAAAGGGAAAGGATATCCGGGAGAGGCCATATGTGGCATTTTGTAAGGGCAGGGATGCACAGATTTCCTGCGAGGACAGAAGTGCAGGTTTCCTGCGAGGGTGCCATGCCTGGAAGGAGGAGAAGGGAGACAGGGAATGGGAAAAGCGACTGGCTTTTTGGAATATGAGAGAAAATGCGGGCCGGTGAGGACACCGGAGAAGAGAACCATGGATTTTGGGGAATTTCACGGGCAGATGTCCTTAGAAGAGCAGAGGCTCCAGGGAGCGCGGTGCATGGACTGCGGGATACCTTTCTGCCAGGCTGGGTGCATGATTGCAGGGATGGCCAGCGGGTGTCCCCTGCACAATCTGGTGCCGGAGATCAATGATCTGGTGTACCATGGGAATTTCGGACAGGCATATGTGCGTCTGGAGAAGACACATTGCTTCCCGGAATTCACTTCCAGGGTGTGTCCGGCCCTGTGCGAGGCAGCCTGTACCTGCGGCCTGCACACGGCACCGGTGTCCACTAGGGAGAATGAGAAGGCAGTGATCGAATACGCTTTTGCACATGGCCTGGTCAGTCCCAGGATACCGGCGGTCCGCAGCGGTAAGCAGGTGGCGGTGATCGGCAGCGGACCGGCAGGACTGGCCTGTGCCATGCAGTTGAACCGACGGGGACACCAGGTCGTGGTCTATGAGAGGCAGGACAGGGCCGGCGGGCTGCTGCGATACGGGATTCCCAATATGAAGCTGGAGAAGTCTGTCATAGACAGGCGGATCCGTCTGATGGAGCAGGAAGGCGTCCAATTTGTGTACAATGTGGATGTGGGCAGGGACATCACAGGCGGACAACTGCTGGAACAGTATGACCGGGTGGTATTGTGCTGTGGAGCCTCCTGTCCCCGTGACATCAACGTGCCTGGCCGGGATGGGGCAGGGATCTATTTTGCAGTGGATTTCCTGTCCAGGGTTACGAAGACATTGCTGGACAGTCAGTTTGAGAGGGTACCTTTTGAACTGGCCAAGGGGAAACATGTGCTGGTAATCGGCGGCGGGGACACGGGGAATGACTGCGTGGGAACGGTCATCCGCCTGGGAGCGGAGAGCGTGGTGCAGCTGGAGATGATGCCGGAGCCGCCAAAGGAACGGCAGGAGGGGAATCCCTGGCCGGAATGGCCCCGGGTGGCCAAGACGGATTATGGACAGGAGGAGGCCATCTTCCGGTATGGCAGGGATCCGCGGGTCTATCAGACCACAGTGGAAGAATTCTACAAGGATGAGAAGGGGAATGTAAGGGGAGCGAGGGTTGTGAAATTGCAGTCCGTCAAGGATCCGGATACAGGCCGTATGACCATGGTACCCATACCGGGGAGTGAGGAAGAGATCCCTGCGGATGTGGTGCTGATCGCCGCCGGCTTTCTGGGCTGTGAATCTTATGTGGCAGATACCTTTGGCGCGGTGTGCAATGAGAGAAGGAACCTGAAGACAGCACCGGATGCCTATGGCACCACTGTGGAACGGGTTTTCACGGCAGGAGACATGCACCGGGGGCAGTCCCTGGTGGTATGGGCCATTGCCGAGGGCAGGGAAGCGGCCAGGGCAGTGGATGAATCCCTGATGGGATATACAAACCTGTAGACAAAGGGGAAAAAATCTGGCAAACTCATAGTGAAAATATCCCTTTCATAAGCGCACAGGAGGTATCGTTATGACAAGGAAGGAAGTTCTAAAACTGGTGGAGCAGGAGGATGTGGAGTTTATCCGCCTACAGTTCACGGATATCCAGGGGAATCTGAAGAATATGGCCGTCACGGCGGGGCAGCTTGCCTATGTGCTGGATCACAAATGTGCCTTTGACGGAAATGCATTGTATGGGGATACTGGGGCCGTCTGCGAGGACTTGTATCTGGAGCCGGACCTGGATACCTTTGTGATTCTGCCCTGGCGCCCCCAGCAGGGAAAGGTGGCCCGTTTCCTATGCAATGTATACAGGGAGGACGGGCAGCGCTGCCAGGACAGCCCCCGGCATATCCTGGCCAGGGTGTTAGAGAAGGCGGCAGCCCGTGGTTATAGCTTCGTGGTGGATCCGGAATGTGAATTTTTCCTGTACCATACGGATGAGAACGGGATTCCCACCACAGTGACCCATGACCAGGGGGGGTACATGGATGTGGGTCCTCTTGACCTGGGGGAGAATGCCCGCCGGGATATGGTGCTGACCCTGGAGGAGATGGGATTCCAGATCGAGTCTTCCCACCATGAGCAGGCCCCGGCCCAGCACGAGATTGATTTCAAAGAGCAGGAGCCTTTACACTGTGCGGATTCCATTGTAACGTTCCGTTCTGCTGTCCGTTCCATCGGGAAGCGTTTCGGACTGCACGCCACCTTTATGCCCAAGCCCAAGGAAGGTATGCCGGGGTCCGGCATGCATCTGAACCTGACTGTGTACAAGGACGGCGGGAATCTGCTGGCTTCCCATGGGGAAAAGGGAGTGGGGAAGGAGGCAGAATGTTTTGTGGCAGGAATTCTGGCCCATGCCAAGGCTCTCTGTGCCGTGACCAATCCCCTTGTGAATTCTTACAAGAGACTGTCCTCCGGCTTTGACGCACCAAGGGATGTGGTATGGAGTGTCAAAAAGGGGAACAGCCTGGTATGGGTGAGAAGGTCCCTGGGAGAGGAAGGCAGGGTAGAGTTACGTTTTCCCGATGCGGCGGCCAATCCCTACCTGGCCATGGCCGCCTGCATTGCCGCCGGCCTGGACGGGGTGGAGCGGGGACTGGCTGGGGCGGTCTTTGCCCCGGAATGCTATGAAAAGGGACAGAAGGTGGAGACCCTGCCTGGTACCCTGTCCGAGGCAATTGCCTGTTTCCAGGAGGATGCATTGATGTCCCAGGTGTTCGGGAAGGACTTTGTACAAATCTATTGCAAGGCAAAGCAGGAAGAGTGGGACAGTTATATGCAGCAGGTGACAGCGTGGGAGATCGAGCGGTATCTGTATAGGGTGTAAACGGAAGGAAGATTTTCTAAGTTTCCAGGACATAAGAGAGTAAGGGGTGAGGGGTATGGGCAGCATCATCGTGGCAATGCCAAGACAGGAAGATGCGAAGAAGATCAGTGAAATCCTAAAGAGCCGTGGCTTGGAGACGGCGGCCCTGTGTACCACGGCATCCCAGGTCCTGGCCAGGGTGCATGACCTGGATGCCGGTGTGGTCATATGCGGCAGGCGTTTTCCAGATATGCATTACAGCCAGCTGGCAGAATATCTGCCGGAATATTTCACCGTGGTATTGCTGTGCACTAACCCGGTTCCGGATGGGAGGGCGGGCAATGTGGTGATGATACAGATGCCCTTCAAAGCCAGTGACTTGACAGGAACAGTGGAAATGCTTCTCTCTCAGCTTCATAGGCGGCTGAAGAAAAAGGCAGGCCCGGCCATCCGTTCCCAGGCCGACAGGAAAGAGATCGAGGCGGCTAAGAAGCTGCTGATGGAGCGGAATCACATGACGGAACCGGAGGCCTTCCGCTATATCCAGAAATGCAGTATGGACTCCGGGACCAACATGGTGGAGATGGCACAGATGATCCTGCTGATGCAGGAATGAGACAGGGATAGTAGGACAGGGAAGGTTTTATTTCTATACCCCCGTGCCCGCTTCAGCGGGCATACCAATCAATATTTGCCTTTTGATGACAGACCGCCAGGTCTGGCATTGAAAGTTTACTTTCAAACTTGAACAGTTCCGAAGGAGTGCTGGACATTTTGTCCGGCGCTTTTCATCGTGGTGCGCCCGGCGGCGCACGTTTCCGATAGCTTTCTTTCAAACCGGTCCTTAGAGGTGATGGCTGGCACAGGTGTGGGGTAGACACCGCTGAAGCAGGCATGGCAGTAGTGGCGGCAGCCGGTAAGTCCATGCAGGTCTTCCAGGGGCAGGAATCCCAGGCTGTCTGCCCCAATTAGGACAGCGATCTCCTCCACTGTATGGTGGCAGGCGATCAGGTTCTCCCGGGAGTCAATATCTGTTCCATAATAGCATGGGTTCTGGAAGGGAGGCGCGGAGATCCGCATGTGGACCTGGCTGGCCCCTGCTTCCCGCAGCAGGTTCACGATCTGCCTGCTGGTGGTACCCCGGACGATGGAATCATCGATCAGCACCACCCGCTTTCCCCGGACGGCTTCCTGGATGGGATTCAGTTTGATTTTTACCTGGTCCAGGCGGTTGTCCTGCCCTGGGGAGATGAAAGTCCTGCCAATATATTTGTTTTTTACGAAGCCGATGGCAAAGGGAAGACCAGATTCCCTGGCATATCCCAGGGCGGCATCCAGGCCGGAGTCGGGTACCCCGATCACTACATCGGCATCCACAGGATGCCTGGCTGCCAGGATCCGGCCCGCATTCTGCCGGGCATTCTGCACAGGGATCCCGTCTATGACGGAATCAGGCCTGGCGAAATAGATATATTCGAAGATACAGGTCTGCTGTGGCTTCAAGCCACAGTGCTCCCGGTTGGAATGGACCCCCTTCTGGTCAAAGACCAGGATCTCCCCCGGAAGGATGTCCCGCACAAAGGTGGCACCCACTGCTGAGAGGGCACAGCTTTCCGAGGCCACCACGTAAGTGCCGTCCGATGTCTGGCCGTAACACAAGGGGCGGAAGCCGTAAGGATCCCTGGCGGCCAGAAGCTTCGTTGCAGACATCAGCACCAGGGAATAGGCGCCGTCCATGTCATACATGGCACTGTTCAGCGCCTTTTCGATGGAAGGCGTCTGTAGGCGGGCCTGGGTGACAATATAGGCGATGATCTCTGTGTCGCTGGTGGAGTGGAAAATGGCACCCTTCAGTTCCAGACGGCTGCGCAGTTCGTAGGCATTGCAGAGATTCCCATTGTGGGCCAGGGCCATCTTGCCTTTCTGGTGGTTCACCTCGATGGGCTGGCAGTTTGCCCGGTTGGTGCCGCCGGTGGTGCCGTAGCGCACATGTCCCAGGGCCATCTGCCCCTGGGGAAGGCGGCCCATTTCCTCCTTGGAAAACACTTCGTTTACCAGCCCCAAATCTTTGTGGGAGGAGAAAACGCCGTCATCGTTCACCACAATTCCACAGCTTTCCTGTCCCCTGTGCTGCAGGGCGTACAGACCGTAATACACCAGGCCTGCCACATCGCAGGGGTTCTGGGCATACACCCCGAACACACCGCATTCTTCCCTCAATTGATCTTCGACTTGACTTTCCATTTTCTTCCTGCCTCTCTTCTGCCATAGGGATTTGTCCCATGGTTTCCAAATATCCATCATTCTGCTGTAAAGCAACATGCATCATAACACGTGGCAATCAGAACAATAAAAAAGCGTCCATCCTGGCAAGGATATCCTGCCAGGAAAGAACGCCATTGTTCATTGCCTGTTACCTGTTCTATGGTAGCACAGGGGAGAGTGGATGTCAACTTGTAATGCTGGTCAATTCCCCCGCAGCCGTTCCATTTCTGCCCGGAGCTGTGCGATAAGGGAGTCGCGTTCCTTAAGGTCAGACTCTTTCTGTGCGATAAGGGAGTCGCGTTCCTTAAGGTCAGACTCTTTCTGTGCGATAAGGGAGTCGCGCTCCTTAAGGTCAGACTCTTTCTGCGCGATAAGGGAGTCGCGTTCCCTTAGGCCGGTATCCAGGTCTGCAATAAGGGAGTCCCGCTCTTTAATCGTAGCGTCCAATTCCACAATGCGGGAATCTTTTTTGGCAAGCTGGGCTTCCTGCTCCTCTATGTAATGCTGGACGGAACGCTGTCTGCGGTAATAGTCATCACGAGCCTCACACTGCATGCGGACATTCTCATCCTGGCTGAGCTGATAGATGGTATTGGAAGCTTCCTGTATATATTCATCTTTTTGCGCATGCATCTTGATTTCCTCCCAGGTAGTTGCCTTGAAGAGGGCGGCCCATTTGTCAATATGATACTGCCGGTCCTCCCCGGTTGCCAGGTCCGTATGGGTTAAGTCTACCACAGAAAGACGCAGTTTGTCACTATAAACAGTATGATTCCTGATATTTAGGAACTGATAGGTGGCATAGAATTCCGGATACTGTGGAAACAGGGTGAAATCCAGCAGGCCAATCTGTATCACAGATTTTACCTTGTGATAATCCTCTCCTGCATTCACGTTGCCAAAGGCACGGCAAAGGTAGCTTAAAGAGCGTTCGGGCCAGTTATGCTCGTTGATGACCTGCATCTCCAGATTGAGGATGACATTGTCATTGAGGACGACTTTCACATCCAGAACAAAGGTCTTCTCATCAATGGCCATGCCCAGTTCAATGGGATTGGTGATAACGGCAGACTGGATCTGTGCCGGTTCCAGATGAAGCAGCGAGCAGACCAGCCCCTTTAGGGCCTTATTGTTGCGCTGCAGGAGCGCCCGGAACAGATAATCGTTGGTAAGGCGGATTGTCACAGGGCCTGTGGCATCTTCCAGGAAATTAGGGGCAGACATGGTTAGGTTATTCTTCTCCATAAAAGGAATCCTTTCTTCTATACAAAATTGCCAACTGTGCGGTTGGACGCTTCTGGGAGCATCCAACCTAACTCCCACATTCGCAAAACCCGCACTTACGCACTTCTGCGTCTGCTGAACATCCGCATTTTGCTCATTTGGTAGTGGGTTGCAACCGCATAGTTGAATTGTGTTGATAGCGGCAGATAAAAATACCGCAAAGTGACAAAGATATCATTGATACAAGGAATGCCAGTAAAACGGCATTTTGTCCAGATGGCCATCTGACGAGTTCCTGCCTTGAATAAAGCCAATATAACACAACCTTTCTGGTCTGTAAATGGATAGGGAGATGTATGTGTGTAGAAAATAAATTATCGGTATATCGATAATTTCAGACGGGATACAATATATAGAATAAAAATGAAAATAAATACGTTCACATACACAATATCTTGTATGTGCAAAGTCACGAAGCATATCTTATAAGTCACACTTCCCGTCATGTCGGTGCAGTCCACACAAACAATTCGTGAGAAGAATTACTTCCCATGCAATTCTTGCGTACTTTTTTCATTTTTCCATTTTCATGTAAGATAAGGAGGGTGGGCCGGGGCAGGAACCGGCCCTTCATCGCACTTTTCCGGCCTGCTGGTACTGGCGGGGGGTGATCCCTTTTTCCCGCTTGAAGATGGCCGAGAACTGTGCAGAGTTGGAGAAACCACACTGGTAGGCAATCTCGGTGCAGCTTAAGGTACCGTCTGCCAGCAGGCCTTCTGCGGCTTCCACCCGTTTGCGGACCAGGAACTGCTGGGGGGACTCCCCCACGATCTCCTTGAACCGGTGCTGGAAATAGTCATAGCTGATATGCATCTGTTGGGCCATATCCTTCAGCATGAGCTTTTCATGGTAGTTCTGGGCAATGTAATTGATGATATATTCGAAATTCTTGGTGGTGTAATGGGAGTGGGGACGCTCCAGGCGCCGTATCTCTATCAGCAGTTCCACGCCTTTCGCCAGGATCATATCCTTATACAGGGCAGGCTGTTCGATGACTTCCTGCATGATGGCCCTGGCGATCCGGCAGATTCTTCCCTGCGCATCCGCATACTGTCCGAAGGCAAAGGCTTCATCCGTGGTAAATCCGATACACAGGACATCGCTGTCTAGGTAGAGCAATTCGTCGTGCTTTGCATAAGGCGGGATCAGCACAAAGGATTCCGGCGAAAATACATAGCTGTCCTTCTCAAGGCAGCCCTTCCCGGAGCCGCTGCAGTAATAAACTAGTTCGTAAAAGTCATGTTTGTGGAACTGGATGTGTTCTCCCTTTTTCCGGTGGACTCCCCAGGCCGTCTTCAAATCGAAATTTTTCATCATTTGTTCTCCTTGAAAACAGAATTTCTATATAAAAGTAACTACAGTCATGATACTTGCTTCCAGTCTGTTTGTCAATTTGCCCAGGGCAAAAAGATTCCCGGGCCGGGCAGGAAAAATATGGATGCCGGATAGAAAAAGCCAACATATGTAAAAACAAAGCCGATATGGTATATTTTGTGCGGGGAAATCAGAATATACTGAATATACATCCATGAAGGGGCAGGACATATTGGAATCTGGGGGAATGCTGGCCGGGCTGATTTCAGCTATGAAGTCCACAGAGAAAATCTGTATGAAATAATAGCAGAACCAGGAGAAAGAGGAGGAAAGGCATGGGAGATACGGCAAAGGGGACAAGGAGAAAAAGGCACCATCGATTCAATTGGCAGATCTTCATTATGGCAATGGCAGGAGTCATCTTCCTGCTGGTATTCAGTTATATTCCCATGTTCGGCATTGCCATAGCCTTCAAGGACCTGGATTATTCCATGAATGTCATGAAGGATCTGATGTATAAGCCCTGGGTGGGAATGTCGAATTTTGTAAAATTCGTGACAGATGCCCAGTTTGGCAGCGTCATGTACAATACGCTGATGCTGGGAATCCTGGAGTTGGTGATCACTTTCCCGATACCGATTTTATTTGCACTGCTCCTCAATGAACTGCGCAGCAGCAGATTCCGGAAAGTGGTACAGACCACCACATATTTTCCCTACTTTATCTCCTGGGTGGTGTTCGCGGGAATCGTACAGATGTTCGTAAGTTCGGACGGGGGATTCATCAATGATGTGCTGCTGCATCTGGGAATCATTAGTCAGCCCATATCCTTCCTGTCACAGCCAGCCTACTTTTATCCGATTATTATCATTTCGTCCGTCATAAAGGGGACGGGCTGGGGATCCGTGGTCTATGTATCGGCCATTGCGGGGGTGGACCAGGAGATCTACGAGGCAGCCCACATTGACGGGGCCAGGCCAACCGCAGGCAGACGGCTTTCCTGGTGACATTGCCCTGTATCATGCCCACGGTCATGGTCATGCTGCTGCTGGCCATCAGCGGGATCCTGAATTCCGGGTTTGACAGGATCTACATGCTGCAGAACCCGCTGAACCTGTTGCGCAGCGAGGTGCTGGATACCTATGTGTACAAGGTGGGTATCGCATCGGACTGGCTGATGATCGGAGTGTTGACGGCATTTATGCTGATCTGCCTGTATCCCTTCTGGTATGTGGTGGCAGGCTCTTTTAACAGCGGCTCTGACTATATGCGCGGCGGCGTGCTGTTCTGGCCCAGGTGCTTCAGCCTGGAGAATTACCAGGTGGTCATGGTGGATTCCAGGCTCTGGATCGGGTTTAGGGTAACGATTGCCAGAACCATAGTGGGAACCGTCTTCCACCTGGCCTTTACTTCCATGGTGGCCTATGCCATGAGCCGGGATGACCTGCCCTGCCGCAAGGGGATTTACTGGTACTGTATGCTGACCATGTTCTTCGGGGGCGGTCTGATTCCTTTTTACCTGCTCCTAAAGACCCTGGGACTGCTGAACTCCTTCTGGGTGTATATTATCCCTGGGATGTTTTCTGTATACAATATGATTATCATATCCAACTATTTTAGAAGTGTCGCAGAGGAAATCCATGAATCCGCGGTGATGGACGGGGCTTCGGAATTCATCATATACAGCAGGCTCTATCTGCCCCTGTCCAAACCGGTTCTGGCCACTGTGACCCTGTGGGTGGGCGTGGGCCAGTGGAATTCTTTCTTTGATACTATGGTATATACCACGGACCGGAATCTGCAGACCCTGCAACTGTTCCTGTATAAGATGATTAAGACCAGCGAGTTTACCAGCAAGGCAGAGATGGGAGGGCTTCCCGCGGAACTGGTGTCCAATATCTCCACCACCACGGTGCGATATGCCACAATAGTGGTCAGCACCATCCCAATCCTGTGTATCTACCCGTTCCTGCAGAGGTTCCTAACCAAGGGGATCATGCTGGGATCCCTAAAAGGTTAACGAAATGAAGAATGCCTGCAGCTTAACGAAAATGGCAATGAGGCAGTGAGCATTGTAAACCAGTATTTTGCAGTGCCCTGGGAGACCAGGGATGGCCAGGCCTATAATGAGTGGGTGGCAGGTACCAACAGGGAGACCTATGAATTTCTGAACGAGGCATACCGCCGGGGCTTGATACTGGATGCCAATTATACAGATACACGGGATGGCGTGAAGGAAAAGGTTGCCGTAGGCCGCGTGTTTGCCTTGATCGCCGCCCCACAGGACTATGCGGAGTCCATGAAGATCCTCTATGATACGGACCCGGATGCTTATTATGTGCCTGTTGTACTGCGCAATGCCAATGGGGATGATCCTACACTGGGCGATTTGTCCGGATGGGGATACCAGCAGACCATTATATCCAGGAAATGCACTGCCGTAGAAAAAGTAATCAAATTCATCAACTGGCTGTGCAGCGATGAAGGGGCCATCCGGATGAAGATGGGATGGGAAGGGGAGACTTATGAGTATCTGGAAGATGGGCTGATGGACTGGACGGCAGAGTTCAAGGCCCAGATGGAAGAGAATCCCAATGCCAGAAAGGAACTGGGGATTGGCAGTATCAATCTGTTCGTAAATCCTGCTGCCCATGACAAGCTTGTGGCCCAGGAAGACCTAAGTACCAAGGAGGGCATGAGGAGTTACAGGACCAGTGACAGGGCCTTGAAGGAAGGAATGGATCAATATGCCTATCAACCTATGCAGAGCATTGTGGATCCCAATGACCCCAATCTGACGAAAGTCCAGGAGGAGAATACAAAGCTTGCCAGCTATATGACGATCGCGGAGGCAGAACTGCTCACTGCCAAGACGCAGGAAGTCTTTGAAGCAAAGTATGAGGAGATACAGCGAACCCTTCCCACGGTATGTGTTTTAGATATAATTATAAAATACAACAATGATAACCTTCAGATGGCAAAAGAAAAGCTGGGTGTGGACTTTTTCTTCCCGCCATACAAGAACAAATAACCCATAAGGATGACATTCAAAAACATCCCCCGCCATATGGCGGGGGAAAATTTGTACAGGGCTGTGTCCGGCAGAATGCCCGGTATCCCGGACGGAAGCCCGTGTAGGTGAAAGGGATCCGTTCTGACTGACATTTCCTGGGCGTTACAGTTCTTCCCTGCTGGGAATGGAAGATTGCGCCCCCATCCTTGTGACCACGATGGCGCTGGCCCTGGTGGCAAAATCCACCGCATCCGGCATAGCCTTACCCTCCAACAGGGATACAGCCAGGGCAGCGGTAAAGGTGTCCCCGGCAGCGGTGGAATCGATGGCTTTCACCTGTCTGGCCGGTGTGTGGCACAGGCTCCCCGCGTGGTTGTAGACAGCGCCCTGGCGGCCCAGGGTCACTACAACCTGCCCTATGCCCTTTGCCAGGAGCAGGGCAAGGCCCTCTTTGGCATCTGCAGGAGTCCGGATGGGCAGGCCGGTGTAGAAGGAACACTCCGTCTCGTTTAGGATGAGGTATCTGATCCTGGGGAAAATCTCCGGCGGCAGGGCTTGGGCGGGGGCAGGATTCAGCATCACGGGAATCTTCTGCCCCGCGGCATATTCTGTGATATATGCCACGGTCTTTAGGGGAATCTCCAGCTGCAGGAGGATGAGATCCACCCTGGCCAGGGCAGGGAGATGGGCCTCTATATAGGCCGGGGAGACCAGGGCGTTTGCCCCGGGGACAACGATGATGGCATTGTCCCCCTGGCAGACGGTGATGGAGGCAGTACCGGATTCGGTATCCTCACAGACCTGGATGTGGCTGCAGTCCGCACCGGTTTCCTGCAGAGAGTGAAGGAGCTTTTCCCCGAACACATCCCCGCCCACACAGCCCAACATGGCCACGCTCCCTCCCAGCCTGGCGGCAGCATAGGCCTGGTTGGCGCCCTTGCCTCCGCACACGGTCCGGAAGGCCAGCCCGTTTACGGTCTCCCCTATCCGGGGGAGTTGCCCTGTCTGTGTGACCAGATCCATGTTCAGGCTGCCAATGACTACAATTTTTTTCATGAAGGGTTCCTCCTTTTATGGTATAAGGGATTCCTGGAAACAGGCGCCGCCTGTGAGCTTTACGAACAGGTCTGTGGCCAGGGCATCTCTCTTGACAGCATATACATACTGGATCAGGCGGCCTGGGTCGTAGGCGCAGTATCCATCGTATTCCGGCACGGGGAGGCTGGCCAGCCTGGCGCACAGGAAACGTTCGTTGTCGTTCAAGAGCCATGCCACAGGGGTCACATCCCAGAGGACGCGGCTGACCACCAGGTTCCTGGCATAGGAGGATACCTCCTTGCGCACCCGGCCCACCAGGAAATCACACAGGGCGTTTTTACCGGTCAGGTAATATTCCATTTCTGCCAGGGAGATGGAGAATTCACTGACCACGCCCTGGCAGGGCAACTGGACGACAGGGGCGCCGCTTTTAAAGAGCACCCTGGCGGCGGCCACGTCCTGGATCAGGTTGAATTCCCTGTTGTCGGGACATTCCCGGCCATGGCCTCCCAGCCATACGACCACGATACTGTCCGCAATCTCCGGCTGCAGGAGCAGCGCCGAGGCCACATTGGTGATGGCGCCAATGGCCACCACATACAGGGGTTGTTCCGGGGAGTGGGCACAGGCCCGGATGACCAGATCCCTGGCAGCATCGGAAGGGACGGGGGTTGACTCGTCCGGCAGATAGGTCCGGGAGCCTTTGTAAGTGACAGGGACAAGATCCTGCCGTCCAGTCAGTTCCAGCAGCCGGAGGATCTCCTCATGGCTTTTCTCCATGCCGTCCTCCGGGGAACTGGAATGACTGTTGAAAAAGGGGGCGGCATACAGGGCCTGCAGGTGCAGCCTGTGGGAAGAGGCCAGCAGGTAGGCAATGGCGAACTGGTCATCGATCTCATTGAAAGTGTCCGTGTCGATCACCACATCCACTGCCCCGGCGGGGACATTCAGGTTATGGATATACTGGGGGGTCATAGTCGTCATGGGATTCCTCCTTATTTGTACCGGCTGCCCACCGTGACACGACAGGCAGTGCTTTTTGTGCGGGCAATGGCCTGGCGGGAGTGCCTGCACTCCCATCTGGCCATTGCCGTGTTCAGCGAGTAGGGGAAGAAATCTCCCCAGCTCGATTTCCGATTCCGGATAGGTATGACAGGATACAGTATACCGCATCATCCGGGGAGTGGAAAGGGCAAACAGGGCAGAAAAATTGTATCAACAGGCTAAAAAGATTTGAAAGGAGCCATGCATATGGATAAACTTGTGTTCTGTCATAGACAGGAAAGGGGAAGGGAAGCATATATCAAGCCACACCGGCATGAGTGCCATGAACTTGTGTTCTATGAGGAGGGAACCAGGGGGGTGGCAGACATTGGGGACATGGAATATGGGATTGCGCCTGCCAGCGTCCTGCTGGCCCGGAGGGGAACGGTACATGGCGAACGGCATTCTGGCGATGGGAAGGTGGTATTTTTGGGATTGGAGTCCCCAAATCTTACCTTGGGGGATGGGCTGTGGAGGGATATGGGGATACTGCGCCCCCTGTTCCGCGACATTGTGCGGGAGATGAAAGAGCAGGAATGGGGATATGAAGGGATCATCTCCATACGGATCCGGGAGATACTGGTGCGGCTGGGGCAGAGGAACCACAAAAGTCAAGGAAGTGTGCAGAACCTGGAGTATTGCAGGCAGTACCTGGAAGAGAACTGCATGCAGCAAGTGTCAGTGGGGGAACTGGCAGAAATGTGCGGATACAGCAGGGACAGGTTCCGCCATCTGTTTGCAGAGAAATTCGGGGAATTTCCCCGCCATTACCTGATGAACCTGCGTCTGGAGGGGGCCAGGCGCCTCCTGCAGACCACGGATTATACCTGTACGGATATTGCGCAAATGTGCGGTTTCACAGACAACTGCCAGATGACGAAGATGATGAAGAAAAAATATGGGATGACGCCAAAGGAATTGCGGGGAAATAAATCTGCCCAAATATAATTGAATCATGGTAGAAATTATGATATTATGGGAAGGATCTAAGAGGAAGATGCCTTATAAACCTTGACAACAGGAGGGCTTAACAGGATGGAACAGTACAAGCAGGAATTTATCGGGTTCATGGTGGACAGCCAGGTGTTGAAATTTGGTGAATTTACTTTGAAGAGCGGCAGGAAATCTCCTTTCTTCATGAATGCAGGGGCCTATGTCACAGGTGCCCAGCTCCAGAAGCTGGGGGAATATTACGCGAAGGCCATCCATGACAATTACGGGGATGACTTCGATGTACTGTTCGGGCCTGCCTATAAAGGGATTCCCTTGAGTGTAGCCACGGTTATCGCCTACAGCCGTCTGTATGGCAGGGAGATCCGTTATTGTTCCAACCGCAAGGAGGTCAAGGACCACGGGGACACGGGGATCCTCCTGGGCAGCAGCCTGCAGGATGGGGACAGGGTGGTAATCATCGAGGATGTGACTACCTCGGGCAAGTCCATTGAGGAGACATATCCCATCCTAAAGGCCCAGGCAGATGTGGGGATCAAGGGACTGATGGTATCCCTGGACCGCATGGAAAAAGGGCTGGGAGGGAAAGCAGGTGCCCTGGAAGAGATCCGGCAGAAGTACGGATTCGATGCTGCCGCCATTGTGACCATGCAGGAGGTGGTGGAGTACTTGTACAACAGACCCTACAAGGGGCAGGTATACATTGACGATACAAGGAAGGCAGCGATTGACAAGTACTATGAGACATATGGGGCATGACGCTGGGGAATGGGGGCCGGCAGAAAAGGCAGCCGGAACTGGCACGGTGTATCTATATGAATGAGGTGGAGTATGACTGGACAGCAAGGAGGTAAGGACATGGAGCAGAAGGTGTATAAGATCATGAAGGGTGCAGGAGCAGCCAATATTGCAGTAGGTGTGGTGGTACTGGTGGTAGGGATTGTGTCCGGTATTTTGCTGATGGTGGCAGGTGGGAAGCTGATCTCTGGCAAGTCAAAGATCCTATTCTGACCAGGAGGGGCAGATCATGGGCATTTCCTAAGGGGAGTGCCCTTTTAGAGTTTTGTGGCAGTGGTGTCAGAATACGCAGAGGCGGTTTGTCTGCAAAGACCATTTGTTTGTAAAGATAGAAGGATATGAGGAAAAGAAAAGGATATATATTTACCAATAAGAAGCATTCCAACCGGGCAATGATGTCCACGGTGCTGGGGGTCATCGGCCTGGTATCCCTGGGGGCGGTGATCTTCCTGTCCTACAGGGATGGGGGGATGGCCAGGACAGGTTATGGCTTCACGGGAATACTTGCCACCCTGTACGCCCTGGCTGGCCTGTACCTGGGCGTGATAACGGTCCGGGATAAGACATATTACAGGCTGTTCCCGGTGCTGGGGGTGGTGCTGAACCTGGTGGTGCTGGGGCTGGTGGGCTTGATTCTGTATATGGGGGTGAACGGGTGATGACGGAGTATGCAAGTAGGAAGCTGGAGGACAAGGTGGAAGTGGAAGGGCTGGGAGAAAGTACAGTGAAAGGGAATAAGCCGCAGGAGGGCAGTGAACCTGGGGAGGGGATCCGGGAAGAGTTCCTGGAAGAGCGGTATGCCCTGGTGCGTGACCGGATCCTGGAGATAGCAGGGGAGCATATGGGGGCGCCTGCTTTTGAGGTATATTTTGCCACAGTGGCCCGTTTCCTGCTGCTTATGGATGACACCAGGAATTTCCTGGCAGGGGGAGGACAGGAGAAGGCCTCCCTGGCAGAACTTGGGGAGCGTAACCACGCATTGTATGCAGATATCCTGCCAGGACAATATGAGGAGAGTTATGGCAACCCGTCTGTGGCGGTGGGAAAGCTTGGGGAGGAGCATGGCGCCCTGTTGTGCTTCCTCTATGCGGAGATGCGCAGCCTCATTGGCTTTGTCTATGAGGGAAAGCTGGAGGATGTGGTGATCCGCATGGAACTGTTCGTGGAAGTGTATGGGGCATATGCCTGTGCCCTGCAGGAGACAGGGAAGCTGCCAAAGGGCGAGGAGATCCGTGGGATTCTCTACTGGTTTGTCAGTGATTACACGGATGTGGCAGTGCGGGAAGGCATGGAAGAGAGTCTGTGTCCGGAGAACTGCTTTGCGGCAGACAGGATCTGTCTCAGCGACCTGTCGGATGTGCGGTACCTCTACGCATATGGGGAATATGTCAGTGAAAATGAACTGGAGACGGCACGTTTCCTGGCCGGACTGCCGGAGGAGACCATCGCCACCATGGCAGATACTTACACAGAGGGGTACCGCCTGGGATTTGAGGTGACTGGCAAGAACCTGGCAGGGAAGAAGACGGTGGATCTGCACTACCGGCTGGGCTTTGAGCGCATGATGCGCCGGGCCATAGGGAATTTTGAGGCTATGGGGCTGCGTCCCACGGTTTCCCGTGCGGCGGCAAGTGCCCTGCATCTGCCGGGATTGTCGAGAAGCGGCTTTTACGGGGGGATTCCCAACAGACAGTATGACTTTGACCACAAGGATGACAAGGCCCTGTTCCTGGATAGAAATTATGTGAACCGCAAACTGGAAGTGACCAGGACTGCCTACGAAAACCTAAAGCAGCAGGCGGCAGGCATGGCTGGACCGGCAGTGGTGGAGACCTTTGGAGAGGCAGATTTCCAGCCAGTGACGAAGAAGGAAGCCCTGTGCCTGTCCCCGGATCAGGAGAAGCTCTGGGTGGAGTACAGATCCCGGATGGGGGCATTGCGCAGGGAGTATATCAAAGAGGAGGAGCGCAGTTTCACCATCATTGCTTTTCCTGTGCCGGAGGTGGGGGAAGTGTTCCGGGAACTTTTCGCAGAGACCATCCGGATCAACACCCTGGATTATATGCTCTACCGCAGGGTACAGCAGACTCTGATAGATGCCCTGGACCAGGCAGATTACTGCCAGATCAGGGGATGCGGGAAGAACCGCACGGATTTGAAGGTGAACCTGTGGAAGCTGAAGGATCCGGAAAAGGAGACCATCTTCGAGAACTGTGTGGCAGATGTGAACATTCCCGTGGGAGAGGTCTTCACTTCCCCGGTGCTGAAAGGGACAGAAGGGGTGCTCCATGTGACAAAGGTATACCTGGACGGCCTGGAGTACCGGGATTTGTCCATTGCTTTTGAGGATGGCATGATCCGGGATTACAATTGCGGCAATTTTGAGGAGGACCAGGAGAACCGCAGGTTTATCCGGGAGAACATTCTGTTTCGCCAGGATACCCTGCCCCTTGGGGAATTTGCCATTGGGACCAATACCACAGCCTATGTGGCTGCCAGGCGCCTGGGGGTGGAGGATAAGCTGCCCATTCTCATTGCGGAGAAGATGGGGCCCCATTTTGCCGTGGGGGATACCTGCTACAGCCATGTAGAGGATGTGAAGGTATACAATCCTGACGGGAAAGAGATTGTAGCCAGGGAGAATGAGGTGGCGGCCCTCAGGAAGGAGAATCCTGCAAAGGCATATTATAACTGCCATACGGACATTACGATTCCGTATGATGAACTGGGGGAGCTGACTGCCGTGAAAAAGGATGGCACCAGCATTGTGATTATAAGGGAAGGCCGGTTTGTCCTGCCTGGCTGTGAGGTGCTCAATGAGGCGTTTCACGAGGCTTCTGTGTGACAAACTTGAGTGTACCTGTTGCTGGGAACGGAGGAACAGTAGCCCACAAACGCAACCGTTCAGACAGGAAACGGAACGGACACTGTAGGGACTGGCTGAACTGTTACTTTAAGATTTGCGGTTTAGAATGATTTTGGGCTTGCATAGAAGCGCTAGTTTTAGTACACTGATACCAGGAGCGTGCTTTTTCTACGAAGGATGACAGATTCTGATAGGATGGACATACAGCCGGGATGCTATGGAAATGATACTGGGGAAATAGTAAGACACTTGCCCGCCGGGCAGATAGGAGTAGACATGGCGAAAGTTGGTATAGTGATGGGAAGTGATTCCGATATGAAGGTGATGGCGAAAGCTGCCGATATATTGGAGGAACTTGGAATATCATATGAGATGCGGATCATCAGCGCACACAGGGAGCCGGATGTGTTCTTTGAGTATGCGAAGAGTGCGGAGGAGAAAGGGTTCAAGGTGATCATTGCGGGAGCGGGCATGGCGGCCCACCTGCCGGGCATGTGTGCCGCCATCTTTCCCATGCCGGTAATTGGGGTTCCCATGCACACCACTTCCCTGGGGGGACGGGATTCCCTGTACTCCATCGTACAGATGCCTTCCGGCATTCCGGTGGCCACAGTGGCCATAGGAGGCGGAGCCAATGCGGGACTGCTGGCAGCGAAGATATTGGCCACATCAGACCCGGAACTGCTGGGGAGACTGAAAGCATACAGCGCAAAGCTGCGGGAACAGGTGATGAAGAAGGACGAGAAGCTGCAGGACCAAGGCCCGGCGGCGTTCCTGGTATAGTATATCTGTGACAGCCTGGGATACAAAAAGAATACAGATAATAATGCATATGCCCGGTGAAGCGGGTGTGGGGGTATGAAGATGGATTACAAGAAGGCAGGAGTGGACATTGAGGCCGGATATAAGTCGGTGGAACTGATGAAGCAGTATGTAAAGGGAACCATGCGGCCAGAGGTACTGGGTGGAATCGGCGGTTTTGCCGGTGCTTTTTCCATGGAAGCTGTCAAAGGCATGGAAAAGCCCATGCTGCTGTCCGGTACGGACGGTGTGGGAACCAAGATCAAGCTGGCTTTTCTGTTGGACCGTCATGATACGGTGGGGATTGACTGTGTGGCCATGTGTGTGAATGATGTGGTGTGTGCAGGGGGGGAACCGTTGTTTTTCCTGGATTACATAGCCTGCGGCAAGAACTATCCGGAGAAGATTGCTGCTATTGTGAAGGGCGTGGCCGAGGGCTGCAGGCAGGCAGGGGCTGCCCTGGTAGGCGGTGAGACTGCGGAGCATCCAGGGCTCATGCCGGAGGACGAGTATGACCTGGCCGGTTTTGCCGTTGGATTGGTGGATGAGAAGGATATGATCACCGGGCAGGAGATCCAGGAGGGGGATGTGCTGGTGGGACTGGCTTCCTCCGGCGTCCATTCCAATGGCTTCTCCCTGGTGCGGAAAGTATTTGACATGACAAGGGAGAGCCTGGACACCTATTATGAGGAGTTGGGAGCCACCCTGGGGGATACCCTGCTTACGCCCACCAGGATCTATGTGAAGGCACTGCGGGCCATCCGCCAGGCAGGTGTCACTGTGAAGGGCTGCAGCCATATCACGGGAGGCGGGTTCTATGAGAATATTCCCAGGATGCTTCCGGAAGGAATCCATGCCCAGGTGGAGAAGGACAGCTATGAGGTGCCTGCTATCTTCAAGCTGCTCCAGGAAAAGGGCGGCATTGAGGAA
This sequence comes from uncultured Acetatifactor sp., assembly GCA_910586215.1. Classification (GTDB taxonomy): domain Bacteria; phylum Bacillota; class Clostridia; order Lachnospirales; family Lachnospiraceae; genus Acetatifactor. The sequence goes on along the minus strand of CAJUGH010000014.1, from coordinate 59,026 downwards.
CAGATGATGTACAATACCTACAATATGGGGCTTGGCATGGTCCTGGCAGTGGATCCGGCAGATGTGGATAAGGTGCTGGAGGCGGCCAGGGCTGCCGGGGAGACTCCCTATGTGGTGGGCCGCTGCAGGACCGGGGAGAAGGGGGTTACCTTATGCTGAAGATCGTGGTCTGTGTATCCGGCGGCGGGACCAATCTCCAGGCGATCCTGGACAGCTTGGACGCAGGGAAGATTACCAACACAGAGATTCTGGCTGTGATCAGCAATAACGCCGGGGCAAAAGCCCTGGAGCGGGCCGGAAAGAGAGGGATCCCCGGCCTGTGTATCTCTCCGAAGGCGTACAGGGACAGGGAGGCCTTCAACGAGGCGTTTACAGATAAGATATGCAGCCTGGCCCCTGACCTGGTGGTCCTGGCAGGTTTTCTGGTGCGGATCCCCCCTGCCATGGTGGAACACTTCTCCGGGCGGATCGTGAATATCCATCCCTCCTTGATTCCTTCCTTCTGTGGTGTGGGGTATTATGGCCTTAAGGTACATGAGAAAGTCCTGGAGCGCGGGGTGAAGGTGACAGGGGCTACGGTACATTTCGTGAACGAAGGTATGGATGAAGGTCCCATTATCGCCCAGAAGGCGGTGTGTGTGGAGGAGGATGACACGCCTGAAGTCCTGCAGTGCCGTGTCATGGAACAGGCAGAATGGATTCTGTTACCCCAGGCCATTGACGATATCGCAAATGACAGGATCCAGATTGTGGACGGAAAGGTAAGGAGAACGAGATGAAGGTTCTGATAGTAGGCGGCGGCGGAAGGGAACATGCCATTGCGGTCAGCATGAAGAAGAGTAGCAGGGTGGATCAGCTCTATTGTGTGCCCGGCAATGCAGGAATCGCCCAGATTGCAGAGTGTGACCCTGCCATTGGTGTCATGGAATTTGACAGGATTGTGGCATATGCCAGGGAAAAGGCAGTGGATCTGGTGTTTGTGGCGCCGGATGACCCCCTGGTAGGGGGGCTGGTGGATGTACTGCTGGAGGCGGGTTTCCGGGTGTTCGGACCGGACAGGAAGGCGGCTATCCTGGAAGGGAGTAAGGCATTCTCCAAGGATCTGATGAAGAAGTACCACATTCCCACGGCGGCCTATGAGACCTTCGAGGATCCCGAAAAGGCCCTGGCTTACCTGGAGCAGGCACCCATGCCCATTGTGCTGAAGGCAGACGGGCTGGCCCTGGGCAAGGGAGTGCTGATCTGCAATACCCTGGAAGAGGCAAAAGCCGGGGTGAAGGAGATCATGCAGGATAAGCATTTCGGTAGTGCCGGGAACCGGATGGTGATCGAGGAATTCATGACAGGACGGGAGGTGTCCGTGCTGGCTTTTGTGGACGGGAAGACGGTAAAACCCATGACTTCCGCCCAGGATCACAAGCGTGCAAAAGACGGGGACCAGGGCTTGAATACAGGCGGTATGGGGAATTTCTCCCCCAGTCCTTTTTATACGCAGGAGGTGGACGCTTTCTGCCGGAAATATATCTATCAGCCTACGGTGGATGCCATGGCGGCTGAAGGCAGGGCGTTCAAGGGGGTCATTTTCTTCGGGCTGATGCTGACAGGGGAGGGACCTAAGGTACTGGAGTACAATGCCAGGTTCGGAGACCCGGAAGCCCAGGTGGTACTCTGCAGGATGAAGAATGATATCTGTGATGTGGTGGATGCCTGTATTGACGGTACCTTGGACCAGGTGGACCTGCAGTTCGAGGACAATGCAGCCGTATGTGTTGTGCTGGCCAGCGAAGGGTACCCGGTGGCCTATGAGAAAGGATTTGAGATTACAGGGCTGGAACATTTTGAGGGGAAAGAAGATTACTACTGTTTCCATGCGGGAAGCAGACTGGATGACCAGGGACGTATTGTCACCAATGGCGGGCGGGTGCTGGGGATTACAGCCAAGGGGAATACGCTGAAGGAGGCCCGCACCAAGGCTTATGAAGCTACTGGCTGGGTATCTTTTGCCAATCAGTATATGCGGCATGACATAGGGAAAGCCATTGATGAAGTATAAATGGGATAGTGGGAAAAAGACAGGTACGGGAGGCATATAAGGGAATGGAAGACATTGCAAGCATCATACAGGCAGACCAGTATAATATCCCGACAACATGTACAAAATGTGGCGGAGTGATGGTATTTAAAGGGGTAGGGGAATATCAGTGTGAGACCTGCGGAGAGATGGCCCTGGATGATTACGGGAAGGCCAGGACTTATCTGGAAGAGCACAGGGGTGCCACTGCGGCAGAGATCGAAAAAGCGGTAGGGGTGTCCCAACGCAGCATCCGTAAGCTTCTGCGGGACGGCAGACTGGAGATTGCGGAAGGTTCCAAGGCGTTCCTGCGCTGTGACCTATGCGGCAAGTCCATCCGTTACGGACAGTTCTGCTCGGAATGTGAGATGAAAGCTCACCAGATGCTGGAGGAGAAACAGAGGGAGATGTTGCGCAAAGCGAAGAACATGCAGGTATATGGCAAAAATGAGGAACGCGAGGAAGGCCAGAGACGGTTCATGCGAGGAGAGAACTGATCTGGAGAACCCTTGCGGAGGAAGGAAGAGTGTATGAAGAGGACGAAAGAAACCCGGAAATGGAAGATATCCGCAGGAGGCATGGTACAGAGAGGACTCTTGACTCTGGCAATGGTTCTGTTCCTGGTGCTGTTCCAGGAGCCTTTTGCCATGGTGAGCCATGCGGAGAGTGCGGCTAAGGTGACTACTACCGCGAATATCAGGCGTTCCCCTGATAAAAACAGTGAAGCCATAGCCAGTGCAGAGAAGGACAAGGTAATCTCCATTAGGAGCCAGGTAAAGGGCAGTGATGGGTATACCTGGTACCAGATATTTGTGGACTCCAATACACTGGGGTATATCCGTGGGGATATGGTACAGATCACCGATGGCACTACGCCTCCTGAGGAATCTTCCCTGCCCGCTGTAGGGGGTGGGACGGCAGCCACGCCTACTCCGACTCCCAATGGAGGCGGAACGGCAGCCACGCCTACGCCACCTCCCGCACAGACCCAGGCGCCAAATGTGACATCTGCGGATGTGACAGTCTTGAATCCTGTCAGTGCCACGGTGAAGAGCAACCAGTCCGTCCGTGTGCGCAATATGCCCTCTACCAATGGACAGATCGTAGGTTCCGCGGCAAATGGCCTGGTGGTGACAGTCAATGGACAGGCGCCTGCGGATTCCAGTGGGAAGGCCTGGTACCAGGTAAACTTTACAGACAATGGCAAAGAGATTACAGGCTTTATACGGGAAGATTTCCTGGAACTTTCGGAACCCCCCACTCCCTATGTAGAGCCTACCCAGGAGCCGGACCCGACACCAGAACCAACACAGGAGCCTACACCTACACCCGATCCGCAGAAACCATATGATGTTGTAATGGAGCAGGGACAGTGGTGGCTTATGGACATGAACTCTGTGAATGAAAATGGACAGCATGATGCATGGGGTATTGATGGGGTCCTGGAACTGATCAAACGGGAACAGGAAGGAGGGGCGAACGCTGGGGCAGGAAGCACCACCCAGAAGATCATCATTATCCTGCTGGTGATCTTCCTGGTGGCAGCAGGCGGTGTCATTGCATTCCTGGTATTCAAGATCAAGGATATGGCAGACTCTGCCTATTTCAATGAAGTAGAAAATGAGACCTTGAACAGGCGCCGGACAGCAGCAGGTGGTCAGGGCACCAGGCGGGTCATGCAGTCTGTGGGGGCTGAACGGACAGAGGGCAGCAGAACCGGGCAGCGGTCAACCCAGGGGGGCAGTGGCACCAGACCATCAGGGGCTTCCCGTGGGACAAGGCCGGCAGGGGGCAGCCAGGGAACAAGGCCGGGGGGAACACCCCAGGGAAGCCGTCCCCAGGGAAATGGCCAGGGAACAAGGCCGGGGGGAGTATCCCAGGGAAGCCGTCCCCAGGGAAATGGCCAGGGGATGAGGCCGGGGGGAGCACCCCAGGGAAGCCGTCCCCAGGGAAATGGCCAGGGGATGAGGCCGGGGGGAACACCCCAGGGAAGCCGTCCCCAGGGAAATGGCCAGGGGATGAGGCCGGGGGGAGCACCCCAGGGAACCCGCCCCCAGGGAAATGGCCAGGGAACAAGGCCGGGGGGAACACCCCAGGGAAATGGCCAGGGGATGAGGCCAGGGGGAGTACCCCAGGGAACCCGCCCCAGACCAAGAACGGATGACCAGGGATGGCAGTCCAGGAATTTTATGGCAGAGGACGAGGATGAATTCGAGTTTGACTTCCTGAACCAGGACGGAGAAGTGTGAGAAGAATTTCTAAGACGCCAAAAACGTCGTCTAAGAAATTCTACGGCGCAAAATAGCGCCTCTCTCACACGGAAAAACGCAAGTGCAGTGTTTTTCCCGGAATCGAAGATT
>CAJUGH010000014.1:54318-54495 GCA_910586215.1 uncultured Acetatifactor sp. | reverse complement strand
CCGTTGGATCGAAGATTCCGTTGGATCGAAGATTCCGTTGGATCGAAGATTCCGTTGGATCGAAGATTCCGTGCGAATTGTTTGTGCCGGCTTTGCCGACATGCCTGGAAGTGTGAACGGAATGAAGATTTTATAAGGATTGTATAGCACAGGTGGGAAGGGGATATTCTTTATGGG
>CAJUGH010000014.1:0-54218 GCA_910586215.1 uncultured Acetatifactor sp. | reverse complement strand
TATCCCCTTAACCCATGGTATCCCCTTAACCCATGGTATCCCCTTAACCCATGGTATCCCCTTAACCCATGGTGCTGGCTGAGCAGTAACGTCACTTGCTCCCTTGTCCTGGCAGGGTTTATGGGTTGACACGCAAGACGGGCTGATATATGATAAATGTCACATAATGCTTGTCAGGCATTTTTGTGGAAAGGGCAGCGTATGATCATAGAGATAGATTTTAACAGTGAGGAAGCCCTGTATCTGCAGGTGCGGAACCAGATCATTATGGGAATAGCAACCTCCCAGTACCAGGAGGGGGATTCCCTGCCAAGTGTACGTCAGCTTGCAGATGCCATCGGCATCAATATGCATACGGTGAACAAGGCCTATACAGTCTTGAAGCAGGAGGGTTTTGTGAAGGTGGATAGACGTAAGGGTGCCGTGATTGCGGTGGATGTGGACAGGATGCGGACCCTTGCGGAACTGAAGAAGGAACTGCAGGTCATCCTGGCCAAGAGCAGCTGCAGGAACATTTCAAAAGAAGAGATACATGAACTGATTGAGGAGATCTATGAAGATTACCGGTAGAGAAAGGGAAGAATATGGATTGGTATGTGCCGGGGAGGGTGTGCAGACATCCCTCTTTCAGCACACAGGGAGGTGTAAAAAGTTTGAAAATAAATTTTCAAATATTGATTGGTATGCCCGCTGAAGCGGGCACGGGGGTATAAATATGCAACCACAGTTTACGAATAAAGCAAAAGAAGCACTGCATCTTGCTTCCAGGTATGCCAGGGGCCTAAAACAGGGCTACGTGGGAACGGAACACATTCTTGCGGGCCTTCTGAAAGAGCAGACGGGTGTTGCCCACAGGGTGCTTACGGACAATGGCGTGGAACTGGACCAGGTGCTGGATATGGTGCGGGAACTGATCGCCTTTGACAATGGTGTCTTTCTGAAGGAACGGGAGGAGTATTCCCCCAGGGCCATAAAGGTACTGGAAGAGTCCCATGTACAGGCAGCCCGGTTTGGCCAGAAGGAGACCGGGACGGAGCATATTCTGATGGCGCTGATCAAGGAAGGGGAGAATGTGGCAGTGCGGCTGCTGAATACCCTGGGGGTGAACATTCAGAAGATCTATGTGGATACCTTGATTGCCATCGGCCAGGACGGTAATCTCTACAAGGAAGACCTGGGGAGAAAGCCCTCTGGCAGGGGCAAGCCCTCAGCCCTTGCCCAGTACAGTAGGGATTTGACTGCCCTGGCCAGGGAGGGCAGGCTGGATCCTGTCATTGGCAGGGAGAATGAGATACAGCGCCTGATCCAGATCTTGAGCAGGCGTACCAAGAACAATCCCTGCCTGATCGGGGAACCTGGCGTGGGCAAGACGGCGGTGGTGGAAGGCCTGGCCCTGCGTATTGTGGAAGGCAAGGTGCCTTTTACCGTGAAGAATAAGAGGGTTCTTACACTGGATCTGTCCGGGATGGTGGCAGGCAGCAAATACCGTGGGGAATTCGAGGAGCGGATCAAACGGGTCATCAAGGAGGTTATAGAGGATGGCAATGTGGTACTGTTCCTGGATGAACTGCACACTTTGATCGGGGCAGGCGGTGCAGAGGGGGCCATCGATGCCTCCAATATCCTGAAGCCCTCCCTGGCCCGGGGGGAACTGCAGATGATTGGCGCCACTACCATTGTGGAGTATCGCAAGTATATTGAGAAGGATGCTGCCCTGGAGCGCCGTTTCCAGCCCGTGAACGTGGAAGAACCCACCCAGGAGGAGGCGATCCGGATCCTGGAGGGAATCAAGGGAAAATATGAGGAACACCACCAGGTGACTATCACTTCCCAGGCCGTGGAAGCAGCAGTGCGGCTGTCGGGCCGCTACATCAATGACAGGAACCTGCCGGACAAGGCCATTGACCTTATCGATGAAGCGGCGGCCAGTGCCAGGCTGCGTTCCATGGATATGCCGGATAAGCAGAAGGAACTGCTGGAACAGATCAAGAAGATGGATCTCCAGATTGAGCGTTCCATCCGTATGGAGGCATTTTCCCAGGCGGCAGAGATCAAAAGGAACCAGGATGACCTGGTGAAGAAGGCAGAGCGGATGCGGAAGCGGGCAGAGAACCGGGAGACCGACAGGCGCTATACCATTGGGGAGAATGAGATCGCAGATGTGGTGGCCATGTGGACCAGGATCCCTGTGACCAAACTGGCCCAGAAAGAGAGTGAGAGACTGCTGAAGCTGGAGAGTGTCCTGCACAAACGGGTGATTGGCCAGGAGGAGGCTGTGACGGCTGTGGCCAGGGCCATGCGCAGAGGCAGGGTGGGACTGAAGGATCCCCGGCGTCCTATCGGATCCTTCCTGTTCCTGGGTCCTACCGGCGTGGGGAAGACAGAATTGTCCAAGGCATTGGCAGAGGCCATGTTCGGCTCCGAGGAAGCCATTATCCGTGTGGACATGTCAGAGTATATGGAGGGACATTCTGTGTCCAAGATGATTGGCTCGCCGCCTGGTTATGTGGGATTCGAAGAGGGCGGCCAGCTCAGTGAGAAGATCCGCAGGAACCCGTATTCTGTAGTGCTGTTTGATGAGATTGAGAAAGCACATCCGGACGTGTTCAATATTCTGCTCCAGGTGCTGGACGATGGCCATATCACTGATTCCAAAGGCCGGAAGGTGAGCTTCAAGAATACCATACTGATCATGACCTCCAATGCAGGCGCCCAGCGGATCGTAGATCCCAAGAACCTGGGATTTGCTGCCGCAGGGAATCCGAAACAGGATTATGAGAAGATGAAATCCGGGGTCATGGAAGAGATCAAGAGAAGCTTTAAGCCGGAGTTCATCAACCGTATTGATGACATCATCGTGTTCCACCAGCTTGGGAAAGCTGATATGACTGCCATAGTCAATCTCCTGGCTTCCAATCTGTATAAGCGATGTGAGGAGCAGATGGATATACACTTGAAGTTCACGGCTGCCTTGAAGGAACACATCGTGGAGAAGTATGCGGACAACAAGATGGGGGCCAGACCTTTGAAACGGGCTATCCAGTCTGTGGTGGAAGATTCCCTGGCAGAGGAGATTCTGTGGAAGAAGATACAGCCAGGGGACACAGTGACGGCAGGATTCAAGAATGATAAGGTGACTTTTACCGTGAAGGAAAAAACTTGAAAAAGCTGTGGCGCACAGGGGCGTTTTATACTATAATGAAAGAGAAGGACAAAGAGGGAACCTATAGAATGGCAATCATTCCGTAGCCGTTGAAATGCACATAAAGGGAGTCCGCCAGGAAGCGGACAAGGAGGTATCTACATGGCAGTTGTGGAAGAACTGCTCCGCAGCGAAGCGGACGGAGCGATCAGTTTCGGCAATCACAAGCTGACGAAGAAGGCAAAAGTGGAAGACTATGAACACGCAGGTGACCTGCTGAAGGTGAAGACCTACGGGGAGATCACGAAGCTGGAGAAGAACGGGATGTTTCTCTATGAATCTGTCCCAGGTACCAGTGTCCTTCACTTTGTGGAGAAGGAAGACGGTGTGGAGTTCGTGGTGGAGGGCGACAAGGATGCCCAGATTACCATAGGGCTGACGGACGATACGGAATATGAAGTGATTGTAGGCGGGAAGAATACCGGTATCATGAAGACAGGCCTGGGCGGTAAGCTCTCCTTAAGTGTGGAACTGGAGACCACAGGGGAAGTGCCTGTGAAGGTCGTGAAGAGCTGACGGGCATGGCGAAGGGCAAGTCAGGAACGATATTTTTCTGTCAGAACTGCGGATATGAGTCTGCAAAATGGATGGGACAATGTCCTGGATGCAGGGAGTGGAATACTTTTGTGGAGGAGGCTGTGAGCAAGGCTTCCTACACAAAAGGGGCAGGTGTCCTGCCGGAAGGGCGCAGACTGAGAAGACGGGAGCCCAGCGTGCTTTCGGATGTGGTGATCCGTAAGGAGGACAGGCTGGCTACTGGCATGGGAGAACTTGACCGGGTGCTGGGTGGCGGCATTGTACAGGGATCCTTGACCCTGGTGGGAGGGGATCCTGGCATTGGCAAGTCCACCCTGCTGTTGCAGGTATGCCGTACCCTTTCGTCTGTAGGGAGGAAGGTGCTGTATATATCCGGGGAAGAGTCCCTCACCCAGATCAGGATGCGGGCAGACCGGATTGGGGATTTTTCCAGGAACATGACCTTGCTGTGTGAGACGAATTTAAATGAGATCACGGAGGTCATCCGAAGCCATATGCCAGAGGTAGTGGTCATAGATTCCATTCAGACCATGTACAGCGAGACCGTGTCTGCGGCGCCGGGCAGCATATCCCAGGTGCGGGAGACCACAGGAATCCTGCTCCAGCTTGCAAAAGGCCTGGGGGTATCCGTGCTGATCGTGGGCCATGTGACCAAGGAGGGAACTGTGGCTGGTCCCAGGGTGCTGGAACACATGGTGGATGCCGTGCTGTATTTTGAGGGGGACAGGCATGCCTCCTACCGGATCCTGCGGGGAGTGAAGAACCGTTTCGGGTCCACCAATGAGATCGGTGTCTTTGAGATGCGGGAACAAGGCCTGGCAGAAGTGCAGAACGCATCGGAGTATATGTTAAACGGCAGGCCCGAGAAGGCCAGTGGCTGCGTGGTGGTCTGCACCATGGAAGGTACCAGGCCTCTGCTGGTGGAGATCCAGGCACTGGTGTGCCACAGCAATTTTGGGATTCCCAGAAGACAGACCACAGGGACGGACTTTAACCGGGTGAACCTGCTGATGGCAGTGCTGGAAAAGAGATCCGGAGTGCAGCTTGCCGCCTGCGATGCCTATGTGAATATTACCGGTGGGATGAAAGTCCTGGAGCCGGCCATTGACCTGGGGATCGTGCTTGCGGTGTTGTCCAGCTTCCGGAATGTGGAGTTGAATCCGAAGCTGGTGGCTTTCGGGGAAGTGGGACTATCTGGGGAGGTGCGGGCCGTGAGCATGGCAGCCTGGCGGGTGGCAGAGGCAGAGAAGCTGGGATTTGAGGTCTGTATCCTTCCGGCTGTGTGTGTAAAAGAATGTGCAAAGCAAAGCAGGATGGAGATAGTAGGTGTGAAGACCGTGCAGGATGCCATGGAGTGGTTGTTTAGTTGAACTTTATAAAAAAGTACTTGCCAAAGAGGTGTCTTATGTGATATACTAACTTTTGTCGGTGAGTTGACACAGGGGAATAGTACAGCGGTAGTGCGGCGGTCTCCAAAACCGTAAACGGGAGTTCGATCCTCTCTTCCCCTGCTATGTGGAGGGAACCTTGAAAGACAATGATGTTGTTTTCAAGGTTCTTTTTTCATTCCCGCGAGATTTGACTATTGCATCCGAGGGATATTTGCAGGAACAGGAGGAGAAAGGACAATGACAGAAAGGACAGGGAGGACAGGGGAAGTGGAAGAACGGACATTGGAGCAGACATTCCAGGAACGGCAACTGGCGGCAGCTTTGGATACCCTGCATGCCTATATCCTGGATCTGTCTGTGCAGGCGGGGGAGGACAGGGCATATGGAGAGACCCTGTGGCAGGAGATCTCCCGCTCGGAGGGGCTGCTACAGGAACTGGCCTATTATCATGACTATGGGGAGTTCCTGTGCAGGTACCAGGTGGCAGGTTACACCCTGGCAGATGTGCTGGTGTGGCAGGTAGACCACTTCAAGCTATATATGGACAGGCCCCAGGACATGAACCGCTACCGCAGGCAGCGTCTGCTCCTGTCAGCTTTCCATACACTGGCCCGGATGGAAGAAGAACCCACGGCCCTTATGAACTTCATGGATAAGATGCAGGGGGAAACGGGTCAGGACATCCCTTGAGACAGGGCTGCCCCAAATGCCCCGTTTCAAGGTTTTTTCTTCTCCCGCTGGCCCCGGGTATATGCGATCTCTGCCTCTAAGGAGGCCGGGATGGGGGTATTGGCATTGCGCAGCTTCTGGCATATCATGTTTAAGTGGTGCAAGCGCTGGCTCTTAAGGGTTTTCTGGCGGCTCAGCAGTTCTGAGAACAGGGGATTCTGCTCCATGCTGACGGAAAGTTCTGCAGAGAAAGGACAGTAAGTCAGAAGAATCCTCCTGGCAACCTTGTTCAGCCGGGGAGAATTGTTCCCCTCGAACAGGACCCACAGGATATAGTCCCTGACGAACATTTCCTTGAAACTGTTCCTGGCCCGCTGGAGACTGGTGTGGAGCCGCTCCTTGGCCTCGGCGCTGAGTTCATGGTTCTTGCGGTAGAACTGCACATAGTCAAAGTACTCACTGGTGAGGGACCGTTCCGTCACGTCATTCCAGCGGGCACCCTGGATCCGCTTGCACATCTCCCAGCGGAATTCCCCGGTGAGGCGGATCAGGGAGGTGGTGATATCCTCCAGATGGAAGATGGAGAAGACCATCCGGGAAGGACTGTTCCGTTTCTTGCCTTCAATCTCCTGCCACATGACGCCCCTGGTTCCTGCATTGGGCATGAGGATAACGTCAGGCAGAAATTCCATGTGTACGGTCTCCTTACCCATGGTGTCCATGTGTTCCAGATCCAGGCTTTCCCTGTAATAAGCGGAATAATCCACTGTCCTGACGGTCTCAATGGCGCTGTTGATCTTGGCCAGGGTGACATAGGAGTCATCCAGGTCCTTCAGCACATTCTCAGCCGCGAAGAGAGGGCAGTAGGTAGTGATGCGCCCGAAAGTCACCTTGTTGGACTGACGGAACATATTTTCCAGCTCAAAATCAATCTTGAACATGGGATCATTCTGCATCAGGGAAGCCTGTGCCGCCGTGATGTTGCCCATGGCTTTCTGTTTGTTCAGATAGACATTGTAATCCTCGTCAAATTCATTGCGGCTGGGTTCCTTCTCCCCGTCGAAAACAGCCTGCAGCCAGTGGTAGAAAGGATAGAAGCCGGACTGTGAACTGTCCTCCATGGTCTGGGCCAGGCGGTACAGGGTCTCGCAGTTCTGTAATCCGGCCAGTTCTTCATCCACCACGCCAAAATACAGAAACAGCTTCACCGGGGCAGAAATCTGGGAACTTATTAGGGCACGCTTACATACAGCGGCATACAGGTCATGGAATTCTTCTGTCAATTGTCTGCGCAGGCGGTTGACGGAGTCCTCCATGGCATTTTTGTCGCCCAGTGCCTTGTAGCTTGCCACATGATTGCGGAAGGTCTTGCTCTTCTCCGGATCCATCTGTGCAAAATCCAAGATGGCGTTTAAGCTGCCTGCAATGGCACATCTGGCATTGGCAGCCTCTGCTTCCTGTTTGGCCAGGGCATCCCCGGAGGGAGCCTCAGGGGAAATGGGTTGTGCAGTGCTGCTGCGGAAATTGCCAACTCGCAGGGCTACGGCATCCTGGTCCAGGGAATAGGCATTCTCCAGGGTATGGATCATCCGGTCAATTTTCTGGTAGAGCCGGCCTGCATCTTCATTGGTCTGTCCCAGGCTGTGGTAGAGGGCTGTACACATGTCGAACAGGTCGCCGCCAGAGGGCCGGAAATAATAAGGCATGACCTGGCAGCGGTACTGGAATTGTTCGTCCAGAATGGAATAGGCCTTCCGGAAATCCAGGCAGCCTTTTTTGAGCATGCCCAGAGAGATGCCGGGAAGTTCTGCAAGCATCCTGGCCCCTTCCCCTGCATAGAAGGATTTCAGTCCCTGGTAATAACCGTTCAGCCAGGGGTCAGAGTCCTCGACCAGATAGGCCGTGACTTCTTCGATACCTTCCAGGGGGTGGGAGGGGATGCGGTAATGGTCACTTAACTCATGGTAGAGGTGATAATCCTCCATAAGGTTCTGGTACAATTCAATACAAGACATCTCCGAAAGGGAGCACTGCCCTAAGAGAATGGTGATCTGCTTGAACAGGGAGCGCAGGAACAGCCTGGTGAGATCCAGGTTCTTCTCCAGGAACTTGTCCAGGGATTCTATGGTGTTGGCAGAGAAGTTCAGCAGGGAAGTCTCCTCCAGGGTGGTATAGCCCAGGAAGTGCAGTTCTGAGCACAGTTCCCCCACACCGATGACATCGCCTTTCTTCAGCACATAGGAGCCGCCAGGATACTCTGCAGCCACCTTTCCCTGGGTGATCAGGTGCAGGGCGCTTATGGGCATCCCGCTGCGGTAAAGTCTTTTCTCTTTTTCCAAAGTGATTCCAGCCATTGCTCTGTTTCTCCTTGCAAGGTTTTTGTTCCCATATCCTTAAGGAACATTTTGGTACGCTTTTCATAACAGTTCAGACAGGGAACTGAACTGCTACTGCTTTTCTCTAGTATACAACAGGTTGCCTATAATTTTCTACTGTACATTTAATAAAAATATGATAAAATTAAAATACATATGTGTCAGTTTTGGAAAAATGCGGTCAAAACAGAAAGGTGTGGTGTGTTTTATGGATCAAGACTGGGAATACAGGCAGCAGCTGGTGGAGGAGTTAAAGCAGGAGACGGCTTCCTTTTGGCGCTATCTGCCCTGGCTGGAGAAAAATGCGGGACAGACTGGCAGTACCTATTACCAGGATCCGGAGTCTACGGAACATTCCTTGAAGTTCCCGGTGTACGATTCCACATTGATGGGGTTTGTGAAGGAGATGTCAAGGTCTTCGCTGATGGATAAGAATTATCGTTATGTCTATACCCGCAACCGGATTAAGACCCATGAGGAAGAGCGCAGGATCATTCAGAATGCGGATCTTAAGGACTGGGATATGCTCCGGGGCATCCTGTCCAAATATGTGCTGGGGGGCAGGACAAAAGGGTATCTGTGGAGCCAGGGGTTGCAGGAGAACATTTATTACCTGGTGCTGAAACAGATGCAGAAGATCATCGAATACTGGGACAAATCCATTCAGATGGAGTAGCAACCTTAAGTCTGCCGCGGCAAAGCCACGAAAAGAAATCTATTTTGACCGAGAAGGAGAATGGCCATGGGAGAAAAATCGGTACAGAAGAAGAAGTTCATACTGGAGACAGCCAGAAAGGTCTTCGTGGAGAAGGGCTTTAAGAAAGTCACCATGAAAGACATTGTGGAGGCCTGTGACATCAGCAGGGGCGGTCTCTATCTGTATTTCGACAGTACCAGCCAGATCTTCCTGGAGGTGTTGAAGCTGGAGAGTGAGGAGGCGGACGATGTGTTCTCAGGAAGCATCCACGAGGATGCCACGGCAGCAGACATTTTGATTCTGTTTTTGCAGGAGCAGAAGAAGGAGTTACTGCGCAAGGAGGATACCCTGACACAGGCTATCTATGAATATTACTTTGCATTCCATCCCACGAAGAAGGACAATGTATTGAAGAAACAGTTTGACTCCGCGGTGAAGATTATGGAGATGCTGATCCAGACAGGGGTGGAGAGCGGGGAATTCTACTGTGAGGACTGCAAGGGCATGGCCCGGAACATTATGTTCGTACTGGAGGGACTGAAGATCTGCGCCCAGACCATTGGCATTACCGCAGAGACCGTGGACCGGGAGATTGCCTACATATTAAAATCACTGGATGCGCCGTGACAATTGTACAAGCAAAAAACAGCAAACAGAAGGATAGGAAAGAAACAGAAATGTCCGTCCATGCGGACAAGGAGGTTAAGACGATATGGGTAATGTGAGACGTATCTATGTGGAGAAAAAGGCGCCTTTTGCAGTGAAAGCCAAGGAACTGCATGAGGAGTTGAAGAACTACCTGGGGATCCAGGTCCAGGGCGTGCGGGTGCTCATCCGCTACGATGTGGAAAATATTTCGGATCCTGTGTTTGAGAGGGCCTGCAGGACTGTTTTCTCCGAACCGCCGGTGGATGACCTATACCGGGAGGAACTGCCCCTGCCGGAAGGGGCAAGGGCATTCTCCGTGGAATTCCTGCCAGGGCAGTTCGACCAGCGGGCAGATTCTGCCGTCCAGTGTGTCAGATTCCTGGATGAGAAGGAAGAGCCGGTGATCCGCACTGCCGTGACATATCTGATCCTGGGGGATATCACAGAGGAAGAATTTGAAAAGATCAAGGGATACTGCATCAACCCGGTGGATTCCAGACTGACAGGCCTGGTAAAGCCTGAGACGTTGATCACGGAGTATGAAGAGCCGGGGGATGTGGCTGTGTTGGATGGTTTTTGTGCCATGGGGGAGGAAGACCTTAAGGGTCTGTATGATTCCCTGGGCCTGGCAATGACCTTCCAGGATTTCCTGCATATCCAGAGGTATTTCCGGGAGGAGGAGAAGCGGGATCCTTCCATGACGGAGATCCGGGTGCTGGATACCTACTGGTCCGACCACTGCCGCCATACTACCTTCTCCACGGAACTGACCAAGGTGGAGTTCGGGGAAGGCTATTACCGGACTCCCATAGAGACCACTTACCAGAGTTACTTAGACACCAGGGAGGAGATCTTCCAGGGCAGGAAGGATAAGTTCATCTGCCTGATGGACCTGGCCCTTATGGCCATGCGGAAACTGAAGAAAGACGGGAAACTCCAGGATATGGAGGAGTCCGATGAGATCAATGCCTGCTCCGTGATCGTGCCGGTGGAGATGGATTACGGGGACAGGAAGGAACGGGAGGAGTGGCTGGTGTTCTTCAAGAACGAGACCCACAACCATCCCACGGAGATCGAGCCTTTCGGCGGTGCGGCCACCTGTCTGGGTGGCGCCATCCGGGATCCCTTGTCCGGACGTGGATATGTGTACCAGGCCATGCGCGTGACCGGGGCAGCTGATCCCACTGTTCCCGTGTCTGAGACCATGAAAGGCAAGTTGTCCCAGAAGAAGCTGGTACGGGGAGCAGCCAATGGCTATTCTTCCTACGGTAACCAGATTGGCCTGGCTACGGGTTTCGTGAAGGAAATCTACCATCCTGGCTATGTGGCAAAGCGCATGGAAATCGGAGCAGTCATGGGTGCGGCACCCAGGCGGAACGTGATCCGGGAGACTTCCGATCCGGGGGATGTGATCATCCTGCTGGGAGGCCGTACGGGCCGTGACGGCTGTGGCGGTGCCACCGGATCCTCCAAAGTACATACGGAGAGTTCCATAGAGACCTGCGGCGCTGAGGTCCAGAAGGGAAATGCTCCCACGGAGCGCAAGATCCAGAGGTTGTTCCGCCGGCAGGAGGTCAGCCGCATCATCAAGAAGTGTAATGACTTCGGGGCAGGCGGTGTGTCCGTTGCCATCGGGGAACTGGCGGACGGCCTTCAGGTAGACCTGGACAAGGTGCCCAAGAAATATGCAGGTTTAGACGGCACGGAACTGGCCATCTCCGAGTCCCAGGAGCGCATGGCTGTGGTGGTGGATCCCGGCAATGTGGATCAGTTTCTGACATATGCGGCCCAGGAGAACCTGGAAGCTGTGGCTGTGGCCGTGGTCACAGAGGAACCGCGCCTGGTGTTAACCTGGAGGGGCAGGAAGATCGTGGACCTGAAGCGGGCCTTCCTGGATACCAACGGCGCCCACCAGGAGACTGCCGTGAAGGTGGATATCCCGGACGAGAAGGAGAATTATTTCGAGAAATGGGCCGTGCCTGGGGTGGGGAAGAAGCTGCAGGAGGGGGATGTGAAAGGGGCATGGCTTGCCCTGCTCGGCGACTTGAATGTATGTTCCCAGAAGGGGCTGGTGGAGATGTTTGACTCTTCCATCGGTGCGGCCAGCGTGCTCATGCCCTACGGGGGAAAATATCAGCTGACGGAGACCCAGGCCATGGTGGCGAAGCTGCCCGTGCTGCAGGGCAGGACGGACACCGTGACCATGATGGCATATGGTTTTGACCCGTATCTGTCCTCCTGGAGTCCCTATCACGGGGCTGTCTATGCGGTGGTGGAGTCCATGGCCAGGATCGTGGCCTGCGGCGGGGATTTCACCAGGATACGGTTCACCTTCCAGGAGTATTTCCGCAGGATGACGGAGGACCCTTCCCGCTGGAGCCAGCCTTTTGCAGCCCTGCTGGGAGCGTATGACGCCCAGATCGGTTTCGGCCTGCCTTCCATCGGCGGCAAGGACAGCATGTCGGGCACCTTCAATGACATTGACGTGCCCCCCACACTGGTATCTTTTGCGGTGGATGTGGCAAAATACGGCCAGGTAATCACACCGGAACTGAAGAAGCCCGGCAATATGCTGGTGCGTTTCCAGATCAAGAAGGATGACTATGATATCCCCAGATATGATGCCGTGGCAGAACTGTACGGAGCCATTCATGGACTGATGGAGGAAGGTGTGATCGTCTCTGCCTATGCCCTGGATGCCAGGGGTGCGGCCGCCGCCCTGTCCAAGATGGCCTTCGGCAACAAGCTGGGCGTGACCATAGACAGGGATGTGACGGCAGAGGCGCTCTTTGAGAACGCCCTGGGGGATATCCTGGCAGAAGTGAAGGCAGATAAGGTGGATGCGGTGCTTGCGGCGGTCCATGACGCGGTGAAGATCGGAACGGTTACAGAAAAGCCTGCTTTTGTGTACCACAGGCCAGGCAGTGGTGCCGTAGGGGAAGAAAGCGTGGAGATTCCCCTGGAGGAGGCCCTGGCCGCCTGGACATCCAGGCTGGAGAAGGTCTTTGCCACCAGGGCCGTGCAGGGCAGGGAGCCGGTGGAAAGTCCCAGCTACCAGGCGAGCCGGGTCTACGTGTGCAGGCATAAGGTGGCAAGGCCCACCGTGTTTATCCCGGTGTTCCCGGGAACCAACTGCGAATACGACAGCCGCAAGGCCTTTGAGCGGGCAGGGGCAGATGTGGTCACGAAGGTGTTCCGCAATCTGAGTGCAGAGGATATCCGGCAGTCCGTGGACGAGTTTGTAAAAGCCATCGGGCAGGCCCAGATCATTATGTTCCCCGGAGGGTTCTCCGCAGGAGATGAGCCGGATGGCAGTGCCAAGTTCTTCGCCACGGCCTTCCAGAATGAGAAGATGAAGGAGGCTGTCACGAAGCTGCTTCAGGAGAGGGATGGCCTGGCCCTGGGGATCTGCAATGGCTTCCAGGCCCTGGTGAAGCTGGGGCTGGTGCCATATGGGGAGATCACGGGACAGCAGGAAGATTCCCCGACCTTGACCTTCAATACCATCAACCGCCATATCTCCAGGATGGTGTACACCAAGGTAGTGTCCAACAAGTCCCCCTGGCTTCAGGGTGCTATTCTGGGCGGGGTCTACTGCAATCCGGCCTCCCACGGGGAGGGACGTTTTGTGGCGCCGAAAGCCTGGCTGGAGAAACTCTTTGAAGAGGGACAGGTGGCTACCCAGTACTGCGACCAGGAGGGCAATGTATCCATGGACGAAGAGTATAATATCAATGGCTCCTACTGTGCCATCGAGGGGATCACTTCCCCGGATGGAAGGTGCTTCGGCAAGATGGCCCATTCTGAGAGAAGGGACAGCGCTGTTGCCATGAATATCTACGGGGAGCAGGATATCCGGATCTTTGAGTCCGGAGTGGCATATTTTAAATAGAGCCAAAAAGGGGTTCTAATATATTTTAGCTAAATATGTTGCTAGAATCGTACAATTTAGATATAATAATACAGGAAGAGGAGGGGGTTATGTCAGTTACAGCAACCGAATTGAAAAATAATCTTGGTAAATATCTGGCATTGTCTGCAACAGAAGACATTTTTATCACAAAGAATGGCAGGGTAGTGGCAAAGCTGATAAACCCATATCAAGACAGGGTGGAAACCGCAAAATCCTTATTTGGAATTCTTCCCATGGATGCAGATGCGGAGGGAGCAAAAAGGGAGAGGCTTGGTGCAAAATAGATGAAAGTTCTGGTTGATACAAATGTGATTGTCGATGCAATGACATCCAGAGAACCGTGGAAGGAGAGTGCGGAAAAGATTTTCCTTATGACTGCAAATCAAGTTGTGGATGCGTATATCACAGCAAGCTCTGCTACTGATATCTATTACCTTATAAGGAAATGCCTGCACAGTACAGAACAGGCGAAGCAGGTAATGGGAAAGCTTTACTCCCTTATGGGGATACTGTCCGTGACAGGGGAGGAATGTGTGGGCGCACTTGCCTCGGCGGTTAGGGACTATGAGGATGCGGTTATTGAGAGGACAGCAGTAAAAACAGAAATGGATTACATTATTACCAGAAATGTAAAAGACTATCAAGATGGAATGGCAAAGGCGATACTTCCCAATGATTTTATTGCTCTGATGGAGGAGAAAGAATAGCAATCGGGATTGTCCTGGATGGATTCCGGGGCAGTCTCGGGAAGAGACAGGAAGGAAAGCGAACAAAACGGCCTTGAAATGGGAGGAAACTCTTATTTTGAGGCTGTTTTACTATACGGCATGACGGCCCACGCCACTCCCGCCAGGATGGCAGATGGGGTAGAAAAGCTTTTTTATCTGTATTTCCAAAAACGGGATTTTATATTATAATAGCAGGGACAGTGGAAAAGAAATATAAGGAAAATATACGAGGAAGAAGAGGTATGGAACCCACAGCAGGGCCGGATGGCACATACAGGATCACGGGAACCTTCCTCCTCTGGAACATGGGGGATATCCTGGAGGTGGCTTACCCGTATGAACTGACAGTGGTCAAAAAGGTGGAAAGTCCCTTTGGATTCCAGGTGCGATCCATGGCATTCGGGGAGGAAGTGACAGAAGCGTATGGGCAGGCCGGGGAATATGGACAGGCAGAATAGAAGGATACAGGAGGAGAGGAAGCCATGACAGGGAAAAAAAGGGAAGAACAGTATCTGAAAGAATTACAGGAGATTTACGAAAAGTATGCTGTGGATCCGTCCGACCTGGAAAAGGTCAGACAGGCCTGCGAAACGGAACTGCCCATCACCTACATTCAGAATACAGAGAAAGCACAACTCTGCCTGGAGCAGAAGGAGTACTGTGATTTCCTGTTCCACAAATTGTTCGATGAACTGGAGGAATATCATTTAACTCATGGTGAGGACTGTGGAATAATCACTGTGGATGGGGAAGAGGAGGACTGGCACCATAGGCTGACGCCGGATACCAGAACCCCCCGTTCCATATATGAAATGTACGGCCACCGTTCCAATGAAAGCCCCAGAATGATTAGGGCACTCCTGAACCAGCTAAGGGACTATAGCGCTTTCTTTGCCGGGGAGGCAAGGGGACAGATCAAAGGGGACCAGGGGGAAGAGAATGTCAGGAAATATTTCTCCATGTTTGCCGGGAAATACCCTTTCCGGATGAATGTGGTCCTTCCTGTCAAAGACGAATTTGCAAGGAGTTCTGAACTGGATTCTGTGATTGTGACTCCAAAGGGGATATTTGTCTGTGAGATCAAGAACTGGGGCAATGAAAGGGAAGACATCTATATCGAGAGGGATGATACCTGGTATGTGTGCGGCCAGCACAAGAGGGAGAAGAAAAAGAATCCCTTTGAACAGAATATCCGGCATACCCTTGCCCTGGAAAAATATCTGGAGGCAAATGGTATCACATGCAGGCTGATCCCTGTGGTGGTCATTGCAGACAGCAGGACAACCATCCGGAACGAAAGCGGCAAGACCGTCTTAAAAGCTTCTGCCGTCTATGAATATATCCAGAACCAGCTTCTGCCGGATACCATTGATGCACAGACACAGGAGAAAATCCTGGGGCTGCTGGATCACACCGGGGCAGGGGCGAATGCCTTTCCCTGCAAGGATTTCTTTGCGGTTTCAGATGTATATGAAGAGGCCATAGATGCCGTGTTAAGGATACGGGATGTGGAATACCGGCAGGAACAGGCGTTATTCGGCCAATGTGAGAGCATAATCAAGAAATACGACAGGACCAAGACACTTGTACTGCTTATCCTGTTTCTTCTGTTGGGGATCCTGGCCATTGCTGGAATCATCGCATTTCGGGGGGTGATCAAGGTATTGATTGGCCTTGTGCTGTTGGGGATCGTATGCGGGGGATTAGCGTCTAAGTGAACCGGGAAGTGATAGATGGCGCCATAGAGGTGTCAAGGTGCCGAAAATGGTACTTGCGAAAGGTGCTGTCTGAACGGTTATGCATGGGGAGGTGTGAAGTTTGCCAGGATTTACGAAGCAGGCCATCCGGAATTCTTTTATCAAGCTGTTGAATGAGCGTCCCGTGAGCCAGATTACCGTGAAGGACATTGTGGAGGACTGCGGCATTAACCGCAATTCCTTCTATTACCACTACCAGGATCTGCCCTCCATGATTGAGGAGATCATTCTGGAGGAGGTAAATGTGATTATCAGACAATATCCTGCCATTGACTCCATGGAGGAATGTCTGCATGTGACAATCTCCTTTGCCCTGGAGAACAGGCGGGCGGCCCTGCACCTGTATCATTCTGCGAACCGGGATCTGTTCGAGCAGTATCTGTGGCGCGTGTGTGAGTACGCGGTGGAGACCTGCATTGCCACCATGTTTGCAGACAGCGCCATGGATCCGGGGGACAGGGAGATCTTGATCCGCTGCTACAAGTGGGAATGTTTCGGCGCTGTGATCGACTGGCTGAACGGCGGCATGCGGGATGATATCCAGGCTACTTTTGCCAGGCTTAGCCAGTTGAAGAAGGGGATGCTGGAGGAGATGGTCAGGAGATGCTGCTGAGGGCACAATAGGAAATGGAATAATATAATAAAAAAGGTTCTGCCAATGTGGCAGGGCTTTTTTTTGTGCATTTTGCCTGCTGTGCCTAGTTTTGTGACAGGAGGCAGCTTCTGTCTGTTTTCCCAGATGGAAAGATAGGGTACAGTATCCTTAGAAATCGGTAAGACGGTAAGATAGTAAGGAAGTAAGGCAGAAGCACCTCTTATGGGAACTGGCATATATGACAGCACCTGGAGAGGGAAACTGCAGAAGAAAGGAGAGGATGCAATGGGCTCTGTGAAAATGATGCGGACAGCCAAGACAGGCTATATTGTGATGTCCCTGGCATTTGGCATCTTTGGCGTCCTGCTGATGGTAATGCCGGATATCAGTGTCATGGTCATAGCAAGGCTGCTGGGGATCCTGTTAATCTTGTTTGGCACAGTAAAGCTGGTGGGGTATTTCAGCAAGGATTTATACCGGCTGACATACCAGTATGACCTGGCCATGGGGATCCTGCTGCTGGTACTGGGGAGCATGGTCTTCGCAAGGTCAGACCATATACTGGTATTCATCAGCCTGGTACATGGACTCTATGCCCTGGCAGACAGTCTGTTCAAGCTCCAGACAGCCCTGGATGCCAGGCGGTTCGGGTTGCAGCAGTGGTGGCTGATCACGGCAGCGGCAGTGTTCACCGGGACCATCGGGTTCCTGCTGGTGCTAAGGCCCTTTGAGAGTGCCGGGGTACTGGTACGGCTGGCGGGGGTATCCCTGTTGACGGAGGGGATCCTGAACCTGGTCACGGTGCTTTCCACGGGGAAGATATTGCGGAGCCGGAAGCCGGATATCATAGAGGGACGATTTGAGGAATTGTAGGGATACAGGCCGCAGGATGCGGCAGAAGGAGGAGTATATGAGCGGGATGACACACAGGGCGGGAAGGGCTGCATTTGGCAAGGCAATTGATATGGCACTGCGCAGCAAGGACAGGGACTGGGAACCGGAGGTGGCCAGGCTCATCGATCTGATGCAGAACTATATGGACAGTGAGCGGATTGATTTTGACTATGACAGGGCGAAGGCCATGATCTGTGACCAGGATGGTACCTTGAACCGGTACATCCGCAGGATCCTCTCACAGACGGATCCCCATGTGATCCGGACTACGGCGCTGAACCTAGGGTTTGAAGCCTTCTTCCATGGCACCAAGACTATCCGGAAGATGCGCAAGGTACACCAGTGCAATGTGCCCTGGCTGATCCTGATGGATCCCACCAGTGCCTGCAACCTGCATTGTACCGGATGCTGGGCGGCAGAGTACGGCAACCGTCTGAACCTGACTTTTGAGGAGATGGACGGGGTGATCACCCAGGGGAAAGAGTTGGGCATTTACTTCTACATGTTCACGGGAGGGGAACCCCTGGTGCGGAAGGAGGATATCCTACGGCTGTGTGAGAAACACAACGACTGTGCATTCCTGGCCTATACAAACGGTACCCTGGTGGATGAGGGCTTCTGCCAGCGGATGCGCCAGGTGGGCAATCTGTATCTGGCCATCAGCCTGGAGGGATTCCAGGAGGTCAATGACCTGCGGCGGGGGGCAGGGGTATATGGCAAGGTACTCCACGCCATGGAACTGCTGCAAGAATCCGGCCTGCTCTTCGGTGTCTCTATCTGCTACACTTCCCGGAACATCGAGACCGTTACCGGGGATGCGTTTGTGGATCTGTTAATAGAAAAGGGGTGCCGCTATGCATTGTATTTCCACTATATGCCCGTGGGGAATGAGGCGGCCATGGAACTGTTGCCTACTGTGGAACAGCGGATCTATATGAAGGAGCGGGTGCACCAGATCCGGAATATGACAACGGGGAAAGGCCTGTTTGCCATGGACTTCCAGAACGATGGCGAGTTTGTGGGCGGCTGCATCGCAGGGGGCAGGAATTATTTCCATATCAATGCCAACGGGGATGCGGAACCATGTGTGTTCATCCATTATTCCGGGGCCAATATCCGGACCCATTCCCTGCTGGAGATCCTGAAGCAGCCCTTGTTTATGGCTTACCGGGAGGGACAGCCTTTCAACGAGAACCACCTGCGCCCTTGTCCCATGCTGGAGAACCCGGACAAGCTGATCCGCATGGTGCAGGAGAGTGGTGCCAAGTCTACGGATCTACAGTCCCCGGAGAGCGTGGAACACCTCTGTGGGAAATGCCGGGACTATGCAGAAAGCTGGGGTGTGACGGCTGACCGGATCTGGCAGGGGATGGAACCGGAAAGGTGTCCGGGGCCGGGATCGGAATGACTGGGGATCATGTTTGTGAGGGGGAATGATATGTCCCGGAAAACAGGAAAATGGAAGATTTGGAAAGCAGGCATACTGGTACTCCTCCTTGCCGGGGCACTGTTATTCTACCGGGATCATCTGGGGGATATCCTGGACGGAGTGCAGCAGGTTACCAGGGTACAACTGGGAGGCAGCCTGGTGCTGGCAGCCCTGGGGTACCTGCTGGAGGGGCTGGCCATCTCCGGGATGATTCGGACCTGGGAGGCGGGGAACAGGGAAAATACGGTGGGATACGGCATATTCACAGCCCTGGCAGGAGAATTCTACCGGCTGGCCACGCTGGGGAATGGATCGGGTATCGCGAAGATCCATTTCCTGCACCAGAGGGGGATAGAGACGGGGAATGCCACCGGACTTGTGATGATCCAGTACCTGTGCAAGCGGCTGGCCATAGCGGTGCTGGGGACAGTGGGATTCGGAGTGCTGTGCCTGCAGGGGGAAGACGCAGGAAACCTGTGCAGGAAATATGCCGTATGCATCGTGGCCGGGAATGTGCTGGCCCTGGCAGTGGTGGCAGGGTTCCTGGCGGTGATGCTCTCTGTCCGGGTGAATCGGCATCTGCTGGCCATTCTGGACTGGGCAGGAAGAATGTGGCCGGTCTGCGGGAAATGGGTACCGGTGTGGAAGGAGCAGGCAGGGATCCTGCACCAGTCAGGAAGGGAGGTTTTTGGACAGAAGGGCAGGGAAGCCTTCCGGCTGTTGCGGACATCCTCCTGATGGCCGTTGTATATATGCTGGCCGGGGTGATTCCGGCGCCCTCCGGAATCGGTTCCCTGGAATTTGTATTCTGGCTGTTTTTCTCCCCGTCTGTGGGTGGACAGGCAGCCATATCGGCCATCCTGGTCTTCCGGTTTGCCACGTGGTTCATGCCTTTCGTAATGGGGGCAGTGCTGGTGACAGCAAGGGAACTGTTCCCGCGATAAGTGGTTTCCATACGTTTTTTTGTTGCCCTTGAAAATGTTTTGTGATACAATGTCCCAGAAGCAAAAGGGAAATGTGCAGACTCCTGGACTGGAGTGCCTGCCTGGCAGGCAGATGGGAGCAGAGATGAAAGCATTCTTGATTTTGGAAGACGGGACGGTATTGGAAGGGATCCAGATCGGTGCCCAAAGGGAGGTCGTCAGTGAGATCGTGTTCAACACATCCATGGCGGGTTACCTGGAGGTGCTGACGGATCCCTCTTATGCGGGACAGGCTGTGTGTATGACATATCCACTGATCGGAAATTACGGTATCTGCAGGGAGGATTGCGAATCCATCAAACCCTGGCCGGACGGATTCATTGTGCGGGAGCTCTCCCGTATCCCCAGCAATTTCAGAAACGACATCCCCATACAGCAGTATCTGGAAGAGAACGATGTGCCTGGTATTGCAGGCATTGACACCAGGGCCCTCACAAAGATCCTGCGGGAAAAAGGGACCATGAACGGTATGATTACCACCAATGCCGGATATGACAAGGAAGCTGTCCTGGCCAGGCTGAAGGCCTACACCACAGGAAAAGTGGTGGAGAAGGTGAGTTGTAAGGAAAAATATGTGGTGCCTCCTGTCACCTCCCTGGCAGAGAATGGACCTGTGGGCGGCGCAGCCAGGTTCGACAGGGAGGCCTACGAAAGAGGGGAACGGGAACCCAGGCCTTCCCTGGTGAAGGAACTGAATGGCAGGGGACTGAAGGTGGCCCTCATGGACTTTGGGGCCAAGGGCAACATTGCCAGGTCCCTGGCAGCGCGGGGCTGTGAGGTGACAGTGTATCCGGCTCTCACGCCCGCACAGGAGATCCTGGCAGACGGGCCTTCGGGCATTATGCTCAGCAACGGGCCTGGGGATCCCAAGGAATGCACTTCCATCATAGGGGAGATCCGGAAGCTGTACGATGCAGATATTCCCATATTTGCCATCTGTCTGGGACATCAGTTGATGGCCCTGGCCACGGGGGCAGATACCTATAAGATGAAATACGGCCACAGGGGCGGGAATCACCCGGTGAAGGACCTGGCTACGGGACGGGTCTACATTTCCTCCCAGAACCATGGGTATGTGGTGGACGTGGACAGGCTGGATCCGGGAATCGCGGTGCCGGCCTTTGTGAATGTGAACGATGGCACCAACGAGGGACTGGCCTATACGGGGAAGAATATTTTCACGGTCCAGTTCCACCCGGAGGCCTGTCCTGGCCCCCAGGATTCCGGGTATCTGTTTGACCGGTTTATCCAGATGATGCATCAGCACAGGGGAGCAGTGCAGGACGGCGATCCAGGGGAGGGAGCACATCTTGCAGAGGTAGATTCCACAGTGGAAGGAGGGAGCCAGAATGCCTAAGAATCCAAATGTAAACCGGGTGATGGTAATCGGTTCCGGCCCGATTGTAATCGGACAGGCGGCAGAGTTCGACTATGCAGGAACCCAGGCCTGCCGTTCCCTGAAGGAGGAGGGGGTGGAGGTTATCCTGGTGAATTCCAACCCGGCTACCATCATGACGGACAGGGACATTGCGGACAAAGTCTACATTGAGCCGCTGACCGTGCAAGTGCTGGAACAGATCATAGAGAAGGAGAAGCCGGACAGCATCCTGCCCACCCTGGGGGGACAGGCGGGCTTAAACCTGGGGATGGAACTGGAGGAGTCGGGCTTTTTGGCAGCCCACGGGGTGAAACTTCTGGGCACCACGGCAGCCACCATCCGCAATGCGGAAGGGCGGCAGGAGTTCAAGGATCTGATGGAGCGGATCGGGGAACCCTGTGCGGCCTCCCAGGTGGTGGAGACCATCCAGGAGGGCATCCATTTCACCAATTCCATCGGCTACCCGGTGGTACTGCGTCCTGCCTACACCCTGGGGGGATCCGGCGGCGGGATTGCCCACAACCAGGCACAGTTGGAGGAGATCTTAGAGAATGGGCTGCGTCTCTCCCGGGTGGGCCAGGTGCTGGTGGAGCGCTGTATTGCAGGCTGGAAAGAAATTGAATATGAGGTCATGCGGGATAGTGCGGGAAACTGTATCACTGTGTGTAATATGGAGAACATTGACCCGGTGGGGGTACACACTGGCGACAGTATCGTGGTAGCACCTTCCCAGACCCTTAGCGACAAGGAATACCAGATGCTTCGGACATCGGCTCTGCATATTATAGATGAACTACAGATCACAGGGGGCTGTAATGTGCAGTTTGCCCTGCATCCCACCAGCTTCGAGTACTGTGTGATCGAGGTAAATCCCAGGGTGAGCCGCTCCTCGGCCCTGGCTTCCAAGGCCACGGGCTATCCCATTGCAAAAGTGGCGGCCAAGATCGCCCTGGGCTATACCCTGGATGAGATCCCCAATGCCATTACCCGGAAGACATATGCCAGCTTTGAGCCTGCCCTGGACTACTGTGTGGTGAAGATTCCAAGACTTCCTTTTGACAAATTCCTTACGGCAAAGCGGACACTGACCACCCAGATGAAGGCTACCGGTGAGGTCATGAGCATCTGCGACAATTTTGAGGGTGCCTTGATGAAAGCCATCCGTTCCCTGGAGCAGCATGTGGACTGCCTGGGAAGCTATGATTTCAGCGCCCTGTCCCTGGAAGATCTGCAGGAGCGGCTGAAGGTGGTGGACGACCAGCGGATCTGGGTGATCGCGGAGGCCCTGCGCAAGGGCATGGGCTATGAGGAGATCCATGCCCTTACCAGCATTGATGTGTGGTTCCTGGACAAGATTGCCATACTGGTGGAGATGGAGCAGGCCCTGCGCACCCGGGAACTGACACCGGAACTGCTGAAGGAGGCCAAGCGGATTCAGTTTCCGGACAGCGTAATCGGAAGGCTGACCGGAAAGGGAGAGAAGGAGATCAAGGCCCTCAGGCAGGAGTATGGTATCCGTGCAGCCTACAGGATGGTGGATACCTGTGCAGCAGAGTTCGCCGCGTCCACGCCGTACTACTATTCTGTGTATGGCGGGGCCTGTGAGGCCAGTGTGGGGGAGCCTGCCGCTAAAAAGAAAGTGCTGGTGCTGGGTTCCGGCCCCATCCGCATCGGACAGGGCATTGAGTTTGACTATTGTTCGGTACATGCCACCTGGGCCTTTTCCAGGGCTGGCTTCGAGACTATCATTGTCAACAACAATCCGGAGACGGTGAGCACGGACTTTGACATTGCGGACAAGCTTTACTTTGAACCACTGACCCCGGAGGATGTGGAATCTATTGTAAGGATCGAGAAGCCGGATGGGGCAGTGGTGCAGTTCGGGGGCCAGACAGCCATCAAGCTTACGGAGAGCCTGATGGAAATGGGGGTACCTATCCTGGGAACAAAGGCAGAGGATGTGGATGCGGCAGAAGACAGGGAGCTGTTCGACAAGATTCTGGAGGAGACCGGGATTCCCCGGGCAGCAGGGGGCACGGTCTACACGGCCGGGGAGGCCAAGGCAGTGGCAAACCGCCTGGGATATCCGGTGCTGGTGCGCCCCTCCTATGTGCTGGGTGGGCAGGGCATGCAGATTGCCCTCTCTGACGAAGAGATCGAAGAGTTCATGGCAATTATCAACCGCATTGCCCAGGACCATCCCATCCTGGTGGATAAGTATCTCCAGGGCAAGGAGATTGAGGTGGATGCCGTGTGTGATGGGACGGACATCCTGATTCCCGGCATCATGGAGCATATTGAGCGGACAGGTGTTCATTCCGGGGACAGTATCTCCGTATATCCTGCACATACCATTGGAAAACTGGTGAAGGACAAGATTGCCGAGTACACCAGGAGGCTGGCGAAGGCCTTGCATGTAAAAGGACTGATCAATATCCAGTTTATTGCCATTGGGGAGGATGTGTATGTGATAGAAGTCAATCCCAGGTCCTCCCGGACTGTGCCTTATATCAGCAAGGTGACAGGGATTCCCATTGTGGATCTGGCCACGGAAGTGATCCTGGGTAAGACCATACGGGAACTGGGCTACAGACCAGGCCTGCAGCCGGAGGCAGAATATTATGCTATCAAGATGCCAGTGTTCTCCTTCGAGAAGATCCGGGGGGCAGAGATCAGCTTAGGGCCGGAGATGAAGTCCACTGGTGAGTGCCTGGGGATTGCGAAATCTTTCCATGAAGCGCTGTACAAAGCATTCCTGGGTGCAGGAGTGAGCCTGCCCAGACATAAGCAGATGATCATCACCGTGAAGGATGCAGACAAAGGGGAGGCCATAGAGATCGGACGCCGGTTCGAGAAGCTGGGTTATACCATCTATGCTACCAGAAGCACGGCGGCAGCCTTGAACGAAGCAGGGGTCAAGGCCAGGAAGGTGAATAAGATATCCCA
Source organism: uncultured Acetatifactor sp. (assembly GCA_910586215.1). GTDB lineage: Bacteria > Bacillota > Clostridia > Lachnospirales > Lachnospiraceae > Acetatifactor. The sequence goes on along the minus strand of CAJUGH010000014.1, from coordinate 30,076 downwards.
GGAATCTCCCACGGTGATGGACTTGATTCTGGGACACAGGATCGACCTGGTCATCGACACACCCACCCAGGGCAGGGATAAGTCCAGGGACGGTTTCCTGATCCGCCGCACTGCCATAGAGACAGGAATCTACTGCATCACGGCCATGGACACGGCCAGGGCCCTTGTGACCAGCCTGGAGAATGAGGGCAGGGAACTGTCACTGGTGGACATTGCGAAGCTGTAAGGTGGCTGCCCATTTTAGCGTTTTTGTCAAGCGTGGTATGTTATCCATGAGGGATGGGTATAAAAAGGAAAAATCTGCATAAAATAATCGGGATCATAAAACGCATGTAAAAGCATGCAGATGGAGGAGTAAGATGCAAGCAGAAACCTATCCTTTTGTAGTCCGTCCCCTGCCCTATGCATATGATGCACTGGTTCCCGTACTGGACCAGGAGACGATGACCTTTCACCATGACAAACACTACAAGACATATGTGGACAATCTGAACAGTGCCCTTTCAGATTATCCGGAGTTGCAGGGAAAGAGTCTGAAAGAACTGCTCACAGAGATTGACCTGCTCCCGGCCCCGGTGCGGACCAGCATACGGAACAACGGCGGGGGCGTGTTCAACCATGAACTCTATTTTGACTCCATGAAGAGCCCGGTGGGCCAGGATCCCACAGGTGCACTGGCAGAAGCCATTGACAGGGATTTTGGTTCCTACAAGCAGTGGAAGGAACAGATGAAACAGGCTGCCATGGGGCAGTTTGGTTCAGGCTGGGCCTTCCTGGTGGCAGACAGGGACGGAAAACTGTCCATCGTACAGACCGCCAACCAGAATGTTCCTGACCTGGATGACTATACGCCTATTCTATTGGTGGATGTGTGGGAACACGCTTATTACCTGCAGTACCAGAACAGGAGGGCAGACTATCTGGAAGGATGGTTTGGACTGATCAACTGGCGCAAGGCAGGAATGCGATATGAGGAAGTGCTGTGACTTGAAACAGGAATGCAAGTAAGAAACTGCTGTCACCCATGAGGTGCGGCAGTTTTTTACTTTTCACGGGGGTGCTATGCGTCAAAATAGGCTGTTCTTGCCCAAGTCATTGTGTACCCGTTGCTGTGAACGCATGACTGTGAACAGTAACATTTTTTGCCTTAAAGGGGACACCTTTCACAAGGTGTGTGCGTTTACAGATTTGTGTAACATTCAATTTTATCCTTTAAAAACTGGCAGAACATACGGCTGCTTGATAGCAGAATTTCATTCCATGCAAACAACCAGAGAAAATGACAAAATCATATTGACAAATAGTACGGGATCTGGTACCATATATGATAAGAATTGGAATATATTATTGTAAAAATAATATGGATATAAGGCTTATCCTGGTAGCCAGTACATTGGAAAGGTGGTAGGAGGCATGGATATGACAAAAGAGAACAGGCAGGCAGGATGGTTCAGACGATGGTGGGAGAAGAGACAGCTTAGAAGGAAACTGCGCATGATGGATGAACAATGGTATATGACAGGGGGGAATTGCTTCGGATTATTTCCGCCATCCTTTTATTACATGCATACTAAAGAAGAAGCGCAGGAATTGGTAAGCCGGGAACTGGACAAGCTTAGGGAGATAGCGGCCCAGCTGGAGGAAGGGCTTTAGGATCAGACAGGATAATAGTGACTGGTAGTCAGGTGGGATGTCTATAGGGCACCCCACCTTTTTATCTATAAGTTCCATCAGACATCCACAGGGAGGTCTGCTTAATCTGGTTCTGCGATCCGGGTGACACCCACATAGATCTCCGAGATCTCATACCAGGTGGGATAATCCGTGATGCCGGACTGGGGCAGTCCGAAGATTCTCTGGAAGGTGCGGACTGCTTCTGCGGTAGCCGGGCCATAGATGCCATCTGCTGCAATGGTGGGAATGGCTGGATAATTCCTGGCAATCCGGTTCAGCTGTGTCTGTAACTGGCGCACTTTCTCCCCGGAGGCTCCGATTCCCAGTTCATAGCCCGGATAGGAACTGGGGACGCCGGAAATGACAGTGGCCGTGTTGATATACATGTCACTGCCATAGTAGTACCGTATAATCTCGATGGGGGAGTAGCCCTGGTCCCCCAGGTATTTGGATCCCCACTGACTTAAGCCCGAACAAGTGACCCTGCGCCCGTCACAGTAGGCGGTGAAAATAGGCTGGCGTACTCCGGGCCGGGAGAGGTAATTGGCGAAGATGGTATCTACCAGGTAATCAATGTTCTCATAAATATTCCTGCCATACACCCATTTCTGGTCGTAGGCCGTGGAGGAGGTGATGGTGAAATTGTAGCCCTGGTTCCGGTACCACTCCGTATACACCCGGTTCAGCGTAAAAGACATGATCACCAGGATATTGGCATAGAGGGTACTCTGGGGCCAGGTGGAATAGATCTCGCAGGAGGCCACGTTTTTGATATAGTCCTTATAGCGTACCCAGTAGTTTGGCGCTGTGGAATCGCTTGGTACACCGTCATGTACAATGATGTACTCCGGAATCACCACCCGGCTTAATACGATTTCACCGGTTTCAGCCATGGGCTTGATCTCGTCTTCCGGTATCTTAGGGGGATATTCCCCGAACAGGGTGTGGGCGGGGATGATGACGATCTTCTCATCTTCCTCCGTGGCGGCCAGAGGGTTCATGCGGATGGGCTGCAGGGAAAGTTCATCTGCAAATACTTCCGATCCAGATACGAACACAGGTTCATACCCATCAGCGGTGACACTGATATTGAATTCTGAGTAAGGCTGCTGCTCATTATCCGGTGTAAGGGACAACTCCAGGGGAGGGGCAGGCAGGTTCACTGTGGGGGTCTGGCCGGAACTGTCAGTGGTCAGCACCTGCAGGGGGTCTTCCGGGTCTCCGGTGTAGGAGATGGTGACAGTGGCATTTTCCACGGGAACCAGTCCCAGGGCAGACACGACACTGATCTTCATGGAGCCTGTATAGGCTGCATGATTCCCGGTGGGGGTATTTGGATTATTCTCAGGCATAGGATTCCTCATGAGATTCGTTATGGTAGTATATGCCATGGGAATGGGAAAGGTGCATCCCATGGAAAGGTGCATCCCATGGAAAGGTGCATCCTGGGGAGGCAGGCATCCAATTCTTTTATAGGGGGTATTGTAGAAATGTACCCTTCTTGGAAAATCTTTGTTTACCTTTGTCCTGGCGTTGATGTTTTAGGGCACAATTGTTCAAACTGTGTATAATAGAAGTGTTTCTTGCTAAAAAAATGTGCAGAAAATATAATGCAGACAGATTCACATCATTCACACAAGAGAAGCGCTGATTGAGTGGAGCCATGAAGGCAGGATGTGTACCATACCATAGGTGCCGCCATCCTGTGGCTCTTTCCCGCCGCAGCCTGTCAGCATGGAGAGGGACAGGGCTGTTGTCAATATCATGGTAACTGCTTTCTTGAACCTCATAACTTCCTCCTTTTTTGTCCGCGCTTCCTTCCACAGCCGCGTCCGGCTGAAAGCAAGAAGCAGACAGAGGAAGTTAAAAAGGAGAAGGGTCAAAGGCAAAGGAAATGCCATCGAGCATGTGAAAAATGCCATCCCGGTATTCTGTGTGGATGCCAGTGGAGATACATTCTTCTGTGTTTTTGCTAAAATGGATAATGGACTTGATGTAGGGCTTGCCCACTGTATATTCCAGAATCTCCGTATAGGCCCGGTAATGGTGCCATCTGTCAGAAGTGTAGTGGGCACGGATAACATCCATATTTTCGCCGATGGAGGCATTGATGGTCTCCAGGGCACTGATTTCCTCTGTCAGATTGCTCCTGGGACTGGATGGTAAGCTGTGCCAGATATAATTTAGCCAATTGACTGCGAATCACGAATAAGAAACCCGCAATTAAGACACTAAATATGATAAAATATGACAGAAAATAAAGTATTGCCTGCAGCTTTGCGGGAAAAGGACGGCAGGATTCTCATTATGTACTCCTTCATATACTCCATACCTGCTGGAAGAACATGTGCTCATATTCTCTTCGGGGCATGCGAGTCAGACCTTGGCAGTTCCTAACCTATAAAAAGAGGATATTATGGGAAACCTGGCAAGTCAACAGAAAGCGTTGTCCTTTCGGCTGGGAATTCTTGGCCGGAGTTGTTTTTCATGGCTTTGCCGTCCAGGACAACATAATACTTGTTCTCTTTTGTGACATATGCACCCTTGCGTATGGAGATGGTCTCTGCACATGGCGTTTCCCTTTTCCCTGTGATAAGATATAGATACCGTACGGCTATAAAATGAGGAGGTATTTGCTATGCTGGAAGCCATATTTAACCCCGAAAATGCGTTTTTCTGTTTTGTCAATAAAATGCTGGACTTGATTCTTTTGAGCCTGCTGTGGGCGCTGTGCTGTCTTCCTGTGGTGACTGCCGGGGCTGCCAGTACGGCCCTTTATTATGCCGTGGTGAAATCGGTCAGGAGACAGAGAAGCTATCCTGTCCGGGAATTTTTAAGAAGCTTTAGGGCCAACTTGAAGAAAGGGATCCTGGTACATGTGCTGTGGATGGCTTTTACTGTCATGATGTTATATAGCGATGTACCGCTGTTTCTTGCTTTTCTGGATACAGGAAAATGGCAGGATCAGGCGCTCCTGGTGCTGATAGCCTTGAAGGCACTGCTTCTTCTGGGAATACCCTGCTGGCTATATCCGCTGTTGTCCCGGTTCGGGGAGAAGCTGCCTAAATTGGCAGAAGCAGCCCTGGTTATGCTGGTAAGATACCTGCCCGTCACCTGTCTTTCACTGGGTGTGCTGATAGGTGCAGGGCTGCTGCTTTTCTGGGAGCCGCTGCTTGTGGCGGTTATTCCCGGAGTGGCGACCCTTCTGCTATCCTTTCTGCTGGAGCCATGTCTCAGGAAGCTGATCCGGCAGGAAGAGGTGCGGGATGGACAGACAGATACCTGGTACCTGGAGAAAGGGTAACGATTCTGGAGTACTGTTCAAGGCAGGGCCGTTCACAGTAACGATTCTGGTACCGGTACGGCTCCGGGGCAGTATGGCCAGGTTCACTGCAAGAAGGGAAAGCACAGCAGGAACACAGAGCCTTCCCCGGGGGTACTGTGGATGGTGATGGAGAAGTCTTCCCCGTACAACAGACTCATCCTGGTGACAGTATTCTTCAGCCCGATACTTCCCTTCAAAGGATAGCTGTCGGTTAAAATGGTGCGCAGATGCTCCAGGGTATCTGGCGGCATGCCCACGCCATTGTCCCGGACACTGACTTTGCAGAAGCCATCCTCCTGGCGGCAGGACAGGGACAGGGTGCTGTCCTCGCTTAGGTTCTCTGCCAGCCCGTGGAAGATGGCATTTTCAATGATGGGCTGGATGAACAGTTTCGGGACCCTGGCCTGCAGGGTATCTTTCTGGATGTCATAGGCTACATGGAGCTTATTGCCATACCGCTCCTGCAGGATGGAGACGTACATCCGGGTATACTGTAGTTCTGTCTCCAGGTCCACCAGGTCCGTGGACTCTATGGCGTAGCGCAGCAGGCGGCTCAGGGTCAGGGTGATCCTGGGAATCTTGTGGTCATATCCCAGGGCTTCGCTCTCCTGGATATGGATCATGTTCAAGGTATTGAAGAGGAAATGGGGGTTGATCTGGGACTGCAGGGCCAGGAGCTTCGTCTCGTTGAGCAGGTGAAGCCGGGCAGTCAGTTCGTCTGATAAGGCCTGGTTCTGCTGGATGGAACTGGTGATCTGGTCGGCGATATAGCTGATCTCCCTGTCATTGTATAGGGCTTTGGACAGGGTGTTCTGGGGGTTGGCCAGAAGCGCCAGCAGATTCTGGATGGGTCTTACAGAGCGGAGACTGAGACAGAAGGCGATCAGCAGGATGGCACAGAACAGGGCAGAGAAAAAGGCCATCAGCAGTGCCCTGCTGGAAGAGAGCATGGTGGTGTATTCCTGGAGGTGGGTGATGGTAATATAGCTCCAGGGATACTGTTCGGAGTGGACCTGGGTGTAGGTATATGGGGCTGTCTCATGGTTCCGAAGCACGGAAAATGTGTCATGGGTATCTGTAAAACAGGCCAGTTCCGGAATCGTATCCAGAGGCTCTACAAGTTCCCTCTGGTGGCTCCGGTACAGGATGTCCCCTGTGTCAGATACCAGGAAGACCTCCTGGTAAGGTTCACTGTTCACCTCTGCAAGGAGGGAAAGTTTCCTAAGATTCAGATTGATCACAATGGCGGCATCCTGCTCCCCTATGCGCAGTTGTTTCATGATGCACAGCAGATAAGGATAAGCGTTGTTCTTGGCCCGGAAGAAAAAGGTGAAGTCCTCCGGCTCCTCCACAAAATGCTCCATCCAGTTGCGGTCACTAAAGTAAGAGAGGCTGGTTCTCTCATTGGAGGAGAGCATGTTGCCGGAGACCCCGGAGTACAGATAGATGGAGTCAATGGAGGAGTAACTGTTCACATAAGCCCGCAGGTTCTCCTGGATCCGGCCATGGAAATCATCATAGATGAGACCGGGATCCGTATAGGCGAAGAAGGCCTGTACCATCTTGTTGGTGTCCAGGGTAGCAGCAATATAGCGCATGTCCATCAGATGATTATCTATGGCCTGGGCGGTCACTTCCAGCCGGTACTGGCTGGCGGCGGTAAATTCATTTTCCAACACAGATGCTGACTGCCTGTAGGTGAACAGGGCAAAGCCCAGAAACAGGAATGTCATGATTCCCAGGATCAGCATAAAATTCTGTACGAACAGGCGGCTTTTCCACAGTCTTTTCATAAGTTCCGGCAGTCTGCAGCCGGATATCTTATTCTTCTGCATCCTCATGGTTATCCTCCATCCGTAGGATCTGCCTGCGGTATTCGGTGGGATTATAGCCGCTGTAGAGCCGGAAATTGATGAAGAAACGGTTGCGGCTCTGGTACCCCACCTTCTTCGCGATTTCCCCTACTTTCATGCGGCTTCCCAGTAATTCCACTGCCTTCTGCATCCGTACAGTGGTCAGGTAATCGATAAAGCTTAAGCCCGTTTTCTGTTTGAAAAAACGGCTGAAATAGGCAGAGGAGAGGAAGACGGCATCTGCCACATCCTCCCTGGTGAGATCCTCTGCGTAATGGGCCTGGATATAGGACATGGCCTTCTGGATCACAATATTCTCATCTCCCCCGGTATCCTCTGGCGATAGATTGTGCTTGCTGTCATCCTGGGCTGTGGAAGGTGCCCGCAGTGCAGCCAGATCCTCGAAGGAGGACTGGACCTGGAGACTGCAGTCAAAATGCAGCAGATGGAAGAGGGCACTGCATAACTCCTGGTGGGAGAAGGCAGGTACCTGTGTGGTGGACAATGCCACGAAATAGTACCGCATGCCGCTGCGGAACAGATGGTAGATGCTGTAATCGGGAAGGAGCATGCGAAGGCCATTGAGCAATGCAATGGCCAGTTTCTCCCTGCCATATTTCCATTGGGAAAGGGTCTCGTTTTTCTCCAGGGTAAGGGTAAGGAGGCATCCCTTATAATCGGAAATATCGCCATCCAGCCCAAGCAGCGCGAAGCGTTCTGCTGCCTGTTCCGGGTCGCTCAGAATGCCGGCGATCAAGTCAACAAAGAAGAGCTGGATCTCCTCTTCCTTACAGTCTGCAGGGGGCTGCATGGAATCCAGGTGCTGTCTGGTACTGTCCAGGTTCTGGGACAGTTCTGCAAAATCAAGGGGCTTCAACAAATAGTTGACCACGCCGTAGCGGATGGCCTTCCGGGCATACTCGAATTCACTGTAGCCGCTGATAATAATCACGAAGATACCAGGGTGGTTCTCATGGATATGTGCCACCAATTCCAGTCCATCCATGCGGGGCATACGGATGTCCGTGATGACTACATTCACAGGATGTTCCTGGAGGAACCGGAGGGCATCGGCTCCATTGGAGAAGATACCGGCCACTTGAAAGGCAGGATGCTTCTTCTGGATATAGCCGCTGATGGCGATTCGGGTGATCTCCTCGTCATCCACGATAATCAATGGGTACATAGTGACACCTCCTGGCTGTTCTTTGGGCTTTTCCCTGTGGGAGCATATATTCCCTGGTTCCAGGTCAAAAGCACTGTCTCAATGATACTTCCTCCTCATAGTAACATACCTTTTTTCGGCTTTCAACCGCCAGGTTACAAGAGGGTTACCAATGTAACAAAAGGGGACATAGGGGCATTTATTATGGCACAAAGGGATGTGGGAAGTTACAAAACGCCACTGGATATGGGATATGGAAAATGTTTATAATAACTGTAACAGGTACAGGACAGAGGAGACTGTAGGGAGCATACAGGGAAGCCTGTAGCGCCAATGGGAGAGAAGTAAGAGAGTGTACCTGGGACGTGGACTGACATATACAAGGGTAAGGATGGAAAGTAGGGGAGGATGGGACGGATGAGGGCCATAGGCACACATAAAAGCATAGCTTCCAGCAAGGTGGCACGGAAGGAAAATTTTCACTTGAATCTGATGGTGCTGCCGGGGATCCTGTTATTTCTGGTATTCAATTATCTTCCCATGGCGGGTATTGTGATTGCATTCAAGGATTACAATCCTAACCTGGGGATCCTGGACAGCCCCTGGTGCGGGCTTCAGAACTTCCGGTTCTTCTTCACCTCCCAGGATGCGGCCAGGGTCATCGGCAACACTGTGCTGTACAGCATCACCTTCCTGGTGGTGGATCTGGTGACAGGGGTAGGGCTGGCGCTGATGTTCTACAATTTGAAATCCAGGCGTGCGCTGAAGTTCTACAATACGGTGGTGATCCTGCCACGGTTTATGAGTGCGGTCATTGTGGCTTTTATCGTGTATATCATTCTGAACCCCTCTTACGGCATCGCCAACCAGGTGATTACCGCCCTGGGCGGGAGCAAAGTCCAGTGGTATATGAAACCAGGCTACTGGCCGGCGATCCTGACCATCACCCATGTGTGGCAGACAGTGGGGATGAACAGTATCATCTATTACGCTTCCCTGATGGGCATGGATGAATCCCTGCTGGAGGCGGCGGCCCTGGACGGGGCCAACAAGAGACAGCAGACCTGGCATGTGGTCATACCCCACCTGGTCCCGGTGATGGTGATCACCACCATCCTGGCCATCGGCCACCTGTTCTCGGGAGATTTCGGACTGTTTTACCAGGTGCCCAAGGATGTGGGCCTGTTGTATTCCACAACAGATATCATCAATACATACACCTTCCGGGCCCTGCAGAATGGCGCCCTGGAGAAATCAACGGCGGTAGGACTCTTCCAGTCCCTCACCGGCCTGCTGCTGGTGACTGGCACCAATGGACTGGTGCGAAAGATCAGCCCGGACAATAGCCTGTTTTAACAGTTCCTAAGCAAGGCAGGTACACAATAATAGAACGGGAAGGATAACCATTCTGAAAACGGTCCGGCAAGACGGGCAGAGGAGATCTGGCATGAGAAAAAAGAAAAAAGTCCCCGGGGGACAGATTGTATTACATATGGTATTCCTGCTGATGGTGGTGATGTATGTTGTCCCATTCCTGATGGTGATATCCATCTCCTTTACAGACGAGATATCCCTGGTGCGGGATGGATACCACTTGATTCCCAGGCAGTTTTCCCTCAGCGCATACAGGATGGTATTCAGCGACCCTACCCAGATCCTGCATTCTTACCGGACCACCATCCTTTTCACGGCAGTGTCCACATTCCTGGCAGTGCTGATCATGGGGGTGATGGCCTATCCCTTGTCCAGGCCCAATTACCGTCTGCGGGGACCGGTGTCCTTCTTCGTACTGTTCACCATGCTGTTCAGCGGTGGCATGGTGCCCTCCTACCTGCTGATCGTGAAGTACCTGCACTTGAACAACACCATCTGGGTCTATATCCTGCCGGGGCTGGTGTCCGCATACAACCTGATCATTATCAGGACCAATTACAAGAGTCTGCCAACGGAACTGATCGAGGCGGCCAAGATTGACGGGGCGGGGGAACTGTACATCTGTTTCAAGATTGTCATGCCCCTGTGCAAGCCGGTGCTGGCCAGTATCGGATTCCTGTTTCTGGTGAACAAGTGGAATGACTGGAATACTGCCCTGCTCTATATTACGAAGCCGGATCTGTATTCCCTGCAGTATCTGTTACAGAAGATTCTGAAGGAAGCAGAATATCTGAAGCAACTGGCAGAGACAGGGCAGTTGATGGGCGGGGAGGTATTCCCCTCTGAGAGCTTCCGCTACGCCATGGCCATGGTGGCCGCAGGGCCTGTGCTGTGTGTGTTCCCCTTCTTCCAGAAATATTTTGCCAAGGGCATGACCCTGGGCGGGGTGAAGGGCTAAAGTGTGCACGGAATGAAGAGTTTGTGCCATCAAAGATGGCACTGACGCCGAGGCGACATGTCAAGTGTGAAGGGAATGAAGATTTTTCTCTAGAATTGCAGGATGTAATCGGATAGAGATTGCCAAAGAGACACTTTCTAACCGTGAAATATATCACAAAATCAGTAAGGAGGAGAGACGGGTTATGAAGAGAACAAAGCGATGGATGGCACTTGGGTTATCCGCAATGCTGCTGGCAGGACTGGCTGGCTGTGGCAATGGAGGCGGCCAGGAAGGCAGTGTGCCGGGAGAGGGAACACAGGATGGCGGGACACAGGATTCCGCACAGGAATCCAGCACACAGGAAGGTTCCCAGGACCAGGCCGATGCAGGCCCTGTGACCCTGGAGTGGTGGTACCGTGGCAACGGGATCCAGAAGGACACGGAACTGGTGGAGGAAGCCTTCAATGAATTGTTGAAGACCTATCCCGGCATGGAGAATGTGACGGTGAACTTCAACTGCTATACAGGCAGTGAGTACAAAAATGCCGTGATCCTGGCCCAGTCTGCAAGCCAGCAGATCGACATCCTGAACACAGTGGGACTGGATTTCGCAGAGGAAGTGGGGAAAGGTTCTTTCCTGGCCCTGGATGATTACCTGGCATCCAACGACACCTTGAAGCAGGAACTGCCAGACTGGCTGTGGGAACTGGGCAGCATTGACGGACACACCTATATCGTGCCCAACTACCAGAGGGCAGCCAATATGATGTATTTCATCACACCAAAGGAATACATGGATAAGTATGGGGATCTGGATGCCATGCGGGAGATCCTTCAAGACAAGGACAGGGATGTGGAGACCATAGCGGCGGCCATGGAAGACTATTGTGAAGCTGTGCAGGCGGGAGAGGGGAACAACAAATATATGCCTCCCCTTGGCAGTTCTTATTCCACTCAATATGGATTTACGGACAGATATGATACCATCTATGGCAAGTTCATCAAATCCAAGGACAGCGACAAAGTGGAAAATATTTACATGACAGAGGATATTCTGAAGGCCTATGAGATTTCTGCCGAATGGTACAAGAAAGGATATATCCATCCTGACATCCTGACCATCAATGGAAAGGATTTCGAGGGAGCGAACATGATGAATGAAGTCTCTCATATTTACTGTATCAACAACCAGGCAGGAGATGAGGAATCTGTGTCCAGGTACTATAGTGATACCTACGGATTTGAGGTGTATGCAATTCCACTTTTCACCAATTATTACATCACCAATACCTGGGCGGCTGGCGGTAACGGCATCACCACCAAGTGCCAGAATCCGGATAAGGCCATGCGTCTGATTGAACTGATGACCACAGAGGAAGGAACGGCCCTTTACAACCTGGTGGTATATGGAATCGAGAACACCCACTATGAGAAACTGGATGACACCCACATCAAGACGTTGGAGTATGACGGCACCCAGGGTGGGGTGGATGCCTCCTATGCGGCCATGAAGTGGATCATGGGCAATACCTTCCATGCATACTTGAACCAGGGCTGCAAGGATGGGGAAAATGAACTGGCCCTGGAGATTAACAATGCAACAGACAATGATATATCTGATTTGATGGGCTTTTCAGCCAAGGTGGCGGACATTGCCACCCAGTTGGAGCAGACCCAGGCTGTGACAGAGGAATATTCCATGGCTCTGCAGAGCGGTGCCATGGGGGATGACTGGAAGGCTTATTATGAAGATTATGAAAGCAAAATGAATAATGCAGGGCTGCAGGATATCCTGTCCACCTTGCAGGGGCAGATAGATGCATTCAAGGCAAAATAATGGTTGGGCAAAGGGAAGGGCTGCCAGGAGCAGCCCTTTTTCTGTCATAGCCGGTAATCCCGCCGCAGGCGTTGGGCAGGGATATCCCAGGAGAAGAAGTATCCTGGCAGTAGCTGCCTACGGTCAAGGCAGCCGGGGACTATACCAGGCATGGGGATTAGACGGCACGGGGCATGGCAGGAAACGGGAAGGAGGGTATCTATGAACCGGCAGGAGATGGCGGACAGACTGCTTCGGGAAATGGAAGCGGCATATGACAAGGAGGAATCCCTGATTGTCAGGGAATATGCCCACTGGGTGGGAGGATATCATACCCGGCGCACGGGCAGGACCCATGTGATCCGGGACACGGCAGACTATGCGGCCAGTGTGCTGATCCTGGGAAGGGAAGAGGTGTATGACAGGGCATTCCAGGCCCTGGAGAGGATCTGCGGCTTACAGGATGTGAGACCGGGCAGCAGGACCTTTGGCCTGTGGCCCTATTACCTGGAGGAGAATCTGGAGCAGATGCTGGCCCCGGACTACAACTGGTCGGACTTTATCGGCAAGGATCTGATCGGGGTCTGCCTGCTGTGCGGGGACAGGCTGCCAGAGGGACTGCGCACCAAGCTCCATACTGCCATCCGCAATGCCATGGAATGCAGTATCAGGCGTAATGTGGGGGAGGATTATACCAACATGAGTCTGATGGGGTGTATGACCATCACGGCGGCGGGGGAACTTCTGGAGGATGGGAGACTGAAGGCCATGGGCAGGGACCGGCTGGAAAGACTGTGTGCCTACACCCGGTATAACGGTGCCTTCAGCGAATACAACAGTTCGGCCTATATCCTGGTGGCCATGCAGGAGATCATGCGGATGCTGGCCTTCTTCCGGGACAGGGACATCCGGCAGATGGCAGAGGAACTGAACGGCTACGCCTGGAAAATGCTGGCCTCCCATTACAATGTAACCCTGGGACAGCTGACACCGCCCCAGGCCAGGGCGTACCGGGATGTGGACAATGGCTCCCTGGCCTGGGCCATCTGGCAGGGCACCGGGGGAAGATACGGACAGGTTCCCGATGAGGGGATGCTGCAGAAGGGGGCGGTTTCCCTGGAGTCCCTCTGCTTTCCTCCAGTATGTCCCCAGGAACTGTTCCCGCTTTTTGCGGAAAAGGAACGTTTCCTGGCCCATACCTATTACCGCTGCAACACCCTGCGCAGGGAAGAGGCAGACCTGACCATTATCCGGGAAGTGGACAGCCCGGATCTGACGGCCTATTCCTGGCAGAGGGGGGAGATTTCCATGGGGGCTTTTGCCATGTGCGACTGCTGGGCCCAGAGACGCAATGTGATGGTGGTGTGGAACAGGGAACAGCCCAGGTTCTTCCGGCTGCGCTGCCGGATGGGGGACCATGATTTCTGTTCCGGATTCACCTGGGCCGTACAGGCCGAAAACAGGATATTGGGGACACTGGGGCTGGTGACGGACCGGGGGAGCTTCCACTATATCCTGGACGCAGACAAAAACGGATGCTATGAGACGGATCATCTGTCCTTCCGGTTCGAACTGGGAGGGGACTGCGGGGATCTTCGGATCACACAGCAGGGGAAGGATTTTATCATACGGGATAAGAAACCGGATGGAATGGTGTGCCTTAGGCTTAGGGTGGAAAAATGGATGTTCGACGGCAGGCAGGCGCCTGCATGGGTGTCAGAAGACGGGAAGATGGTGGTGCTGGCTGGCTATGAGGGCCCGGCAAAGCGACTGGACACCACGGCCCTGGGGGATACCTGGGGGGTATTCTCCCTGGAGGTCTGGGAGGAAAAGGATGTCCCGGGCCTGGCTGGCAGCACGGCAGGCGCCATAGAGGAAAGAGGCAGGCAGGAGACGGACAGCCGGGAACCTGAAGGCTGGAACCGGGATATCCATGTGGAAGCCTTGCCAGGAGGCCGGGTGCGGGCAGCCTGGAACGCCCTGGCCCTGGAGGCTTTCCGCTATCCGGTACCCTACCGCAGGGCTATTGGGCTGGATGGTCCGGACAGGAAGCGGATGGAAGGATATATGGAAGCCATCCTGGGCAGGATGCAGCACATGGAGGCGGACGGTGCCGTGGAGGAGAACTGTCCCATCAGCATTATCTCCATGGATGCCTGGGAATGGCCCCAGGGAGTGGCGCTGTTTGCCATGTACCAGTACTACAAGGTACAGGGAGACCGGGAAGTCTTGGAATACCTGGAACACTGGTTTGCAGGGCAGATAGAGAAAGGGCTTCCGGAGCAGAATATCAACACCACCTGCCCTATGCTGACCCTGGCCTGTCTCTATGAAGAGACGGGAAATGACGCCTACCTGCCTCTTTTGGGGCAGTGGCTTTATGGTGTCATGGACCGGCTGCCCAGGACCGGGGAGGGGGGCCTGCAGCATGTGGTCAGCGGCAATGAGAACAAGGGTCAGCTCTGGGACGATACCCTGTATATGGCAGTGCTTTTTCTTGCGCACATGGGCAGGATCCTGGGGGAGGAACGTTATATCCAGGAGAGTATACGGCAGTTCCTGGTACATATCAAATACCTGTCGGATCGAAAGTCCGGGTTGTTCTACCATGGGTGGACCTTTGAGGAGGGACACCATTTTGCCGGGGCGTTGTGGGCCAGGGGAAATTCCTGGTACACGGCAGGGCTTGTGGACTATCTGGAGTGCCTGGACAGTGCTGCCCATACAGGGGTAGGGGAGTTCCTGCTGGGAACCCTTCGCAGGCAGGTGGATGCCCTGGCGGCCTGCCAGGATGAAAGCGGCCTGTGGCACACCATCCTGGATGATCCGGATTCCTATCTGGAGACCTCTGCTTCCTGTGCCTTTGCCTATGGGATCCTGAAGGCTGTCCGGAAGGGATACCTGCCGGGAAGGTATGCCCGGGTAGGAGAGAAGGCGGTAAGGGGCGTCCTGGAACAGATCCGGGAGGACGGAACTGTAGAAGGTGTGTCTTATGGCACCCCGGTATTTGCCACCATCCAGGCGTATAAGGAGGTGCCTGTCTGTCCTATGCCTTACGGGCAGTCCATGGCGCTGATGATGCTGGTGGAGGCATGCAGGGAAGTGTGAACGGAATGAAGAATTTGTTTGCACCAGTTCATTGATTATTTGTGTCGGCTGCGCCGACATGTTTGGAGGTGTAAAAAGACGGCATTATAAAGCGGCATGACGAAATAGAAGTATCTGGGAAGACAGGATGCCAGTCCCAGAAACTAAATTGATGATGCCAGAAAAGGACAGGAGGGGTTATGGGAAGGATACAGATTGGTTCGGTGGGGCAGATAGATGGAAACGGCTGCGTTGCTTCAGATACAGAACGGATCCAGGAGGCTATAGACACCTGCTTTGAACAGGGAGGCGGGAAGGTGGTGCTGGAAGAGGGCACCTATGTCACGGGGACCCTGCGGCTGAGAAGCCATGTAACCCTTGTGCTGGAACGGGATGCCCTGCTGCTGGGCAGCGGGGAGATAGAGGATTACCCGGACAATGAGAGTTGCTTTGTGGATGCAGTGGGACACAGAAGGGGAAGGGCGATGCTGTATGCCCTGGATGCAGAGGACATCGGCCTGGAAGGGGAGGGAACCTTGGACGGCCGGGGCGGCCAGTTCCCTCCGGAACATGCAGCCCACAGGATCCGTCCCTTCCTCATCCGGCTGGTGCGTTGCAGAGAAGTGAGGATCCAGGGGGTGCGTTTCAGACAGGCGGCAGCCTGGTGCCTTCATCTGCAGGAGTGCCAGAGGGTGTGCCTGGAAGGCATCCAGATCACCAACCGGTGCAACGGCAATAATGATGGGATCGATATTGACGGGTGCAGCCAGGTCAGCGTCAGAAACTGCAGGCTGGACACAGGGGACGATGCCATCTGCCTCAAGGCTACCGGGAAGCTTCCCTGTGAGGGAATCCAAGTGTCCGGTTGCCAGGTGACTACCGCCTGGGCTGCCTTTAAGATTGGCACAGAGTCAGTAGGGGATTTCCGGGACATAGAAGTGTCAGACTGTGTGTTCTACGATGTGTATGGCTGCGGGATCAAGGTGGTGCCTGTGGACGGGGGGAATGTGGAGGGCCTGCACCTGCACGATATCCGAATGATCCATTGTACAGGTCCCATCTTCTTCAGCCAGGGGGAGCGGCTCAGGGAGTATTTCGGGGTGCGGAAGGACAAGCCGGGAAAGATATCCCAGGTGCGCCTGGAACGGATTGCGGCCTGGGTGGTGTCTGCAAAAGGAGGATATTATCTGGGGAAACCCTGGGGCAATGCCAAGGGATGTGTGGTATTCTCCGGTCTGGAAGAGTTTCCCATGGAGGATGTGGTGCTGAAGGACTGCGTATTTCACATGCCGGGGGGAGGAGCGGCTTCTGCTTCCGGACAGGAGGCAGCCCCCATACAAGAAGCCGCTGCCGGAGAGGAGGTCTCTGCCTGGAAGGTACCGGAGATGGGAGACCAGTACCCGGAGTTCCATCTGTTTGATCCGCTGCCCTGCTGGGGCCTGTATCTGCGCCACATTAGGAATGTCCGGTGGGAAGGAATGCGCATGACTGCCAGGGAGCCGGATGGAAGACCTATGATTGCGAAGGAGGATGCCTGGGATGTATGGGGATGAATGGCCAGGGATCCATCTTAGGAGGGAGGTAAGGTTATGTTAGGGCATTTCCGCAGATGTGTGGAAGAGGGGCAGGCGGCAAGGATTGTGTACCTGGGCGGCTCCATCACAGAAGGCCAGGGAGTGGATGACAAGCGGCTGTGTTGGCAGGGGCTGCTGCAGGGAGAACTGGAGAGAAGCTATCCCCGGTGTCTCTTCCAGGCACGCAATGCTGGCATCGGCGGCACGGATTCCCGGTTCGGGGCCTTCCGCATGGAGCGGGATGTGCTGGAGGCCAGACCAGACCTGCTGTTCGTGGAATTCGCAGTGAATGACTATACCAGGCCGGCAGAGGAGATACGGGAATCCCTGGAAGCTATCCTATATAAGCTGTGGAGGAAAGTGCCGGAGTGCGATGTGGTATTTGTGCTCACTGTCACGGGGAAGATGATGGAGGAGAGCGCCGGCAGGGAGCCGGAATCGGTACAGGTACACAGGCAGGTGGCCGGACAGTTTGGACTGCCCTGGGTCAATGTGGGATCCAGGCTGTGGGAGAAGATGCAGACACAAGGGCTGGCCCTTCAGGATGCGCTTCCCGACGGGGTACATCCGAACCGCGCCGGGTACCGGATTTACTTTGAAGGGGTGTGGGAATTCCTACAGAAGGCCCTGTCAGGAGGGGAGGAAAAAGGAGATCCGGCCAGAGGGCCAAAGAAGGACCTGGGGGCATACAGGGAAGGGTATATTGGAGGACATAGGGAAGAAGATCCGGCAGAGGTCCCGGGAAACTGTCTGAGAGACGTGCAGGAGAACAGATACACAGCCTGCCGGATGGTACCGGCCTCCCAGGCCCTGCTGCAGGGATTTGTCACGGAGCATATCGCCATGTGCGGAAGATTTGGAAGCTATGTGAGCAGCCATAGGCCTGGGGACAGTCTGGAATATATTTTCCAGGGGGATAAGATCGGACTGTTCTACATGATTTCCTGTGATGGGGGTATCATGGAGTGGTCCCTGGACGGAGGTGCCTATGAAGCGCTTCCTGCCTGGGATACCTATGCCCGTACCTTTGACAGGGGAAGTGCCAGGATGCTGGCCCAGGATCTGGAGCCGGGGGAACACCGGCTGCGGATCCGGGTGGCCCGGGAACGGATGGAAGAATCCCAGGGGTACTTTGTACGGATCGGGGATTTTCTAATATGAAAACAGAACTTTGCCGGGGATTGTCCCCGGCAGAATTTTATGTTATGATGTTGGAGGTAAAAAGTATTCCCTAAGATTTAGGAATGGTTCTTTTTGCGAGCGGCACATGACCTGTGTGAGGAGGTGTTTTATGGGTAACTATCTGAATCCGGGAAGGCATGGCTTCTGGGAGTCTGTCCGTTCCAGGATCTATGTAGACAAGACGGGTCTGATTGCATGTACCAATGCACTGCTGAACACCACGGAAAAGTATATCTGTGTCAGCAGGCCCAGGCGTTTTGGCAAGACGATGGCCCTGGAAATGCTAGCTGCTTATTATGGCAATGGGTGTGATTCGGCTGATCTATTTAGGGGCCGTAGGATAGAAGAGGATGCCTCTTTTCTGGAACACTTGAACCGGTATGATGTGCTTCTCTTGAACATGCAGCAGTTCTTGAGTGAAGCAACATTGGGAGAAGTGACAGATTATCTGGTACAGGAAGTACTTAGGGATCTGAGGAAAGTATATGGGCAGATCCTAAAGGAGCCGGACAGGGGGTTATCAGCGGCTTTGCGGGAGATTTATGGGGAGACAGGCAGGCAGTTTATCATTCTGATTGATGAATGGGATTGTGTCATGCGGGAAAGGCAGGAGGACGAGGAATTCCAGAGACAGTATCTCGACTTTCTGCGCAATCTTCTGAAGGACCGGCCCTATGTGGCCCTTGTCTATATGACGGGGATCCTGCCGGTGAAAAAGTACGGTTCCCATTCTGCGTTGAATATGTTCTATGAATACGCAATGACGGATCAGAAGGATCTGGAGGAATATACCGGTTTTACAGAAGGAGAAGTGAAGGAACTCTGTGACAGGTTTGACATGGATTTCAAGGAGATCGGAAGCTGGTATGACGGGTATGTGTTCAAGAGATGGAAGCACATCTACAATCCGCGGTCTGTGGTGGAAGCCATGCGTTCCCGGGACTATGGGGGATATTGGACTTCCACGGAGACTTATGAGGCACTGAAAGCCTATATGGATATGGATTTTGACGGCCTGCGGACAGATGTGGCGCAGATGCTGGGTGGAGGACGAGTTGTTGTCAATACGCGCAGTTTTCAGAACGATATGTATACATTTAAGACAAAGGATGATGTGCTGACCCTTTTGATCCATCTGGGATACCTGGCCTATGATTCTGTGAAAAAGGAAGTGTTTATCCCCAACAGGGAGATTCTGGGAGAATTCGAGACAGCCATGAACGTAAGCGGCTGGGAAGAGGTCATGCGCATCTTGAAAGCATCGGAAAAGCTTCTTGCAGATACACTTGCCCGGAAGGAAGAGAGTGTTGCCAGGGGACTGGACAACGCCCACAGGGAGGCGGCATCCATCTTGACATACAATGATGAGAATTCTCTGGGGGCGGCTATTGGACTGGCATATTATAGTGCCCGGAAAGACTATAAACTGATTCGGGAACTCCCCGCTGGAAAAGGATACGCGGACATCGTATTCCTGCCACTGCCTGGTGTGGCAAAACCGGCCATGGTGGTAGAACTGAAATATGATAAGACGGCTTCTGCTGCCATACAACAGATCAAAGACAGACAGTATACACAGGCCCTGGAAGGATATACAGGGGAAATCCTGCTTGTGGGAATCAACTATGACAGGGACAAGAAAGAGCATCGCTGCCAGATTGAAAAAGCTGACTGAAAGAATGAGGAGAAAATGGAAAATCCCAAGTCCGTCTTGCATTTTCCCGGTCAGGTGGAGTATAATGGGGAACGTGGAGCAGAAGGTATAGGTGATAGGGAAGGGGAATCTGCCATGCGCAGGATGGAATTCAAGATGGAGCGCCCAGGGCTTTTGGAGACGGGGCAGAAGGTGACGGTGACAGAGGGGCTGCTTCCCAGCAACTACTACTATATCATAGACCCGGCTCTGGCCATGTCGGCCAACATTCCATTCCGGGACAGGCTCTTAAGCCGGGAGGGCGTGGTGTCTGACATTGTGGAGAATGCCAGGGGATATTATGTGACGGTGGAGTTCGATGAGCCGGAGAGACAATAACCTGTGCGGATAGAGACTGCACTGGCATGTCAAAGAGGGAACGGAATGAAGATAAGAAAATCCAAGTCATTCCGTTAAGAATGCCAAGCGAACAAGTACGCTTTAAGCAGGCATTCTTACGGTCTTGTACCAGTTCTGGAAATAGAGAGGAGAAATCGTATGTTACAGAAAGTATTTACAGAAAAAGCACCTGCGGCCATAGGTCCTTACTCCCAGGGAATCCTGGTAAACGGAATGCTCTTTGCATCCGGGCAGATCCCGATCAATCCTGCAACAGGGGAGATTGAGGGGACAGACATCACGGCCCAGGCACAGCAGGTCATGAAAAACGTGGGGGCGATCCTTGCAGAGGCTGGCACGGATTACACGAAAGTGGTGAAGACTACCTGCTTTTTGGCAGACATGGGAGATTTCGCCGCTTTCAATGAAGTGTATGCCCGGTATTTCACAGAGAAGCCAGCCAGGAGTTGTGTGGCGGTGAAGACATTGCCCAAGAATGTGCTCTGTGAGGTTGAGGTCATAGCGGCAGTGTAAGGCCGGGGACTGACAGGGAGCAGGTGTATGCATGGGAGAAAATATTGTACTGATCGGAATGCCCGGTGTGGGGAAGAGCACAGTGGGTGTGGTACTGGCCAAAAAGCTGGGGTATGGTTTTGTGGATTCTGACCTGGTAATCCAGGACAGATACGGGAAGCTGCTCCATGAACTGATTGAAGAGAATGGCGTGGAAGGCTTCTGGGAGATAGAGAATGCGGTAAATGCCTCCCTGGCCCCCAGAAGGAGTGTGATTGCCACTGGGGGAAGTGTGATATATGGGCGGGAGGCCATGGAGCACCTGCGCCAGATCGGCAGGGTGGTCTACCTGCACCTGCCCTGTGGGGAAGTGGCAGAGCGCCTGGGGGATCTGAATGCCCGGGGCGTAACCCTGCATCCTGGCCAGACCTTGAAGGAACTGTACCAGGAACGTACGCCCCTTTATGAGAAATACGCCCATGTGACAGTGGAATGCAGCGGGAAACAGCTTAGGGATGTGGCGGCAGAGGTAGCGCAGGTGGGGGTGTGCCCATGAAAGGTACAAGCGAAAAAGCAAGACACAGCATGCTGCTGTTGCTGACAGCTTTCATCTGGGGACTGGCCTTCGTATCCCAGAGCAAGGGCATGGACTATATGCATCCCTTTACCTTTAACGGGGTGCGTGCGCTGATCGGGGCATTTTCCCTGCTGTGCTATCTTGGGGTAGACAGGTGGATAAAGGACAGGGCCAGGAAAAGGGGAGGAGAAACGAAAGGGGAAAAGGACAGGAAAAGGGCAGACAGATCCCTGACTATCCGGGCAGGGTTATGGTGCGGCCTTGCGCTGACTGTGGCCAGCACCCTGCAGCAGTTTGGCATCAAGTATACCACGGTGGGCAAGGCCGGGTTTATCACGACCTTATATATTATCTTCGTACCCATGGGCGGGATCTTCCTTAAAAAGAAGGTTCCCGGCATTACCTGGGTGGGTGCCGGGATGGCGGCAGTGGGGATGTACCTGCTGTGTATGCAGGAGAGCCTGGTGCTGGGAAGCGGGGACATCCTGGTATTTTTGTGTGCCATTGTATTTACCGTCCACATCATGCTGGTGGATCATTTTTCTCCGAAAACGGACGGCGTGGTGGTGTCCTGCATCCAGTTTATAGTCTGTGGGATCCTTTGCGGCATAGGGTCGCTGATCTGGGGCCATCCCACCTGGACACAACTCTGGGAGGGCCGGGGAACCCTGCTCTATGCCGGCGTCCTAAGCTGCGGGGTGGCGTATACCCTGCAGGTAATCGGGCAGAAGGGGGTAAATCCCACAGTAGCAGCCCTGCTTCTTAGCCTGGAGTCCGTGTTTGCCACCCTGGCAGGCTGGATTGCTTACCGCATCGGATTCCTGGGGACAGACCAGACCATGACTGGCAGACAGATTGCAGGATGTGTGCTGGTATTCGCTGCCGTGATTCTGGAACAGCTTCCTGGAAAGCTGTTCCGAAGACGGGGAAGCCGTACCATGTCATCTTTGTTATAGTTGATACCCACCAGCAGAATGTGGCCGGAATACCCTTCCAGGGTCTATTGCGCCTATCAACGGTTTCTGCTATACTTCCTTTGAAAGAACTTTGCGGAAAGAGGGAATAGGATGAAAAAGTTATGGATTTCCCGCACCCTGGCTATGCTGCTGACGACAGCCATGCTGTTTGTCGGCTGTGGTGGTGTGCAGGCTGCCACCATGTATCTGCGGAAAGTGGCGGGGAGCGTCGGTGTTTCCGATAGTGAGGGCCGGAAGGTGGACCTGTTGGAGAATATGGGGCTGTACAGCGGCTATGGGGTGGACACCCAGGCAGAAAGCTATGCCTGGATTGATTTGGACAAGGTAAAGCTGGCCAAGCTGGACCAGAACAGCGAAATCGCCATTGAAAAAGAAGGCAAGAGCCTGGAAATTGAGGTGAAGGCCGGCTCGCTGTTTTTCAATGTGATAGAGCCTCTGGCTGAGGACGAAACCATGGAAATCCGCACTTCCAATATGATGGTGGGCATCCGGGGGACCTGCGGCTGGGTAGAGGTTCTGGACAGCGGACATATGGCGCTTTCCCTTTTGGAGGGGAAAGTGGAATGTACCGCCGGAGGAAACACTGCCACTGTCTCTGCCGGGGAAAGGGCAGAGATGTCCCCTGACGGGGACATCTCCATAAGCGTCCTTTATCAGGAAAGCATCCCTGCTTTTGTCCAGGAGGAAGTATCCGGGGAGGAAAAGCTTGCCCAGGCAGTGGGACAGCTGGAATCTGACCCCTTTGCCCCTTACGCGGACATCCTAAAGCCGAAAGGCGATGGTAGTACCTTGGTGTATGCCGGGATTTGGGATTTTGAAGGGGATGGCAGCCCGGAACTGCTGACGCTTACCCTTAGATGGAAAGCAGCGGATTTGGCAAATGATGAACTCATGATCTCCATCTACCGGGCAGGCCCTAACGGGGTGGAACATGTGGTGTATCATGACGAAGGCAGCGTTCATAGCGGAGCGACATATTCTTTGGCAGAGTCCGAAGGGCAGATGTTTGTGATGAGGCATTCCAAGTATTCTGAACGTTCAGAAGATTCTGTTACAACGAGTGACAGTCTTGTCTGGTCTTTTTTGGGCTTTATTTCCGAAAAAGATGGGGGCCAGGAAGATTGGGGGCTTATTGAAAGCTTAAGATATGAACGGTCGTCGTCATACACCGTAAGCGAATATAAAAGTTATCAAGTGTTACACAATGGTGAACGGCAACTTGCAAGCGGCGGCAGTTGGGAGGACTGCAGCTATGAGGACTTTCAGGCTCGGCTGGACCGCTACAAGGAGGTATGTACCCTTGCCACGGTTGGGGAAGACGGTAAGGTGACGGTTGTGGCTCCCCAACTCCCTTAGGGCGGTCCCTGACCCCTTTCGCACTTGCCAGGAGGATGCTGCCCCATCAGCGAACATCTGTCAAATCCTGATAAAATGGAAGCTGGTCTTCCGTATGGAAATAAACGCTACAGGTGGAATTTCACTTTTTATTCAACCCATGTTAACAAGGCATCTGTGATGCCTTGTTACGGTTCACTCCTTTCACGGCAACAGATAAATCCAAGATACATACATAAAACAGCCTCCAGGAACAGAAAATAAAAGGGAACTGACAAGCGGAAAGGAGTAAAATGATGGATTACTTGAATGCATTCTGGGTGGGAGGACTGATCTGTGTGCTGGTGCAGGTCTTGATGGAGAAGACGAAGATGATGCCGGGGCGTATCATGGTGCTGCTGGTGGTGACGGGGGCTGTAATCAGCTTTCTTGGGTGGTATGAGCCATTCCAGGAGTTTGCCGGGGCGGGAGCCAGTGTACCCCTTCTCGGCTTTGGTAATACACTGATGAAGGGAGTGAAGGAGGCGGTAGATGAACAGGGGATCCTGGGACTGTTTGCCGGAGGTTTCAAGGCAGGGGCAGTGGGTACTTCCGCAGCCTTGATTTTCGGATATCTGGCAAGCCTGGTATGCAAGCCGAAGATGAAGAAGTGATTAGGCACCAGGGCCGGGACTGCCCCATTGTCTCCGGTAACTGGTGGGGGAACAGCCGTATTCTTTTTTAAAAAAACTGGAAAAATGGTGATAATCCACGAACCCCAGGCGGTCCGAGATTTCCTGGATGGACAGTGAGGTGCGCTCCAACAGGGACTTGGCCAGTTCCAGGCGCAGGTTCAGGTAGTAGCGGTAGGGCGTGATGGAATAACTCTCCCGAAACAGGTGGATGGCCCGGGAGCGGGACAGGGGGACACAGCCTGCAATGTCGTCAATGGTCAGGGGGCGGGCAATGTTCTGCTCGATGAAGTTTTTCATGGTGATGGCCCGGGACTGACAGGAGGCTTCATTGCCCAGGAAGGCAGACAGGGCATGGATATACCGGTGCAGGAGGAGGGCCAGTTCCCCGGCGCAATGGATAGGTTCTGCTTCGATCTGGTGCAGGATGGCAGCAAGGAAGCTGCTGTCTGCAAAGGAGGGGATCACCAGCACATTGTCCAACTGATAATCAGACAGCAGATGTCCCACCAGGCTGCCATTTACATTGAGCCAGATCTTGGTCCAGGGGTCATCCTGGTCTGCGTGGTAATGGTGGCATCTTCCTGGCTGCAGGATATAAGCATCCCCTGCCTTCACGGTGACGGTCTCCCTGTCCTGGCGCACCTGGCCCCTGCCGGACAGTACATATTCGAAGACATAACAGTCCCCCCGGGACCGGTAGATCTCATATCCAGGATCCGGGTAGGTGATGCCTGCCAGAATGGGGGCAAAGGAAGAGGATACCTGGCCGGTATAGATGGCATATTCCTCTCTTCCCAGGTGGATTGTGGGCTGTGTACTATGGATCATGGCGCATTCTCCTAAAGCATGCCTGGACATTCCTCCCTGTCATGGGCATGGCAGGCGTTCCTGTGCATCCTGCTGGCAGAAACGTCCAGCCGGATATTCTTTCCCGGCATGGGCATGCGGGAAAGGTGTATGGAAGGTATCCGGTATCCCTTATAACAGTTCCATGTTGATGGATTTTTCGGTGAATCCGTAGGCCTTATACATTTCATAGGCGGCTTTGTTCCTGGCATTGACCTGCAATTCGATGCTGTCGTAGCCTTTTTCTTCCTTCATGGCCTTTAGGAAATCGAAAAAGGCATGGCCGATACCCATCCCACGGTAACGGGCCTCTACCGCCATGGAATCCACGAAGAGAATGTTCCTGGTCACCTGGCTGGGACTTTCCACATGCCGGAACAGGAGAAACAGGATCCCGGTTATGCATCCGTTGTATTCTGCCACATAGAAGGTCTGCTCCTGTACTGCCTGGGCAAAAACATCTGGTGGAAGTACCGTTTCAACAGACTTGTAGATGTCTGGCCGCCAGCAGGCGTGCAGATCCTGGACCTGTTGCATGATGGCCTCCACTGCCTGGTATTCCTCTTGCCTTGCACATCTGATCTGAATGCCCTTGTCTGTACACTGTGCTCGTTTCATATCTATACTCCCTGCCCGCATACCGATCAAAACTTTTGCCCTTTCAGCCGGACTTTTTTCCGGCATGCAGTGTTTTTTGCAGAACCACTACCGTATAATCTCCGTTGTCCACTGTAATCCCGGTTTCCACGAAGCCATTTTTCTCCCAGAAGGCCTTGCTCTGGGGATTTCCTTTTGCATATCCCAGTCGGATAGAGGTATATCCAAGAGCCTGGAGATAACGGAAACAGTCGCTTACGATCTGGGAACCGGTACCCTTTCCCTGTTCCTCCCTGGATACCATGAAAAAGCCTATGAATGCAGTATGCCTGTCCGGGTAGTTTACAATCAGGTCCATAACGGCAACCAGTTTTTCCCCGGTAAAAAATCCCATATAGTGTTTGTCATCGTAGGTAGTGCCAGGCGGCAGGGCCTTTCTGTCTCTCTGGATGCTTTCCCTGGTGACAGGGGGTGGACAGTGCTGGTAATAGAGGGGATTGGCAGCCGCCAGTTCATAGATCTGTTCGATATCTTCTGTGGCCAGTTCCCGCACGGTGTACTGGGAAGTCAATTGTGTGATGTCCATTTCGATACCCCCTGTGTGTGAAAAGAGGGGTTTACACACCCCCTTGTAAACATACCGATCAAACGTTTGAAAGCAATTGCGAACGCAGTGCGTTCGTATTTGGAAATAATGCATAGAACTTCTTCTGCTTATTATAATAAGGCTGCTTCCAAAACGCAAGAAATTATCCTTCCTTGACAGCACTATTTTATACATATGTGCAACTAATTTCCATGGGAAATCTTGAAGCAGGGGATTATACTGACAATAAATGATGTTTGATACCACGGATTGCTCCGCGCTATGCACCTTGGCAATCCCTGGTATCCGCAAACGGTATACGTGGCAGGTGCCCAGGAAGGAGGAAATGGAGATGGGAACAATGGCAAGATGGGAACACCCTAAGCCCCAGATGGAGCGGATGGGCTGGCAGAATCTGAACGGGGAGTGGGATTTCGCCTTTGACTTCGGCTGTAGCGGGGTGGAGAGGAAGTTTTATGAGAGGGATGGCCTCGATCGGAAGATCCAGGTGCCCTTCTGCCCGGAGAGCGACTTGAGCGGTATCGGCTATAAGGATTTCCTTCCGGCTGTGTGGTACCAGAGGAAGGTAGTGCTGACGGCAGAGCACTTGAAGGGCAGGGTGCGCCTGCATTTCGGGGCGGTGGATTATGAGTGCCGTCTCTGGGTGAACGGGAAGGAAGCCGGAACCCACAAGGGCGGGTATGTGTCCTTTTGCTTTGACATCACAGGGGCTGTGAAAGAGGGGGAGAATGTGCTGACCCTCTACGCCAGGGATGATACCAGAAGCGGGAGACAGTGCAAGGGGAAGCAGAGCGGCATCTTCCAGTCTGTGGGCTGTGATTATACCAGGACCACAGGCATCTGGCAGACCGTGTGGCTGGAATTTGTGCCGGAATCTTACATAGAGAGGCTCTATTATTACCCCAATATTGCAGAAGGCTCTGTGACAGTCCGGGCCGTGACAAAAGGGGAAGGCACCCTGTCCGCAGAAGCTTTCTATGAGGGAAAAAGCTGCGGCAAGGCCCAGGCGAGAGTCTGTGCAGGGAATGTCGTGCTGACCATTCCCCTGTCAGAGGTACATCTCTGGGAGGCAGGCCAGGGCAGGCTCTACGATCTGAAGCTTTCCTTTGGGGAGGACCAGGTGGACAGCTATTTCGGCATGCGGGAGATCCGTCTGGAGGGGGAGCGCTTCCTCATCAATGGGAAATCCGTGTTCCAGAGGCTGGTATTGGACCAGGGGTTCTATCCCGATGGGATCTATACGGCGCCTTCCGATGAGGCCCTGGAACAGGACATCCGCCTGTCCCTGGCGGCAGGTTTCAATGGGGCCAGGCTCCACCAGAAGATATTCGAAGAGCGTTTCCTGTACCACTGTGACCGGCTGGGATACCTGGTGTGGGGGGAGCAGGGCAACTGGGGGCTGGATTATAGCAGACCGGATGGCCTGAAATGTTTCCTGCCGGAGTGGATGGAGGCCCTGGACCGGGATTTCAACCATCCTGCCATCGTGGGCTGGTGTCCTTTCAATGAGACCTGGGATTATGAAGGGCGCAGACAGGACAATGACCTGCTGTCCACGGTCTACCGGATGACGAAGCTCTTTGACACCACCAGGCCCTGTATTGATACCAGTGGGAATTACCATGTGGCGACAGATATTTACGATATGCATGATTACGAGCAGGATCCGGCGCGGTTCGCAGCCTCCTATGAGGACTTTGCAAAGGGAGGACCCCTGGAGGACCGTATGGCAGACAG
Organism: uncultured Acetatifactor sp.; assembly: GCA_910586215.1. Taxonomy (GTDB): domain Bacteria; phylum Bacillota; class Clostridia; order Lachnospirales; family Lachnospiraceae; genus Acetatifactor. The sequence goes on along the minus strand of CAJUGH010000014.1, from coordinate 2,191 downwards.
GCAGACCCCGGTGCCTGGCATCCCGGTATTTATCAGTGAGTACGGCGGCATCAAATGGGACGTGGAAGGACAGATGGAGAATGGCTGGGGCTATGGGGACGGACCGAAGACAGAGGAGGAATACATCGCAAGGTATAAGGGACTGACAGATGTGCTGCTGGACAATCCCCATATGTTCGGCTTCTGCTATACCCAGTTGTATGATGTGGAGCAGGAAGTGAACGGACTCTATACCTATGACAGGAAGCCCAAGATGGACATGGGGATTTTCCGGCAGATCAACAGCCGTAGGGCCGCTATAGAGGAAGAATGATATTAGGGGGACGGGATATCGAATAGGGACATCAGTTTTCTAAAGGTATCCTGTCCATCCAGACAGGTATCTGTCAGATAGCCTTTTTCCCTTTCCCATTCAGATAGCCCCCGGTAATAATACGTTTTTTTGTTATCCTCAATGATAAACGGAATAAGCCCGAAACGCAGACACTCTTTTAGTGCAATCAGCCTGCCGAATCTGCCGTTGCCATCTGGGAATGGAACGATGGGAAGATCAAAAAGTAGCTGTTGTAACAGACAGCTCTTTTATGGTTTTATGTATTTTTAATTCTTTGGATCACTTTTTTCTCTGCCGCCACATTTCCAAAGCGCCATAGGATGCCGTTTGACTCTATTCAGAAATTCATCATCAGAAAACAGCAGATTAGGCTGGTACTCCTGATTATTAAATGACTGCCAAAATTTAAGTTCTCTGCTGTTCTCAGGAAACAGAAAACTTTTCAAGTATTCCATCGTCTTTTTCTGCGCAAATTCCAGGTCAAAATGTTCCCAACGGCGCAGAACCGGAATCAAATCTGTTTTAATCCTCTGCGGGGCAAGCTGCATGATATGACTGAAAGAAAAACTTTCCGGCGCTTTCTCTGCCGCAATAGCGCTGTAAAATACAACGCACTTGCGTAACAGCGGTTCTTCGCTTTCGTCAAACAATCCGTATTTTTGCAGATTGAAAATATCATATAAATCCCTGGCTGCGGTTCGGTTTAAAAGTGCCACGATCTTAGCGCCAAAAATTTCAAGGGGATTAATACTTAATACAGTAAGAGGTTCTTTCTGCCAGGGCAGGTTTGCCCGCCTTCTGGACACAGGAAGGATATGTGCGCGAAGCATATAATTGATCTCAATTTTCAGATTATCCTTCATTCCTCCGGCATTCACATATTCATAAACAAAAGAGTCCAACGCATGATACTGTTTTGATTTTGCGTTAAGATGATAACCTGCCGCGGCCATGTATTTCTGGATATGCTCTGTAATCTTTTTTCTTTCCTCCAGCATAGCCTCACGTTCAACCTCTTTTGAAAAATCAAGGTCTATATCAACCGAAAGCCGGGGCAGGTCAAAAATCGTAAGGTTGATCGCTGTTCCGCCTTTGAGCGCAAGGCTGTCTGACAACAGCGGGTCTTTTTCCATGAAAGCCAAAACATCTGCAAGCCGGCATACTTTTTCTAAAGTATCACGTACAAACCCAAGTTCCTTTGCCTGCCGTCCAAGTGTAATCCGGTCATATTGCATCATAGTCATTTACCCCCTTATCAATCAGCACCCTCAAATTTTCCGGCGCAAAAAGCCGCCACCGCTTATGAAACACAAATCCATCCTTTTGGATACTGAAATATGTTTTGCTGTCCGGCAAATGTTTCTCACATTCATCAAAAAAGAAATCCGACAGCCCAAAATCCTCTTGAAACATTTCAAGGATATATCCGGTTTTTTGATAAAGTTTTCCGCAATGATATGAATCCAGGGAAGAAAGCAGATGATCCGGTGAAAGAGATGGAATGAGCAGCATACACCGCAACAGTTCTTCCAGGCCGCCAATTTTTTCAAAATCCGCAATGCTGTCAATTACTGTCCGTTCTAAGGAAGTCACACGAACGCCATTTCCCATTTCCACAACACCTTCTATTCCCCTATGACTCACAGGGCAATAATCAATCCCGTCATAAGAAAAGGGCCGTACCCGTTTTCCTGTTGCTACATACACCTCGTAAAACACCTGATTTGCATAGCCATAATACTCAAACGCACTATGATGGGAAACGTAGGCATCCTCTGCCACACTAGAGGCAATCTGGAAACGGTTTGGAATCGGCTGATCGGTTTCCAAACTCATAACCACATACAAATCACGGCG
>CAJUGH010000013.1 GCA_910586215.1 uncultured Acetatifactor sp. | reverse complement strand
TTGCCGACTTCTGAAGTCACTTTGATATAACCGCCCTGTTTTGTGACAATCTCACGGGCCAGATAAAGTCCGATGCCTATCCCCTGCTCACCATATACCTCTTCTTCCCGGTAAAAACGCCGGAAAACAGCCGCCTGGTTACTCTCCGGGATACCCTTGCCGGTATCGGACACATCAATCTTCACATACATTTCCCATTGTTCCACCAAAACCCGGATCGCTCCTCCTGCCGTGGTATACTTTACTGCATTGTCCAGCAGGTTGAACAGGGCCTCCGCCGTCCATTTGCTGTCATGGGAAAGGCGCAGGTCATCCGGGCACTCTACCGTTACGCATATATTTTTCTTCTCTGCCGCATATACAATACCGCTTAAGGCCATCGCCAGCGTATCCATCAGCGGGGCGTCTTTCTTTTCCAACTGGATCGCCCCGGTTTCCAGCCGGGAGGTCTTCACAAGAGCCTGAAGGAGAAATTCCAGCTTCTCCGTCTGATTCCGAATGCCCTTAAGGAACTCCCGCCGTTCTTCTTCTGTGACCGGCTTTGAGAGCAGCGTGTCTGCCACCATTTTCAGGTTGCTTACCGGCGTCTTTACTTGATGGGACACATCCGACACCAGCATCTGCAGCTCCTGCCGTTCCCCGGATGCCTTACGCCGGTTCTCCTGCATAATATCATACAGCCGCGAAAGGCGGTAACTGATACGGGCAAAGAGTGTTTCACTGTCTGAAGCCCTCACAGGCTCTCTGCTTCCACTTATCATCTGATCCATCTCCCGGCACAGCTCCCTGGTAAATATGGAAAGCCGTTTGCTGAAGGCAATTGCCAGAAGGAACATCCAGGCAAGGGCACAGAGCGTCAGCAGACCGCCGCCAATCAGCACCCACCTCTCACCTGTCATCCATAAAAGAACTGCACAGATGGCCAGCATGGAAACCGCCATGCCGCCCAAGACCAGCAAGAACACCCCCTTTACAGAGATCCGCCCCAGATTCATTTTCTCTCACCTCCCATCCATTGATATCCAATCCCGTAAATCGTTTTGATATACGTGTCGCCCTCCGCCTCAATCTTGCCACGGATACGACTGACGGAGGTCGTCAAGGTATGTTCGTCCACATAATTTTCCTCTACATCCCACAGCCGTTCCAAAAGCCGTTGCCTGGTCAAGATCTGTTTCGGATTTTTACAGAACAGGTACAGCATCTTATACTCCATGGGGGAAAGGGCGAGAGGCTTCCCATTCAATGCAGCAGTCTGCTCCGAAAAATCCAGAAACAGCCTGCCGTCATCATAGAAATCCTTTGCCAGCCCCCGGTGTTCCAGCATAGCGAACATTGCCCGTATCTTCCGCAGCAGTGCCCCAATGGAAAAGGGCTTGGTGATATAATCCACCGCACCGACTTCATATCCCCGGATCTGGTCGCTCTCCTGGTCGTTGGCAGTCAGAAAGATCACCAGCGTGTTAGGATTCTCCGGCTTTATGAGCCTGCACAGGTCATAGCCGCTGCCATCCGGCAGGTTGATGTCCAGAAGTACCAAATCATATTCCGCCCGAACCAGTAACCCGGCGGCTATGCCGGCATTCAAGGCTGATACGGTATCATAGCCCTCAGAAATCAAGTTGTACGTCAACGTTTTATTTAAAAGGGCATCGTCCTCTACCAGTAATATCTTTTTCATGTCCACATTCCTTTAAATTTCTATCATGAATGGAAGATTTTTATCATTCACTATAGTTTAGCAAGCAAATGTCCGCGAAATGTTACAGCGGGCAGATTTTTGTTCATGATAATAAAATCCCCGCAAAACGTGGGTTCCATTATTCATGACAATAGAATTGGAGTAAGCGTAATATTCTATTGTTTAAATACAAAAATCTCTTCAATCGGGGCTTCTACCACCCTGGAAATATCAATTGCCAGCTTTAATGACGGATTATACTGCGCTTTTTCCAGGCGCATAATGGTTTCCCGGCGCACACCTACTTTTTCTGCCAACTGCTCCTGTGTCAGATCGTTCATTTGCCGGTATTTTTTTAGTCTGCATTCAAATTCTGCCATATCCTATTCCTCGCCTTCCTCTGCCTGGTCATCATGGTCATACCGGTACAACAAATACTCAGAGAGGAAAATCCCCAGGCCCAATGCAAGGGAAAGGGTAATAATTACAGCAATCAAGGTGTACTCAAGGTTCCCAAAAAGTTTTCCCCTGCAAAGAATGATCAGTGCAGCAAGCATAACTCCAAAAGTAATCCGATACGCTTTCAGCTTCGCGCGAACCATATTCTCACGGAAACGTTCATCCATAAATGTCCCTGACATCCTTCCCTCATAGTAAAAACCAAAAAATCCAAAGAACAGGAAAAACGCAAACGTAAAAACTGTACCGTCCACAGGGTATGTCCAGAAACCGGCAAACCCTAACAATCCCAATACACCCAGACACCCCAGTTTTGGATTTATTTTACGGGTGACGCCTGTCTCTTCCACCTGTCTCTTCCTTTTTCCTGCATGAATAAATAGCATGACAGACAGTGCGACAAGGTAAACACAAGTGAGAGAAATTGAAACAATCATCGGCAAATCCTTTCGGTCAAATACATAATCCTTAAAATCCATTGAAATTACCAGGCGGGAATCATTATAACCCACCGCATACCATGACGAAAGAAGCACACTCAACACACAAAATACCCCACAGCCAATCCAAATTTTCTTTTTATTTGTTTTCATTTTAATCCTCCTGTTATTGAGATATATTTGTCTCTATAAATGACAAATATATCACTTTCTTTTCTTTATGTCAATGGAAAAGGGATAAATATATCACATTTATCATCCAAAACGTAACCCCTCAGATGGAAGGCTTTTTCCCTACCCATGCATCATCCTTGTAAATACCATCAATCCGGATCCAAAAGAATCAATGCAATCCAGCACATGACAGAATTTGAGCCAACAAAAAAAGAGAACACCTTCTGAAATTCCTTTCAAAAAGTGTTCTCTTAACAATGTCTGCGCCGTCGGGCTCATTGCCCGCGGGAATCAAGTGCCCGCATCGTCGGGAACAACAGCACGTCCCGGATGGCCGGGGAATCTGTCAATAGCATCACCAGCCTGTCGATCCCATACCCGATCCCCCCGGTAGGCGGCATGCCCAGTTCCAGGGCATTCATGAAGTCCTCGTCCGTGGTATTGGCCTCCTCATCTCCTGCAGCCAGGGCGGCCTCCTGGGCCTTGAAACGTTCCCTCTGGTCAATGGGATCATTCAGTTCCGAGTAGGCGTTGCACATCTCACGGCCATAGATAAAGAGTTCGAAGCGTTCCACGTACTCCGGCTTGTCCGGCTTCCTCTTGGTCAAGGGGGAGATCTCCACCGGATGGTCCATCACGAAGGTGGGCTGGATCAAGTGTTCTTCCACATATTCCTCGAAGAACAGGCTCAAGATATCCCCTTTTCCATGGCGCACCTCATAATGGATACCCTTCTCATCAGCCAGGGCCTTGGCTGCGGCAGTGTCGGGGATCTGGTCAAAATCCACTCCCGCATATCTCTTCACCGCCTCCACCATGGTCAGCCGCTCAAAAGGTTTTCCAAGGTCAATCATCTCTCCGCTGTAAGGAACCAGGGTGGTACCGCACACCTCTTCTGCCACATAGCGGAACATGTTCTCTGTCAAGTCCATCATGCCATGGTAGTCCGTGTATGCCTGGTACAGTTCCATCAAAGTAAATTCCGGGTTGTGCCGGGTATCCAGGCCCTCATTGCGGAACACCCTTCCGATCTCGTAGACACGCTCCATGCCGCCTACAATCAGTCTCTTCAGATACAATTCCAGGGAAATCCGAAGCTTCACATCCTCGTCCAGGGCATTGTAGTGGGTCTCAAAAGGTCTGGCAGCAGCCCCTCCCGCATTGGATACCAGCATAGGGGTCTCCACCTCCAGGAACCCTTCCCCTTCCAGGTACCGGCGGATGGCACTGATCACCCTGGAACGCTTCACAAAGGTCTCCTTCACTTCCTGGTTCATGATCAGATCCGTGTAGCGCTGGCGGTAACGGATGTCCGTGTTGGTCAGTCCGTGGAACTTCTCCGGCAGGATCTGAAGGCTCTTGGAGAGCAGGGTCACGGCAGAGGCATGGACGGATATCTCCCCTGTCTTGGTAGTGAACACTTCCCCCTCCAGGCCCACGATATCGCCTACATCATATTTCTTGAAATCCGCATAGGACTCTTCCCCGATGCTGTCCCTGGCCACATAGCACTGGATATTGCCGGGCAGGTCCTGGATATTGCAGAAGGATGCCTTCCCCATGACACGTTTGGACATAATGCGGCCAGCCACACGGACGGTCTTGCCTTCCAAGGCATCATACTGTTCCTTGATCTGTGTGCTGTGGTGGGTCACATCATATTTGGTATGCTTAAAAGGATCCTTCCCCGCTGCCTGGAAGTTCGCAAGCTTCTCCCTCCTCACCTGCAGCAACTGATTCAGATCCTGTTCCTGTACATTTCCATTCTGTGCCATAGTCGTATCCTTATCTCCTTATATTCGGTTGAACTGTCTCTTAGGAACTGTTAACAGTTCCTCAATTACTTCTCTGGATCTCCAGCACCTTGTAGGCAAAGGTGCCAGAAGCAGTCTCCACCTCCACGGTATCTCCTACCTTCTTGCCGATCAAGCCCTTGCCCACAGGACTTTCATTGGAGATCTTGCCCTTCAAGCTGTTGGCCTCAGTGGAACCCACAATCTTGTACTCCAGTTCCTCACTGTACTCAATGTCCAGAAGCCGCACTTTGCAGCCAATGTTGATCTTGTCCAGGTCTACCTCATCCTCTACCACCACCTCGGCATTCTTCAAGATCTTCTCCAGTTCTTCGATCCTGGCTTCGATATCCCGCTGTTCGTCCTTGGCAGCATCATACTCTGCATTCTCGGACAGGTCGCCCTGCTCCCTGGCTTCCTTGATCTTCTGGGCCACTTCCTGGCGCTTTACCACCTTCAGTTCATGAAGCTCATCCTCATACTTCCGAAGCCCCTCATAGGTTAAAATGTTTTTCTTCTCCTGCATATCCATACCTCCCTGTGCACCTAAAGAGGAATGCCTGCACACCCCTCTTGCAAACTAACCCTTCACCAGCCACTGCAGGCATCAGTATTGTCTCCTTTATTATCGCAATATAACGCCGATGTGAAAACTAGCCTGATAATCCTTCCCCTTTAACGAAGGTATTATACCCATTTTTCCTGTAGCTGTCAAGGATGTGAGCCAGGTTTCTCACCTTCCCTCTTCCCGCAGCCACTGTGGCAGCAATTCCCCTTCCGGCCTGCGGCTCTGGGCCTTTAAAATGGCAGCCCAGTCCGGCATCCTGCGCCTGGCTTCCCGCCAGTATATGCGCAGGGAATGATAGGTGATACCACTGTCCCGCCCCAGAAGGCGGCGCTCTTTCTTCTCCTGGGAAGCCATGTCCAGCCAGATACTGCCCCTGCATACCGCCCCTGTCAGGAATCGCTCCTCCCCGGAGAAATCCAGCACACAGACTGGTACCTGGCTCTTGTAGTCATAGCCTGGATCCCCCCTGGATCCTTCCAGGGGTTGAAGGATCACAGCCAGCCCGTAGTCCAGATAGAAATCCTCCAGGAAGTCCTGGATCTGTTGGGTCATGTCTTCCTCCCTAAGCACCCACCGCAGGCTGCGCATCCTGTCTGCACAGGCCAGAATCACCTCCGGCACACAGGGCGCATTCCCCAGGATCATAAAGTGGGGGAGCCGGGCTGCGGACAACAGGGGTTCTACCCACCGGATCCCGAAAAAATCCGTAAATTCCGGTATGTCCCAGTGTTTCTGCCAGAGCCGGGGAAGCAAATATTTTACAGAATCCCCTTCCTCCAGGTCCTGCCGTGGAACCAGCCACTTCCCCACTGCACCGTCATACAGACATCTGCACTCCTTCCAGTCTTCCACAAATTCCCCGATCTGGCGCACCAGCTTCGCCACCCCTGCCTCCACCTGTCCGCTTGCCTGGCGGAAGGCATCCTGCCACAGCCTCCTCCTGCGCTCCTGCTTCCGTCTGTCCTGGCCCTGTCCCAGGACGGATATCCATCCGGGCCAAAAGCCCTTCCGGTCTCCTCCTGCCAGATCCCTGTTCCCTTTTCCGGACAGGATCTCCTTTCCCGGCACAGCTTTCCCTGATGCCTCCGCTTGCTGTCCGTACACAGGCAGCTTCACCTGGAACCACCGGCCTTCCCCCACATCCATGGCCACTTTGACCAGCAGATAGCTACCCTGGCCTATGGGTTCCACAAGGGGTTCTTCCAGGCTCCGTTTTTGATAGAAATAGATGATTGTGTCCATGCACTATCTTATGCATCCAGGCCGCCATACATACCTTCCACAAATCCCCTGCTTCCAGACATGCCAGCAAAGCTGGCACAAACAATCCGTGAAACTTTGGGAAGAATTGCCGCAAGGCAATTCTTCGAGGTGAAATTTAGAAAATCTTGGCTTGTGTACAAAGAGGTGGGCTATGCCCCCTCTTGCAAGCTTAGATTTTCTTTTCACCTTTCACACTTTCCCCGAAGATAGCCTCCACCCCGTCCAGTAGTTCCTCCATGGTCTCCATGGCGTTGATGGTCTGACGGAACCTGGCAGAGTGCGGCATCCCTGCCGTATACCAGGACAAGTGCCTGCGCATCTCCCGCACCGCCGTGTATTCCCCCTTGTGTTCTGACAACAGGGCCGCATGGCGCAGGATCATCTCCTTCTTCTCCTGGCAGGAAGGACGCTCCAGGATCCTGCCATCCTCCAGATAAGCTGCCACCTCCCGGAAAATCCAGGGATTTCCCTGGGCCGCCCTGCCAATCATCACCCCGTCACAGCCTGTCTGTTCCAGCAGGGCCGCCGCTGCCTGGGGACTGTCCACATCCCCGTTTCCAATCACCGGGATCTTCACCGCCTCCTTCACCTGGCGTATGATGTCCCAGTCCGCACGGCCGCTGTAATATTGGGCGCGGGTCCTGCCGTGGACAGCCACTGCCGCCACGCCGCAGGCTTCCGCTATCCGGGCAATCTCCACGGCATTGACACAGGTATCATCAAACCCTTTGCGGATCTTCACCGTCACCGGCTTTTTCACTGCCTTGACCAGGGCTTTCAAGAGACGTTCCACCAGGGCCGGATCCCGCATCAGGGCAGAGCCCTCCCCGTTATTCACCACTTTTGGCACAGGACAGCCCATATTGAAATCCAATACGGAAAAAGGGCGTTCCTCTATACGGGCTGCCTGCCCGGCCACAATCTCCGGATCCGAGCCAAAAAGCTGCAGGGAGACAGGACATTCCTCCGGATGGATGGCCAGAAGTTCTTCCGTGTTCTTATTGTTGTAGTAGATGGCTTTTGCGCTGACCATCTCCATGCATACCATGCCCGCCCCCTGCCCCCTGCAAAGCAAACGAAAAGGCAGGTCTGTCACACCTGCCATGGGAGCCAGCAATACAGTATTGTCCAATGTAACATTGCCAATTGTCAGTGCCATGTCTATACCCCGCTCACACTTTACTTCCGGTTCTTCTCATAGATAAGGCGCAGGCCGTCCAGTGTCAAGTAACTGTCATAGATATCAATGGCCTTGGTCTCATCTGCAATGAGGCGCCCCAGTCCCCCAGTGGCCACCACCTTCAAGTCACGGATACCACTCTCCTTCCGGACCTGGCTGATGATATATTCTGTCTGGCCGATCTGGCCGTACACCAGGCCTGCCTGCATGCTGCTGATGGTCTCCTGGGCCAGGATGGACTTCGGCTTCCGGATCTCGATCTTGGGCAGCTTGGCCGCCTGGGACCAGAGGGCCTCTGAACTGATACGCATGCCCGGCGCCGTGATCCCTGCCGCGAACTCTCCTGCCTGGGTGATCAGGTCATAGGTGGTGGCAGTGCCAAAGTCCAGTACAAGCACAGGCCCGCCGTATTTCTCATAGGCCGCAACAGCATCCACGATCCGGTCTGCCCCGATGGCCCTGGGGTCCTCCGTGATGATGCGGATCCCTGTCCTGGTGCCGGGTCCTACCTTCAAAGGCCTGGTTCCCGTGTATCGGACCAGTCCCCCCATCAGGGAATGCATCACATCCGGCACCACACTGGCCACAATGGATCCTTCCAGGTCTTCCGTCTTGATATTCCTGCTCTTTAAAAGCTGCGTAATCATGATCCCGTACTCATCTGAAGTCCGGGGTGTCTTGGTCATCATGCGGAAAGTGGCTTTCAGTTCCTTTCCTTCGTATACCCCCAGGGTCATGTTCGTATTGCCCACATCTATTACCAGTATCATCCTTAATACCCCGTATACACCTAAAGAGGGGTGTGTACACACCCTGTCTTCAGAACAATTTCAACACAATCTGATTCCCTTCCAGACCGATGGTACCCAGCTTATCCTGGGGCTTACTGGTAAACTCCACTGAAGAATCCATATCGAGGCTGCTCGTATTCACGCACAGATTCCCGGACTCCTCCACCGTCAGTATCAGTTCCTGCATGAAGAAGGACTCCTCAAATAGCACCTCTTCCTTGTCTGCCGGGTCAAAGTATCCCACCTCTGAGCGCGGTATGCCAGACCCCCAGGAGAAAGTATAATATAATTCATACTGACCATCCCGGTTCAGGTCTGCCAGGGCCATACTGGTTATGCCATATCCACCAAACCACTGGCCGATGTCGTATACCTCACCCTCATACAGGAGAAAGGAGCAGGTTGAGTCCTTAAACTTGAAAATCTGATAGTCGGAATGGCTGGCAAAAAAACCGGTGTTATATTATAACCCCCCTGGGCATACTCTTCTGCCTCTGGCCCCAGCGCTTCAAGGAATTCTGTCACTTGATCCCTGGATGAAGTGATACACAGTTCGGAACCTGGTCCAATGGCATCAAGTACCATATCCTCCGAAACCTGCCCCGAGGCGCAGGCTGACAGGCCAAACAGCAGACCAGACAACAGGCATTGCACTTTTTGCATTTTTTTCATAAAGGTATCCTTTCCTTTAACACAAACACCCGGTAATAAAGGCTCAAGGACTCAAACAGTTCCTGGCGCTTCCTGCGCACCTCGTTCACCATCAGCCCGCTGCTGATCTCATCGTAGTAAATATCGTCCTCATCGGCATCCGTCTCCAGTACCACGCTGCCATCCTCCTCAAAGGCGATGGTGAACACACCGCCCACCTCCTCGGTGAACAGCACACACAGGATATGCAGTTCCTCCTGGATGGAGGCCGGGATCCCGGCAAACTGCTCATTATAATAATATTTCATCTCATAGGCGCTGGCGCCGCAGAGCACTGTCTTGTTCCCTTCCCTGCTGCCTTGTTCCTCACACATAGCCATACACCCCCCGCACAGATACCTCCCCGGCATAGACCGCCGTAACCGTACCGTCCTCCCGTTCCACCAGCAGTTCCCCCATCTGGTTGATCCCTCTGGAGAGACCCTGGAATTCCCCCTTGGGATCCAGCACATGCACCTGCCTGCCGCAATTCACCAGCAGGCCATTGTACGCTTCCTGCAGTCCGGCAAGATCCCCTGTGCCAAGGAATATTTCATAATACTTCTCATAGGATTGCATCACACTGGCTATCAGTCTTGCCCTGGGCACCGGCCTGCCACACTCCTGCTCCAGCCAGGTGGCCTTGGCGGCAACCTCCGGGTCAAATTCCTGGGATTTCACATTGATGCCCACACCTGTGACCACATAGTGGATATATTCCCGCTCCGCGCTCATCTCCGTCAGGATACCACAGATCTTCTTCCCATTCATCACCACATCATTGGGCCACTTGATTCCCGGCGCCATGCCGCATGTCTCCCGGATTCCCTCTGCCACTGCCAGGGCCATGACCAGGGTCAGCATGGAAGCTGCATCCGGTTTGATCCGGGGCTTCAGGATCAAGGTAAAATACACATTTGTCCCTGGCGGGCTGCTCCAGGACCGCCCCCTGCGCCCCCTTCCGGCAGTCTGCATGTCTGCCACCACCAGCGTCCCGTGGGCTGCCCCCTGTTCTGCATCCACCTTGGCCTGGAGGTTGGTGGACCCCAGGGCATCATAGAACATCACAGGATGACCTGCCCACCGGGTATCCATCCTGCTGGCCAGTTCACTTCTCCCGTACAACTCTTCCCCGGTCTCTAACAGGTAGCCCCGGTTCTGCACTGCCTGGATCCGGTAGCCTTCCTTCTTCAATTGTCCTACTGCTTTCCAGACCGCCGTCCGGGACACGCCGAAATGCTCGCAAAGTTCCTGCCCCGACACATAATCCCCGCGTTCCCGTAGCCATGCCAATATTTTTGATTTCATATATTAGTCCTATTCTAATGTAACACTTCAGCCAATCCATGTATGCGCAAGACCGCCAGGATTTACGAGCCTGTCAAAGACGAGTATATAAGGCTATATCAAATCGTTGCCACCATCACCGCCTTGATGGTATGCATCCTGTTCTCTGCCTCCTCAAACACCAGGGACTGGGCAGATTCAAATACCTCATCTGTCACTTCCATCTCGGTGATCCCAAACCGCTCTCCCATCTGGGCACCTGTCTTCGTCTTCAGATCATGGAATGCAGGCAGGCAGTGCATAAAGACAGCCTTCTCACCGGCACGTTGCATAACTGCTGCATTCACCTGGTAGGGGGACAGCACCTGAATCCGCTCCTCCCACACCTCCTCAGGCTCTCCCATGGACACCCACACATCGGTGTAGACCACGTCCACCCCTTCCGTCCCGGCCACTGCGTCCTCTGTCAAGGTGATACTGCCTCCTGTCCGTGAAGCAATCTCCCGGCACCGGGCCACCAGCTCTTCCTCCGGGAAGTACGCCCTGGCAGTGCATGCAGTAAAATGCATTCCCATCTTGGCACAGGCCACCATCAGGGAATTGCCCATATTGTACCTGGCATCTCCCATGTAAGTGAGCCGGATCCCCTGCAGATATCCGAAATGTTCCCGTATGGTCAGCAGGTCTGCCAGCATCTGTGTGGGATGGAACTCGTTTGTCAGACCGTTCCACACTGGCACCTTGGCATATTTTGCAAGTTCTTCCACGATCTCCTGTCCATATCCCCTGTACTCGATGCCTTCGAACATACCCGAAAGCACACGGGCCGTGTCAGCAATGCTCTCTTTCTTCCCAATCTGGGAACTTGACGGATCCAGATAGGTGGTTCCCAGCCCCAGGTCATGGGCTGCCACTTCAAAAGAACATCTGGTACGTGTGCTGGTCTTCTCGAAGATCAGCGCCACATTTTTCCCCCGGAAGGTATCCATGGGCATCCCCTGCTTCTTCTTCGCCTTCAGCTCTGCCGCCAAATCCAGCAGATATAAGATCTCTTCCGATGTAAAATCCAATAATTTCAGAAAATCCCGTCCCCTTAAGTCCATCTATCCATACCGCCTTTCCCAGATCCCTGCTACAGGCTGCCCTCTATACCAGACACAGCCCCGTCCGGCTGCCTGGGGGAATCCTGCCCATATGCTGTCTTGTTGCCTTACACATTTATACTGCATAACGCTGAATACTGCCTAATGTAATCATGCGATTGAGCCAGTCAGCGTTATGCAGTCTGGTTTCACGGCAAGTGAAATCGTTAAGCAGTATAAATTGCGCAAAAAAAGAATCACTTATTAAATATACTTCATACTTTCCCGTTTTTCAACCCTTTCTGTCTAAAAACCCACGAACCTTTTCCACACCAAAAGGCAGGGAGTTCCCTGCCTTACTGGTCCATCCTATGCATCTGGCCGGTGTACTAGTTGGGTGCCTTTTCCAGTTCGAAGCGGATGTGCATGCCAAATCCTTGAAATACCTGCTGTAGCTGGGTAGCAGACAGTTCCACCGTCAATACCTTTGTGCCATCCTGGTGCTCTCCTGTCTCCAGAATCGTGGTTTCCACCAGAAGAACGGAGTCCTCCCCTTCCGGCACCTGAGAGAAATAGGCAGGATATTCCGGATCTCCCTTCTCCCAGTATATAGACAATTTGTCCCCCGCTCCTGCCGTCTCATATCCGGGAACCACACCTGCCGGAAACGTAAAGCGATAGGTATCACCTTCCAGATGTTCCAGGAAACAGCCGCTCCACATGACCACAATGCTCTCTGCCTTCTGTGCAAACCTCACCGGCCAGGTTTCCATCACCATTACTTCCTCTCCCGCAGGAAATGTGATCTGCACCATATCACCTGGCAGAAGTTCCTGCTCTTCTCTCTCAAAATAGGTCGAAATACTATCCGCCTCCGGAATATCTGCCTCATCCCACCACCCGGGAATCTGAACCACCCTCTGGGCATTTTCCCCTATTAGGATATCTGAGACCACCCCATAATACACTTCCTGTATTTTCTCCTCCCGGGTCTTCGCCGGGTTGGCCAGCAGTACCATGGCCACCACCACACAGCAAATAGCCGCTACTGCTACTGCCAGGGCAGCAGGCTTCTTGTACCGGAGCACATTCCGTATACGGCTACCTGTATTTCCTTCCCCGAAGGCCAGGGGTACGCCGCTCACCATATGCCTCCCTGTGGCCATGCCCAGCAGGGAGGCCGTATATGCTTTCTTCACATCACTGCCGGTTCTGCGAATTACAGCCTCATCACAGGACATCTCCATGTCCTTCTCGCTAAGGAAGAAAGCCACCCATGCCAAAGGATTGAACCAGTGGATGCATAGCGCCAGGAAAGCCAGTATCTTCACCACATGGTCCCTGCGTCTGATGTGGATCTGCTCATGGAGCAGTACATAGGATCTCTCCCTCTCCCCAAGCCCCTCTGGCAGATAGATCCGGGGACTGACCAGCCCCATGACAAAAGGCGTGGACACCTCTTTTGTCACATAGAACTCCCGGCCTTCGCGCCTGGCTCCCCGCAGCTTTCGCTTCAGCCCTGCCAGAGCCAGCAGACTGTAGCCTGCCATACCGCAGATCCCCAGAAGCCAGATCCTGAAACCTGCCCAGAGGACTACATTTGTCCCATTCCCTGGCAGGAAGATCTTCTCCCAGATCGAAGTGGCTGCCAGCCCGTCCTTCCCCATGTCAGTTCCTTCCCTGTTATCTGTCCCCTCTACCAGAAGAGTGCCCCCTGCGTCCTCCTGTAGCTCTGTCTGCCCGCCCGCCAGGGCCAGTTCCTCCGGGATGTATGCCATCCATCCCTGGGAGGGGACAGACTGTTCCAGCACTCCCAGCAGGGAAAAACCTGCTGTAAAGGAAACAGGGCACAGCAGCCTGAAGAGCACCACTCCCCATAGACAGTAGGAAAAAATCCGCGGTACCCTCTGCAGGAAAAGCCGCATCACCAGCACTGCCAGAATCACAAAGCTGCCGGTCAGACTCATGTTCAGCACCTTTATAAAAACCTGTTCACCCATGGCTTTCCTCCTCGTATGCATCAATCAGTTTTTTCAGTTCCGCTATTTCCCTGTCACCAAGCTTCTTCCTCCTGGAAAAAGCCGTTAGGAACCGGGGCAGGGAACCCCCGAACGTATCATTGATAAACTGTTCCCCCTGGGCCGCCTGGAATTCCTCCCGGGTCATAAGTACCTCCACCACACCGCTGTTATTGGCAAACAGTTTCCTGTCGCACAAGCGCTTCAGCATGGTATACGTGGTGGTCCGCTTCCAGGCAAAAACCTTCTCGCACAGCTTTGCCAGCTCTCCGGAACCCACCGGGGCCTTCTCCCAGATCAGATCCGCAAATTTCTGTTCCATGTCCCCCAGTCTGTATGGATCCATATCTACACCTCCGTGTGCGCTTTAAGCGCACATACCAGTCAACAACCCCTCAGCAGGCTGACGGGACATCAAACACCTCCTGCCCACCCTGGCAGGTCTCCTTGTTGTATCTGTGAATGCATTTGTTCGTGTCCTGTCCCCGTTTCTTTTGTCTAATGTCTTTAGACACCTTTAGTCTAACACAGTTAGACAGTTCTGTCAACCAGGATATTGCTGATAAAAAGGGAACCCTGGACGCCCTTATAGACGTCCAGGGTTCCCCCTTTCAATATTTAATAGAATGTCACCTCCGAGATAGCAGTATCCTCATATTTACTTCCTTCGTAAACAGACTCGATTACAATCGTCACATAGCTTGTGTTCACCGGCGCAGAAAACGATACTGTCTGTTCCTGCATCAGATCCTGCAAGGTTACGGACTGGGTGGAACCATCGGAGAATTCCAAACGGATATCTGTAGGACGTGAGTTCTCTGAGTAACGTTTCTCGTCCTTCTGATATCCTCCACGGATCTTCAGACCTGTTACCTTGTAAATGCCATCAAATGTAAATGTGACTGACTCCCCGGTTCCCTGCCCAGATACCCCCTCCACCCAGGCTGTGGCAGGATCCCCGTCAATGAGCCTCTCCGCGGAATGGGTCATGTTATGCTCCGACAGGGCGGAGCTGGCCGTGACACTCACCACATTGTTCATCTGTATGCCAGGTATCTGCCCCTCCAGACTTTTCTCATATGCCACAATCAGATCTCTGTTGGCAATCTGGTATTCGTTCAGCATGCTCTCCTGGAAATCCCCTGGTTCTATGGAAGGTACATACCAGTCATAAGACGCAAAATACATCTGCAAGGCTTCGTCCTTGAACTTCCGTCCCATCCATGCATAGATTCCATTGCGGGCCAGACGGCATGTATCCACATCAAACAATGCAATCTCTTCCTGGGTAAAATACTTTTTATCGGAAAACTGGATGAACTCCAGAAGTCTGGCCTGTCTCAAAGCCGCCGGATCCACCTCCTCCGGGGCAGGTTCCACCCCTGCATCCCCGTTACTGCCTGGATCCGTCCCTTCTGCCAGATTTCCTTCCCCTTCCGTACTTCCCTGGGCTTCCCCCTGGCTGTCCTGTTCCTCTTCTGCTGCCTGTGCATAAGCCTCCTGCCATTCCTGCATCCTCTCTCCCAGAACAGCGTTGCCTGTCCGCTCCTGCCCCTGGGTCAGCACCTGGAGCGCCTGCTCCGGATTTCCTGCCTGGTAGAGGGTCTCAGCCTCAGCCAGGTATACTTCTGCCAGCTTATCCAGCAGGGATCCCTCCCCGGATTCTTCCATCTGTTCCTGCCCTTGTACCAGAAGTTCCCTGGCAGCATCAAACGCACCGCCCTGCACCAGGATATCAGTCCCGGACAGGTATACTTCCAGAAGCTTGTCCTCCAGGGTGGCCTTATCTTTCTTTCTCTCTACCCTTTTAACTCCCCGCTTCAGTATTTTCACGGCATACTGTAACTGCTCGCTGGCGTTCTCCGTAGAGCAGCCCAGCAGATAGACATCTGCCATTTGCACATACACTTCCACCACGGTTTCGTCAAAGGAAAGTGCATCCTCATAATGCTCCAGGGCTTCCCCATACTCTCCTTCTTCCAGGGCTGCCTGGGCCATTTTCATGCTCTTCTGGTACTGGTAGCCATCGCTGGTAAAATACCAGATGCCACCGGCAGCCGCTCCTGCCAGCAGAAGCAGCAACACCGCCATAAGGACAGGCAGGCGTTTCTTCCTGCCCTTTCCGCCTTCGGGCGCATGCTTTCCCTCATCCGGGCTTTCAGCCGTCTTCTCCTTTTCACCTGCATTTACACTTTTATCATCGCTTCTATTTTGGCCTGCATTTGCGTCTGTACTGACACTTTTATCCGCACTTGCACTTCCGTTGACATCCTGGATGCCGTTATCTCCATGGATGCCTTCCGTTTCCATGCTTTTACCGTCACCCCCAGCTCCCATACCGCCCTTCTGCACACTGGCCGGATCTGTCTGGATTCCTTCTCGGATATCTGCCCTTTTTGAGATCGATGCACCACATTTGCCGCAAAACGCGGCGCCTTCCTTCAGCTCTCCTCCGCATTTCCCACAAAACTGTCCCATGATTAGCTTTCCCTTTCTTTTTTCTGGCCTGTCTTATGAAGAAGCCCATATGCCAGGCAGGCCACTACCCCGGCTACCACCAGAATGCTTCCCTGCATCATCCCCATACCCTTCACCGGGCCAAGAAGACTTTTCCAGAAACTGCGTCCAAATCCTATGCTGCGGTTCAAGAAAGTCACCAGGGATCCCGTCATAGCACCCGCCGCAAAATTGGTCGCACCTACCAACACACTACAGATTCCCAGGTATACCAGCACTTTTTCTTTCCGGGACTGCAGGATGAATATCCCTGCAAGTGCCAGGACTGCCAGCACCAGGAACAAAGCAGCCATCCCATAAGAACCCAGGAAACTGATCAGCCTAAATACCTGCGGGTTCTCATCCCGGTACAGGGAGAGATCCGTCTGCTCCAGCAGATCTTCCATCTGTTCAGCCAGATAACGGGCTTCCCCTTCTTCTATGATTAATAAAGTCATTTCAGCGATGGTATCACGATTCTTGTCCAAGAGCTTCTCCAGATCTTTGGTCTCAATGATACCATCTCCTGTATTTTTAAGAAGATCCTCTACATAGTCGTTGATTTTATCAGCGATAAATCTCTTGATAAATTTCTCAGACAGCAGTTTCTCCAGATTCTCGTCTGTCAGATACTCCCTCCACTCAGAGTCTATGTTGTTCTGGATCAGTTCTGCCACAGTTGGCGCCTGGAAATCGTCCCCCTTCAGGAAACGCAGCCTGGCCTCTGAAACTTCCAGTTCCTCAATGGCATTATCAATTCCCTCCGCACGCACCATATGGCGCAGCAGGAAAATGGCACTGGCGCCGATTCCCAGCACAATCACCAGGATTCCCAGCACAACGGAAATCCCTGTATGTACCGCTTTCTGCTTTTTCTGTCCTGCCTTCGCATTTCCCTGCACAGGGGTTTTCTGCTGTGTGTTCTGCTGCTTCTGCTGCCTTCCCTCCTCTGCTTTGCATCCGCATTTGACACAGAACATCGCATCCTCTGCAAGGGTGGCTCCACAATTTTTACATGTCATCCTGCTTCCTCCTGTCTGCCTCATCCCGGCATGCTGCCTTCCCTATCTGGCAGATTCCCATTCTCATCATATTCATATCTTTCCCTCAGCACTTCGGATCCATTGCCACAGTCGTAATGTGCCGACATCCTTTCTGTACCAGCCTCATCATACTGATATTCATTGACGCGTTGATACTCCCATTGTAGTTATTGTAATTTGCCCAGCATTCACCTGTATCGTCTGCCCCTTGCTCCTTCCCTGGTTCTCCTTGTTTACCTGCGCCCCACACCCGGTGCAGAATGCCATTCCTTCCTCCAGCTTTGCACCATATTTGTCACAATAACCCATCCTGTCTTTCCCACTCTTTTACATCCTATACTTTCTCTTTCCTTATGGCTGTGCCCTCCTGCCCTGCCATATCTGTAGTGCTTTGCACAGCGCCAGCAATATGCCCGTATATCCCGCCATCCCCCACAGGTAATAGTCACTATGGATAGACTGTAAATAGTAAAAAGGCGGCAGCAGATGCCCCAGCAGGCGCAGATTTCCCACAGACACGAATACCGGGCACAGCACCAGCATGGCCAACACCAATATCATAATGCAGGTTCCCAGCCGTTCCGGAATCCGGCACAACAGGCGGATCAGATTACAGAAGGCCAGCACACAACCGGCAAAAACCAGTGCGCAGATCAGTTCTCTGAACCATACGGTATACACTCCTGCCAGATAGCAGGCCACCAGGAGAACGATCACCCCGTCCAGAAGCATTACCCCATGTACCCCGTATGCTGCCCACAGCCTGCGCGATACCGGTATCCTGTCAAACATGCCCTTTCTCTCATCCTCCATAAAATACAGGGATGCCGCAAACCCACACAACGCCAGCCACACAGCCTGCAGTCCCCTAAGAGGAGCCTGCAGGTAATTGTATTCTTCCTCTTCCATATAGGATCCGTCCAGGTAGACCTGCTGAAACAGGCTTCCCTCCACCAGCCATTTCTCATATGCCTGTCTCAGTTCCCGGGCAGGAACATCTGAAAGACCTACCTCCTGCAAGATAAAATCTTCCGTTACCATATAGGAAAAAGCAGGATACAGCGCGTTATTGAGAATCTCACGGGTAAATGCCAGGAACACATTGTCCTCCCTCTCCACCACTGTCACCACCCCCTCCATCCGCCGGTTCCGGGCCACGTTCTGTAGCTTCTCCTGCAGATCCCCGGGAATGATCCAGGCTGCATCTGCCTGGAATTCTGCCACCATGTCCCGGGCCTCCTGCGCGCTGCTGCACCGGATAAAATGAAGGACACCCCTCCGGTCTGCAAGCTTCTCCAGAATTCCTGCTGTCAATTCCTCCCCGGGATCCTCCACATACAAGGCAACCCGCATCAGACCACTCTCCTCCTGTGCTGCCAGGCGCATACCTGCCACCAGCAGGGGAACCAGACACAGGATCAGCAGGAAACTATACTTTCGGAACAGCCTCTTGTTCAGCAGGATGTATCTTATCCCCATTTTTCGTATCATATGGCTATCCCCTCCGTATCCTGTAGCTTCTGGCTGCCACAGCCAGTGCCAGGAATGCTGCCCCGTAGAGAACCACACCCCCGGTTGCCGCCCAGGAGAATTCCCCCAGCAGACTGCTATGTGTATATCCCAGTGCAACCCCTGTGGGCAGAAGCCTGCCGATGTGCTGTATGGTATCCGGGAAGAAACCCTGAGGGTAAAAAAAACCTGACAAGTACCCCATACTGATCCCACACACAAACTGCAGGAGCATACTGCCCACAACCCCCTCTACCAGTTCATACAACAGAAATTGCATGGCTCCGAACATAGCTGCTACCGGCAACATACTCATGCCAAACCTCCAGAGAGCCTCTGTCTCCTGGTGGCGCCACTCTGGCACAGAAAAGACGCCTTTCCCCATTGCCAGGGCCAGCACCCCCAGTACCTCCAGAAGGCAGATTCCCAGAAGAAACACATAGGCCAGATACTCCCCCATGGTCTGTCCCAGGCACCCGATGCCTTTTGCTGCCAGGAACCCCGGCAACTCCCTGGCTCTCCTGGTGAACAGGAGGCAGTTGTTGATACCACACAACAGCAGAAACAGGAGCAGGATGCTTCCAAGATAATATGTAATAACAGACAGGCCATCTGCCATGCCCAGCTCTTCCACCTCACACAAGCCACTTCTGGACAGCACCAGTTCAATTAGGTATAAGTTCAAGTCTTCCGTGGCCTTTAGCAGAATGTCTCTTCTGTCATGGGCCACCAGGATCTCCTGCATGGCAAATATGGCGCTCTGGGAGCGGGTCACCAGGTCAGAAGCCACATCCACAATCTCCTGCATGACGATACTGGCAATTCCTTTCTGTCCCTCTGACACCACATAGGTGATCGGCTTGTCATTGGCACCACTTTCCACTGCTGCCACCAGACCGTCCGGCACATAGGCGATTCCATTCAGTTCTCCCCTGTGGAATGCCTGCTCCGCCTCCTTCCCGGACATCTCCACCAGATCAATCACATAGCGGGAATCATCCAGGGACTGCAGGGCCGATATACCAAATCCCAGGTAGGTATCTGTCACATTTCCCACGATGCCGATCCTGTACTTCTGTCTGCCCTCCGACAGGATACCTCTCTCCAGGAAAAGAAATGCAAGCACCCCCATACAGACGCATACCAGCAGGTTCACCAGCAGATGTCTGGGAAGTACTTTACGTCCCCGTTTCATTTGTACACAAAAATATGCATATCCCTTTTTCATTTACAGTTCACCTGCCAGGCGGTGGATATCCCCGTCATAGGAGTAGGGCATAAGCCGTCCCTCTTTCAGAATATAGCACTGGTCACACAATTCCAGTTCCTGGATATCATGGGTGGCCAGGAAAATGGTTCCGCCCTGTGCCTTATACCCTGCAAGATATTGGTATATATGCTCTTTGCAGACTATATCCAGGGCTGCGGAAGGTTCATCCAGCAGTAAAATCTTCGGATTCGCCATCACAGCACACCCAATGGACAGGCGTTTCTTCATCCCCCCGGACATCTTGTGGACAGGCGTCTTGAGAAATGCGCCGATTCCCAGCATCTCCAGCACACCACCTTCCAGTTCCCGGCGTATGGCACCTCCATCGTACCACAGACGCAGGTTGTCCCAGGCATTCAGCTCCTCCATCAGTGGATTCCCCTGGGGCACATAGCCCAGTACCTCACTTCTTAGTTTTCCATTGCGCAGCAGATCCTCCCTCTGATAGAGGAAGGATCCTGCATCTGCCTTCTGCACACCCGCCAGTATGGAGAGCAGTGTGGATTTTCCACAGCCATTACCACCCAGAATGCCCACACAGTCTCCTGGATTGGCTGTCAGGGATACCTTGTCCAATACCTGTTTCCGTTTATAGGATTTATACAATCCTGTCAGTTCTATCTCCATAAAATGGCTTTCCCCTGTTTTCTGCTGCATCTTCAGCTGTCCGAAGCCTACCAGTCTTCGGCTGGCACAGCTGTATCCATATCCAATACATTTATATCTATATAAGTCTCATGCATGCCAAACAGACTCCAGATCCCCCACAGGCTGGGAATGCCAATGCTATCCAGATCATCCAGGTCTTCCAGGTCTTCCAGCAATTCATCAGCCTCCTCCAGGGCCTCTACGATTTCATCCGGCGCATCTGCCTTTTCCAGGGCTTTTGTCATTCCCCCCAGATCAATGCCCTCCGTCCATTCCAGGAAATCATCCGTATCTTCCACCAGGACTACGCTTTTTCCCTTAGGAACAGATGCCTTGGAACCTTTTCCTGTCTGAATGGAAGCACCTATGCTGCCCACTTTTTCTTCATCATAGGTGATACCCAGTGTGCACTGGTAGGATCCTTTGGAAGATTTCATATCCGCTGTCAGTGCCATATCCTCCAGGACAGACAGCCCTGGTATATATCTCCCCAGCTCGCCAATTTTAGAAGCAAGTTGTATTTCCAGCCTGCCATCGGGTCTGCCCTGTTTCAGTTTCTTCAGGTTAAGCTTCTTCACCGATACATCCAGCAGGGATGCTCCGTTGTACCTAAGCTGGAAATCGCCGCTTATGGTATCACCACTTCTTCTTCCACTGCCGGACAGTTTGATATCTCCCCCGTAACGAGGCTTGCAGGACAGTTCATAGCCGAACTTACTTCCTTTCTGGGGCATGAGGATGCTTATGGAAGTGCCCTCCACATCCAGTTTCCTGCCTATGATTTCTCCCTTGCCATTCACATAGACCTTCATGACAATTTTATCCATATCCACGCCATATCGATCCAGATCCTCCAGCATCTCCTCAACAGATTCCTGGAATTCCTCATAGGCATCCATGGGATCCATATCTCCATTGATACCTTCCCCGGCCCGCACCACTTCTGTCAGAATGGTTTTGATATCCTTGTCAGCCAGCATCTTCTCCAGGACTACCCTCATCATATCCTGCATGGTATCTGCGTCTATGGTCACCTTCAGTTCCGTACATTTGACCTGTATCCCTTCCACCTTTAAAGTCGTACTGCTCTTTTTCACGTCTTCCACACATCCAAGCGCCAGATTGAAATACCGTGTCAAAAGTTTCTGGAACTTCGCCTTATTGGGCATGGCCTCCATAAGCTGCCTGTTTATGGACTGCATATCTGCCCATTCCTCTGGGTCAACCTGTTGCCCCATCTCTTCCAGATCAAATCCCAGATATTTTTTATTGATCTCCGGAATCTGGACATACACACTCTCCGAATCCATATCCACAAGCATATTCCCTGACAATATGTTGTTCTTATTCAAGACAGCTGCCATATCCATGCTGACCCGACCATTTTTCACTGACATTCCACCGCTGATACCGGCGCTTTTCAGCCAGGACATGTCCAGTCCCACAAGTCCCAGAAGCCCCAGGAATTCCTCGCCTTCCTTTCCCAGCTCTACCGTAAGCTTCCCTTCCACGCGTCTGTCATAGAAGTTCAGCATGTCAAGCCCTTCCACATACCATTCTGCAAGATTCCCGGACAGCTCTTTTACGGCTTTCTTCTCCACATACTGGTAGTACTTCTCCGGAGAAGAGAATGTCCGGTGGAAGAAGTTGCTGATACGGGCGCCATTTGCAATGCCAATGACGAGTGCCAGGACCACGGCTGCCGCCAGGATCAAAAGATTCTGCGACAGTACAATCTTCTTCCCACCTACGGAAAAGCCCTGTAACTTTCCCAGAACGGCAGTTGCATGGTCCGCTATAGTGCCCAGTTTGCCTGTCAAGAAGCCTGCCGCCTGCCGGATCGCCGCATTCCCACTACTCTTTCCATTCTTTTCTCCGCCTGCCGCAGAAGTATTCCCGGATTTCCGGGGGGCCGCGCCGAATTCCATGTCCGCTATGGAAGTGATGAACGGGGCACTGCCGCTATTTCTGTTACTTCCCTCCGTTGTTCCCCCTGTAACGCTCTTTTCCTTCCCTGTGGTGTCTCCTGCGTTTACAGGGGTTCCACATTTCGGGCAGAATGCTGCCCCGTCTTTTAGGTCATTTCCACAATTTTTGCAAAACATTTCCCTTATCCCCTCACCTATTATTCTATCTTCGTTCCACAAGACATGCAGAACAAGCTGTCCGTACCTAATTCAGCACCGCATTTTTTACACTTCCGGGAAAATGTCTGTCCCACTGCTTCCCCGCTGTCAGCCTGTTTCTCATCAGCCTTCTTTCCGCAGACATTGCAGTACATACTTCCAAAGGGAATCACAGAACCACAGTTCTCACACATCATCTGGCCTTCCAGGCGCAGCTTGTTCTTGTAATACCCCTGCCTGTTCAGGTCCAGCTTGTTGACCAGATCCACTATCCCGGCATACTGGGGATCCCCTGTATTCTGGTTCTTGTTGTTCTCATAGTACATCTGCCCAAGCTGGAAGATCCTCTGCTGGATCTCCTTTTCCACCTGTGCAATGTTCTCCATCACACGTTCCATTTCTGTTGGTTCCTTTGTGCTGTTTAAGAATTTCATGTCCCGGCCTCCTCATACTTGTCCATTGAACTGTGGAAATACAACAAAGTGTACTTTTTGAGCCGGGGAGGATATTTGTGTGTTTTTGTCCATATATGTCATATCCCGAAAAAATATATTGGAAATATTGCCTTTTTCTCGGACTTATGCTAGAATAGGCAGGAAATGTTATAATTTGTATCTTTTTGAACAGGAACCCACCAGTTGTTACCTTTTTTCAAAAAGTACACTTTTTGAGACACTTGATGTTATCTGTGCTTTCCCTTTCCTTCTTCCTTTTTTCCCTTTCCACAAGTAACAAGGCAGGAATAGCTCTTCCTTTTTCTATAAAATGTGGCGGTGGATATGTTGCATCGTCTGGCTGCTTCCTTTGCAGACAGCTCCCCCAATGCATGCCTACAGCATATTTCACCAAAATCATCTGGCAGGGACTTCACAGGTCTCCCAAACTTCACTCCCCGGATCCTGGCTGCTTCTATCCCCTCCTGCTGCCTGCGCTTGATATTTTTATGTTCATTTTCCGCCACGAAAGACAATATCTGTAATGCAATGTCGCTTATAAAGGCTCCCATCAAATCTTTTCCTTTTCTGGTATCCAGCAAAGGCATATCAAGCACCACAATATCTGCCCTCTTCTCTTTTGTCACAATGCGCCACTGCTCCAGGATTTCTTCATAATTCCTGCCCAGCCGGTCTATGCTTTTGATGTATAGCACATCGTCTGCTTCCAATCGCTGTAGCAGCTTATGATACATGGGACGGTCAAAATCCCTCCCCGACTGCTTATCCACAAACAGATTCTGCACCGGTACCCTGCTCTCACCCAGTGCCAGGATCTGTCTGTCTTCATTCTGTTCCTTCGTACTTACACGGACATAACCATATCTGTTACCCATACTTTCCTCCTGGTATCTGCTCTTATGCTATCTGCTTTGTCACTTTCTACGATCCTTGTTCTGTACAAATACATAAATCAGAATCTGCTTTTGGCAGATTCTCCGCCTGCGGCGGTTCCCTTCAGCGGTATAATTCCTCTCTGCCACAGTTTGATCCTGCCTGGAGGGTTTTTTGTATCATAGGAAGCCCGAAAAACTTTCCTATGATACAAAAAAGCCGGCTCCCCTTTGGGAACCGGCTTCTCATGCATCTGCCTTGTCCTGCCTGCCAGTGGCTTACACGGCACTACTGTATTCCATTAGTTGCGGACTGTCTCCTTCCATGTGGCAGCCAGGCTTGCAATCCCCTGTAGTTCTGCGGGCAGGAGAATGGTGTTGGCTTTACCATCCGCAACCTTCTCGAATGCCTCCAGACTCTTGATCTTCAGCACAGCCTCATCGGCTCCTGCTTCCCTCAGCATCCGGATACCATCGGCATTGGCCTGCTGCACCTTTAGGATGGCTTCCGCTTCACCTTCTGCCTCCCGGATCATCTTTTCCTTCTCGGCCTCTGCGCGGAGAATAGCGGACTGCTTGTCAGCCTCAGCACGCAGGATGGCAGATTCCTTGGCACCCTCTGCCTCCAGGATCTTGGCCTTCTTCTCTCCTTCTGCACGGGTCACTGCCTCACGTCTCTCACGTTCAGCCTTCATCTGTTTCTCCATGGCATTCTGGATCTCTGCAGGAGGAATGATATTCTTCAGCTCCACCCGGTTCACCTTGATACCCCAGGGATCCGTGGCGATATCCAGTGCCGCACGCATCTTGGTATTGATGGTCTCACGGCTGGTCAGTGTCTGATCCAGTTCCAGGTCACCGATAATGTTACGAAGGGTGGTGGCCGTCAGGTTCTCAATGGCCATCATGGGATTCTCCACACCGTAGGTGAACAGCTTCGGATCCGTGATCTGGTAAAACACTACCGTGTCAATCCGCATGGTAACATTGTCCTTGGTAATCACGGGCTGGGGCGGGAAATCAGCCACCTGCTCTTTCAGATTCACCCTTCTGGCCACCTTATCCAGAAAAGGGACTTTCACATGGAATCCCACAGACCAGGTTCCCTGGTAAGCACCCAGACGCTCAATCACATAAGCCTGTGCCTGGGGAACGATCTTGAAACAGGACACCAGGATTACCAGTGCCAGCACTACCAGCACAATCAGTAAATAAAACATCTTCCACCTCTTTCTGTACCGCTTTCTGGTACGAATCATTTATATGGTCCCAGTCACATGTGATATCCGGATTTTCCCAGGCCGTATACGGCCTTGACGTTTACAGCCTTGCTATTTGCGGCCTTGACGAAAATCTGTACACAATTACCGGGTTTCCAGCTCTTCCATCTGGGACACACTCATAGGTTCCGGCACAACAGGCTGTGCGGGCGTAAACTTCTCCATCTGGGCATCCAGACGGACAATCAGCTTCACGCCGCTGATAGAAATCACATTCACCACACTGCCCACCGGAATCCGCACACTGTCGTCACTGCTTCTGGCGCTCCACTCCTGGCCGCCCAGTGTAACCTGTCCAATGGCCTGGAGATTATCAATCTCGCTTGTAACCACTGCCTGCCGTCCTACCAGGCTCTCTGCATTCGTCTTCACCCTGTCCTTGTTAAAATATTTTACGGCCACAGGCCTTGTGAAGAACAGCATCAGCAGGGACACCAGGAAGAACAACAGCACCTGTATAAAAATGGGAAGTCCCAGCACTGTGGCCAGAACGGCTGCCAGTGCGCCCCCTGCAAACCAGATGGAAGTCAGTCCCATGGTTGCCACTTCCACCACGATCGACAGAATCAATACCACTAGCCAGATTATCATCATCTCACCCATATTTATCACTCCCTCTTTTCCCATCCTCCCTTCCTGCCAGTCATTGACACTGGGGAAGATTCTTAATCCTGTTTTCCTATTTATATGTAAATTTTACTACAAATATCGGAATTGGGCAATCTATTTTTGTGTACGATATATCCTCCTACAGTTCTTATTATGAGCAAAAAGAGCTGCAGCGCAACGCTAAGCACCGTAGGTGCTTTTTGCGAATGGCGTCCGTGAACTGTAGGAGGATATACATCCCAGCGCCATTTCATGCTCGCATGAAAATTAAATCCTGCTGGCCGACAAAGGGGACGTAAGCTACCATAGACAGCTTACGTCCCCATGACTACTTCCTATTCATTGTTTTCTTAGTAGAACACATGGTTCCCGATTACCAGGCCTTCCCGCCCATTGTTGCGCCTAAAGTGTGTCAGGTCGCCTACATTGGACACGCCGGATAATGCTTCCTGGGCCGCCTGGATGCAGCTTTCCTTGATCCTGCCGGATTCATAGACCCTGTTCACCTTGCCGTTCAAAGCCGGTGTAAACTGTCCGGAAGCATAGATCACACCGTGGATACTGTCGGGGTATGCCGCACTGCGCACACGGTTCATGACCACGGCCCCAACAGCTACCTGGCCTTCGTAACTCTCACCGCCTGCCTCACACTGGATCAGTGCTGCCAGCAGCAATGTAGTATCCGCATCTGTGGTATATTCCCCATAATTCACATGACGCTTGGCCTCTCTCTCTGCCTCTTCCCTGGCCTTGATCTCGTCCATGGTCTCCCCGGCGTCAATTAGGAAATCCAGTGCCACATATTCGGCAGACACATAGCCGTCCTGGCCTTCGTAGTCAATACAGATCCAGCCGTCTTCTGTCTCGCTTAACACTTCCACGATCTCTCCCTGGGGCAGTACCCCATAACGTCCTGCCTCAGTGCTGGGTTCCATACGGACACTAAGGGCATCCGTGTCGATTGTGGCGATCATCTTGCCCACTTCATTTGCAAGGGCTGTGGCATCTTCCCCAAAGAGCAGGTATTCATCAGAAGCCCACCCGATGATATTGCCTGACTGGAGCTTCGTCCATCCGTCTTTTCTCTCCAGGATCCTGCCTCCACAGTCCTTGTAAAGCTTTCCTACCTTGTCTGCCTCTTCTCCGGCCTCGCTGCGCACATTCAGTGCGCTCTGCACATTAGCCATCACCAATGTGCTGTTCTCTTCTTCCTTCTGCTCACTCCAGATATCCAGGTTCAGCGCCCTGGCTGTAGCTTCCACCACCTCAGAAGAATTGCCCTGCCCCGGATTCAATACAGCAGCTACCCCTCCGCGCAGATCAACCTCCACCAGATCTCCTGTCCCTGCGGCACAAACGGTAAGGTCAGTCTGCAGGACAAGAGCCAATGACAGCAAAAGCCCCAGCACCGCAGACAGCAGTTGTTTGCTTCTAGTCATCTTCGTTACCTCCCAAACAAATATTAACAATAGTATTCCATTTATTCCTAAATTTATTACAAACTTGTTAAATTTGTTACAAGAGTCATCATAACAGAAGAATTCCCATTTGTCAAGTTTTGCATCATTTTTGCATCAAAAGTTCAGCCAGTGAAAGGCGCATGGATGAAAATCGTGCTTTTTCATTCATAGGTTTCTGGATTTCTCAATACAGGCTTCCACGGCATCCATGACTGCTGCCCGGAATCCCTTCTCCTCCAGCACCTTCACTGCCTGGATGGTGGTACCTCCCGGGGAGCACACCATATCCTTCAGTTCCCCGGGATGCCTGCCCGTCTCCAGCAGCATCCTGGCACTACCCAGCACTGCCTGGGTAGCAAATGCATAAGCCTGCTTCCGTGGCATCCCCTGGGCCACTGCCTCATCAGCCATAGCTTCCAGAAACAGAAACACATAGGCCGGGGCGCTTCCGCTGACCCCCACCACCACATCCATCAAGGATTCCGGAACCACATGTACCATGCCAAAGGCCCCCAGCAGTTCCAGCACCTTGTGAAGCTCCTCCGGGGACACTTCTTCCCCTGCACAGACCCCGGTACAGCCTTCTCCTACCAGGGCCGGGGTATTTGGCATACAGCGGATCAGTTTCCGGGTTCCTTTCCCGCCGTCCCCAAAAGCCTGCTCCAGATATGCCAGGCTCCTGCCTGCCGCAATACTCACCACCAGGGTATCTTCCCGGATCTCCTCTCTGATCTGGGGGATTACTTCCGGAAATACGGCAGGTTTTACTGCCAGGAGCAGGACATCCGCCCATATAGCCACCTGTTTATTCTCCGGTACCGTGGCAATACCATAAGCCTGCTTTGCCGTTTCCCTGGTTGCGGCAGTCCTGGCCGATCCCATGATCTCCTCCGGACGGGCCAGCCCCTTTGCCAGGATGCCCCCGATCATGGCCATGGCCATATTTCCAAGCCCTATAAATCCAATCTTCACACTTAACCCTCCCTGTGCGCTAAAAGAGAGGTGCTTGCCCCCCATTGTGCGCATATCAAATGCCCCGCAACCGCTTCAGCGTATTTGGTTGCTCCCTAAGCCTTTTCCCTTCCGGTTCCTATGGGCCTCATACAGCAGAAGGGAAGCCGCCACTGCGGCATTCAAAGATTCCACCTGCCCTTCCATGGGAATCTTCAGATAGGTATCTGCCAGGGAAGCCAGTTCCCTGCTCAGTCCCTGTCCCTCATTGCCAATCAGGAAAGCTGTCCCTTCCCGGAAGGAGAATGTGTCATACTCCCGCTTCCCCTCCAGGTGTGCCGCGTAAGCCGTGACATGGGCCTCATGCAGTTTCCCCATGGTTTCTGCCATGTCTTCCACATATACGAAGGGAACCCGATAGATGGATCCCATGGTAGAGCGAATGACCTTTGGATTAAAGATATCTGCCGTCTGTCCAGTCATAATGATCCCCGTGACCCCGGCCCCTTCCCCGGTCCGCAGGATCGTGCCCAGGTTCCCGGGGTCCTGCAGGTTCTCCAGTACCACCAGGAGAGGACATGCAACCCGGAGCATGTCCTCCAGGCTGTACCGGGGCTGCCTCACCACACAGAGCAGTCCCTGGGGTGCCTGGGTGTCCGACATTTTCCGGAACACCTCCCCAGACACTGTCTCATATCCTGTCTCCCGCAGCTTCCTGCCAATGCCGGGATGTGCCAGGGCCTTCTCCAGGGCCTGTTCGGACACATATACTTGACAGATTTCCCCTGCCGGAGCCTCCTCATACATCTTCCATCCTTCTGCCAGGAAAATCCCTGCGCTGCGTCTCTCCTTAGCCTTCTCCTGCCACTGCACCACCTGTTTTACCTTTGGATTGGAACTGCTGGTAATCATGGCCACACCCCCTGTCTATCATTCCTGTCTATCATTCCTGCCTTTCCTGTCTGTCTTTTCCTGCCTGCTTTTTTATCCTGTTTTCCTGTTCGTCTTTTCCTGCCTGCTTTTCTGTCCTCTTTTCCCGTCCTCTTTTTCCTGTCTGTCCGTCTGCCACCGCACCATCCGGGCTGAAAAGAAGGGGCAGTTGCCTGCCCCTTCTCCAATATACCATTTATGCCACATTCCCTTATATCGTCAGCAGCTGTGCAACCTCATACTGGTAATCATCAATGCTCTTCTGCATCTGCAATGCTTCCTCGATATCAAAATCCGTAAACTGGCCGTGTGTGTATCCCACCACCCGGTTGGTCTTGCCCTTGAGCATGATGTCCACCGCATAAGCCCCCATGATGGACGCATAATAGCGGTCCATGGCAGTGGGGTTGCCGCCCCGCTGCATGTATCCCAGGATCGTGGCCCTGGTCTCCACACCAGTAGCCGCTTCTATCCTCCTGGCCATGGAAGTGGAGTGGCCGATGCCCTCCGCGTTGATGATCAGATGATGGGTCTTGCCCTTCTTGCGGCTCTCTATGATATGGTCGATAATCTCCTGCTCATCGTACTGGTATTTCTCCGGGAGCAGTACGTCCTCAGCGCCATTTGCAATGCCACACCACAGGGCGATATATCCTGCATTGCGGCCCATGACCTCGATGATACTGCAGCGCTCATGGGAAGAAGAAGTGTCCTTGACCCTGTCTATAGCCTGCATGGCCGTATTCACGGCAGTGTCAAAACCAATGGTATATTCCGTACATGCAATATCCAGGTCAATGGTACCCGGTACTCCCACTGTGTTGATTCCCTGTCTGGACAGCGCCTGGGCACCCCTGTAGGAGCCGTCCCCGCCGATTACCACAATACCGTCTATACCATGCTGCCTGCAAATCTCTGCCGCCTTCTGCTGGATGTCAAGTCTCTTGAATTCCAGACACCTGGCAGTCCCCAGTATGGTGCCGCCCCGCTGGATTATATCAGACACATTCCGCGCCTGCATGTCTATGATCTCTTCATTCAGAAGGCCCATGTAGCCTCTCTTGATCCCTTTGACCTTCAGGCCCCTGGAAATAGCAGTCCGCGCCGCGGAACGGATGGCCGCATTCATGCCCGGTGCATCTCCTCCGCTGGTCAGAATCCCTATTGTCTTTATCTCACCCATGATTACCCTCCTGCCATATCTCTGCCATCTGTCTCAATCCTTCGCGTCTTACGTGCATCGGCGTAATAATCCAGTGCCCTGTCCGGATTGTCATGCTTTATTTTAATCTATTTGCTTTCGGTTTTCAATAGGTCTGTCCCTATTTTAACGAATTTTTACGTTTTCCCGGCCGAAGACCGTCATCAGCTTTTCCTGGAGCGCCTGGTCGGCCCGGACACGGCGGTTGGGGGGCAGCACCTTGTAACCTCTTGTGCTTTTCAGGAAAATTACCACATCATCATCCCCGTCAGAATCCGCTATGGTATCCAGAAGTTCTCTTTCCCTGGCATAATAGCTGTCCGCGTCTGGAAACTGCACCCAGATTCCACTGTGGAGTCTGGACCTGGCCGCGTTCCCGGCTCCGCTGGCCCCTGCTGCCGGGTTTTCCTGGCTGCCGCCTGCACTTTGGGCATAACTACTCCCATTTCCCGCTTGACCGCTCCCGTTTCCTGCCTGGCTGCCTGCGCTATTTCCATACCCGCCAGGTCTCCTGCCTCCGTTCTGGCTCCTTCCGGCGCCAAACCCGCCTCCATTTCTCCCCACATATCGATTCTGGAAAATAGGGGCACCTCCTGCCCCGGCAGCGTCCTCAAAAGTCACAATCTGCTCGCAGATCAGCTTGCCGTCTTTGTCCTCCTCCACACTGGCCCTGCCTCTTACAAAAATCTTGGCATCCTCTGCCAGAAGTCCACTGTAGCGCTCATAATCCCTGGGAAATACCACCACCTCCACATTTCCCACCAGATCCTCCAGGTTCAGGAAAGCCATGACTTTGTCATTCTTGGTGTACTTGATGGTCTTGTCCGCAATCATCCCCCCCAGCACCACCGCTTCCTGGTCCGGCACCCGGACCGCGCCTGTCTCCTCATCCAGCACAAAATCCGTGGTGGTGTAGGTAATATACTGCTTCCACAGATCCTGGTAGCTCTCCATAGGATGCCCGCTTAGGTAGATCCCAAGCACTTCCTTCTCAAAGGCCAGCAGCATCTCTTTGGTATATTCCCCCACATCCGGCATGCGGATATCGAATTCCTCCTTGTGGGAGTCGTCCGCTATGTCGAAGAGGGAGAGCTGTCCTGCCAGGTTGTTCTTCTTGTCCCTGGTGATGGCATCCAGGATCTGTACATATACACTCATGAACTGCTTTCTGGTGCCTCCCAGGCTGTCCAGGGCACCTGCCTTGATAAAATTCTCTATGGCCCGTTTGTTGATTTCCTTGTCTGCCACCCGGGTAATGAAATCCTTCAAGTTGGTGAACGGCCCCCTTGCGGCCCTCTCCTGCTCAATAACCTCTGCCACAGGCCAGCCCACAGTCTTGATGGCTGTCAGTGCATAGCGGATTCCCTTACCCGTCACGGAGAAGCCGCTCTCCCCCTCATTGATATCCGGGGGCAGCATCTGGATGCCCATGCTGCGGCAGGTCAGGATATATTCGGATACCTTGCCGGGATTGTCGATGACGGAGGTCAGCAGGGCTGCCATGAATTCCACCGGATAATAATATTTCAAATAGGCAGTCTGGTAGGCCACCACCGCGTAGCAGGCTGCATGGGACTTGTTGAAGGCATATTTGGCAAAGTCCATCATATCCTCATAGATGCCTGCAGCCACCTTCTCCCCAATCCCCTTGGACACACAGCCGGGTACCCCTTCCTCCTCATTGCCGTAGATGAAATTGGCCCTCTCCTTCTCCATGACAGACTGCTTCTTCTTGCTCATGGCCCGGCGCACCAGGTCAGATCGCCCCAGGGTATAGCCCCCCAGGTCCCGGACGATCTGCATCACCTGCTCCTGGTATACGATACAGCCGTAGGTGGGTGCCAGGATGGGTTCCAGCTGGGGGCAGGAATACGCCACGGCACTGTGGGAATTTTTCCCCTTGATGTACTTGGGGATGAAGTCCATGGGGCCTGGACGGTACAGGGAGATCCCGGCAATGATATCCTCCAGGTTCTGGGGATGCAGTTCCTTCATGAAATTCTTCATCCCTGCACTT
The DNA here is from genome assembly GCA_910586215.1 of uncultured Acetatifactor sp. Taxonomy (GTDB): domain Bacteria; phylum Bacillota; class Clostridia; order Lachnospirales; family Lachnospiraceae; genus Acetatifactor. The sequence goes on along the minus strand of CAJUGH010000013.1, from coordinate 67,867 downwards.
TCCAACTGGAAGATCCCTTCCGTACGGCCTGTGCCAATGGAATCCAGTACTTTTTTGTCGTCATAATCAATATGGTCGATATCAATCTCTTTTCCGGTGCTCTTTCTGACAAATTCCACTGCGTCATGGATCACGGTCAGGGTGCGCAGTCCCAGGAAATCCATCTTCAGAAGTCCCAGTTCCTCCAGGGTGGTCATGGTGAACTGGGTGGTGATGGAACCATCACTGCCCCGGGATAAGGGCACAAACTCGTCCGCAGCCTCCGGGCAGATTACCACACCTGCCGCATGCATGGAGGTATGTCTGGGCAATCCTTCCAGACGTTTGCACATATCGATCAAATGGGTCACCTGGGAGTCCTCCTGGTAGAGCTTACGCAGTTCCGGATTCTTCTCCAGGGCACGCTCTATGGTAATGTTCAGTTCATTTGGCACCATCTTAGCGATGGAATCCACAAAGGCATAAGGAAGGTCCATCACCCTTCCCACATCCCGGATCACACCTTTGGCCGCCAGGGTACCGAAGGTGACGATCTGCACCACTTTGTCCGCACCGTATTTCCTCCCCACATAGTCAATGACCTCCTGTCTGCGGTTGAAGCAGAAGTCTATGTCAATATCGGGCATGGACACGCGCTCCGGATTCAGAAAACGCTCAAAGAGCAGATTATAACGAATGGGATCAATATTGGTGATCTTCAAGCAGTAGGAGACGATGCTTCCCGCTGCGGAACCACGGCCAGGCCCCACAGGTATCCCGTTTTCCCTGGCATAATTGATGAAGTCCCACACGATCAGGAAATAGTCCACATACCCCATCCTCCGGATCACGCCCAGTTCGTAGTCCAGCCGCTGCCTAAGGGTCTGGCCAGTGTCCCCGGCAGGGGCACTGGCATCGCCGTAGCGCTCCTGCATCCCCTGGTCACAGAGCCAGTTCAAGTAACTCCAGGAATCATACCCTTCCGGCACCTCATAGTGAGGCAGTTTCGTGACCCCGAACTCGATCTCCACCTGGCAGCGGTCCGCGATCCGCTGGGTGTTCTCCACCGCCTCCCAGGCATAGGGGAACAGGCCCTTCATCTCCTCCTCGCTCTTCACATAATACTGGCCGCCCTCATAGCGCATCCTGTCCTCATCGGAGAACTTCTTGCCCGTCTGCAGGCACAGAAGGATATCGTGGGAGTCCGCATCCTGTGCATAGGTGTAGTGGACATCATTGGTGGCCACCAGGGGAATGTCCAGTTCCCGGCTCATCTTCAGCAGTTCCGTGTTCACCATGCGCTGTTCCGGAAGCCCGTGGTCCTGTAACTCCAGGAAGTAGTTCCCCCTGCCGAAACAGGCCTCATATTTTCTGGCGGCCTTCCTGGCTTCGTCCGGCAGTCCCTTTGTGATATAGCGCTGCACCTCCCCTGCCAGGCAGGCAGACAGGGCGACCAGTCCCTCATGGTACCTCTCCAGGATCTCCATATCCACCCTGGGCCGGTAATAGTAACCTTCCGTGAACCCGCGGCTGACGATCTTCATCAGGTTGGCATAGCCAGTCTGGTTCTCTGCCAGCAGCACCAGGTGGTAATACCGGTCCTCCCCTCCTGTCAGTTCCTTATCGAACCGGGAATTCGGCGCCACATAGACCTCACAGCCCAGGATAGGCTTGATCCCTGCCTCCCTTGCTGCCCGGTAGAAATCAATGACGCCATACATAACACCGTGGTCCGTGATGGCGGCGCTGTCCATGCCCAGTTCCTTCACCCGGGCCACATATTCCTTGATCTTATTGGAACCGTCCAGAAGGGAGTATTCCGTGTGGACGTGAAGGTGTACAAATGCCATGATTCCTCTCAATCTGCCGTCCGTGGCGGCCTGTGGTGGTATGTCTGCATCCTAATTGTATCTTCCTTATTCATTATAACGAAACTACTTATAATTTCAAGAAAATTAGACCCAACTAAACCAATTTAGATTACTACTTGAATTTCCTCTTATACATCTTATATCTTTTTAAAATAATTAACCATGAAAATACCTCCCAGACAGACTTTGGCTTTTCCCATTGTCTGCCCGGAAGGTATCACCTCATTGCTGTCGCTATTCTGATTATCCGTATACCCTACAGATACTTCTTCAGTACCTCCACCTTATCGCAGGCCTCCCAGGGCAGGGACAGGTCATCCCGGCCGAAATGTCCGTAGGCCGCTGTCTGCCTGTAGATGGGCCTGCGCAGGTCCAGCATCTTGATGATCCCCGCAGGGCGCAGGTCGAAGTTCTCCCGGATGATCTCCACCAGCTTCTCGTCCGCAAGCTTCCCAGTGCCAAAGGTGTCCACCATGACAGAAGTGGGCTGTGCCACCCCGATGGCATAGGAGAGCTGGATCTCACAGCGCTGCGCCAGTCCGGCTGCCACCATGTTTTTCGCCACATACCGGGCCGCATAGGCAGCACTCCTGTCCACCTTGGTGCAGTCCTTGCCGGAAAAGGCACCACCGCCGTGGCGGGCGTAGCCGCCGTAGGTGTCCACAATGATCTTCCGCCCGGTCAGTCCGGCATCCCCATGGGGACCTCCGATGACAAAACGGCCTGTGGGATTGATGAAGAACTTGGTATTCTCATCCACCAGTTCACCGGGGATCACCGGGTCAAATACATATTTACGGATATCTGCATGGATCTGCTCCTGAGAGATCTCCTCGTCATGCTGGGTGGACAGCACCACTGCCTCCAGGCGCACCGGCCTGCCATTCTCATCATATTCCACGGATACCTGGCTCTTCCCATCGGGCCTAAGATAGGGAAGGGTTCCGTCCTTGCGCACTTTGGCAAGCTGCCTGGCCAGTTTATGGGCCAGGGAGATGGGGTAGGGCATCATCTCTTCCGTCTCATCGGTGGCATACCCAAACATCATACCCTGGTCCCCGGCACCGATAGCCTCGATCTGGGCATCGCTCAAGGTGGATTCCCTGGCTTCCAGGGCCTTGTCCACTCCCATGGCAATGTCCGGGGACTGCTTGTCCAGGGCCACCATCACTGCGCAGGTATGGCCGTCAAAACCTGTCCTGGCATCATTGTAGCCAATCTCATTCACGGTCTGCCGTACAATGGCAGGAATGTCCAGCTGGGCCTTGGTGGTGATCTCCCCTGTCACCAGGATAAAGCCTGTACAGCTTGCCGTCTCACAGGCCACACGGCTCATAGGATCCTGCTCCATGCAGGCATCCAGTATGGCATCTGACACCGCATCGCACACTTTATCAGGATGTCCTTCCGTGACAGATTCCGAAGTAAATAACTGTTTTTCCATTGTATCTTTCCTTTCCTGGTTGTATGAAACCAACTGATGTGATGGGCCGGGTAATTGTCATGATTTTCAAAAGGTACTGGTTTGTTACTGTGAACAGAGTGAACAGTAACACTGATTTCTACTATATTCCAGGCTGTCCGGCCTATGTGGGGAGTAAGGGGAATAAGAAAAAGCCCGCTTACAATAAGCGGACTGGAATACACTTGTTCCTGGGTCCTCTTATTGTTCGATCCAAACTCGCTCAGGGGGGCACCTTCCTCAATGGGGGTTGCCGTGGCTTCACCGATCCTATGTATCTCCACCAGCTCTGAATAAGAGAAACCGAAACAGCCTAAAAAGGTATAAGCTGTTGCGGAAAACCATATGAAATTCATTCTTTCTAAAGGGTACTATGAAAAATGCCTGCTGTCAACTGAAATTTTATTTTTAATGTATAAAAGTTCAGCCAGTAGGAAGGGTATGGGTGAAAATCGTGCTCGCATGATTTTTCATCCATCGATTTCTACTGAGGGAACGCAAGTTCAACACAGTTGAGCTTTTTATGAGCAAAAAGAAGCTGCATAAACAGCGGGGAGTGTCGAAAGGCACGATTTTGCGAATGGGCGTGGGCTGAATTTTTTTCCCTTAGACATACAGACAGGCTCAGCCTGTCTTTAGTTTAAATTTCTGGTAGTCCTTCTCTGTCTCCACCAGTTCGATCTGGGCACCCAGGGCCTGAAGCTTCAGATGGAAATCCTCATATCCCCGCTGGATATAGCGGACATCGTCCACCGTGCTATACCCCTCTGCCGTGAGGGCCGCAAGCACCAGGGCAGCCCCTGCCCGCAGATCCGGGGCAGATATGCTGGCCCCTGTATATTTTTCCACGCCGGTTATGATGGCGGTATTGCCCTCCACCTTGATGCTGGCCCCCATCCGGGTCAGCTCGTCCACATATTTGAAACGGTTCTCAAAGACGCTTTCCGTCACAATGCTGGTTCCCTTGGAAAGAGCCAGGGCCACCGTAATCTGGGGCTGCATATCCGTGGGAAAGCCCGGATAGGGAAGGGTTTTCACATGGGTGTGCTCCAACGTCCTGGTAGCCACCACCCGGATACAGTCATCTGCCTCCTCCACCTGGCATCCGATCTCCAGAAGCTTGGCTGTAATGGACTCCAGATGCTTGGGGATCACATTCTTCACAGTCACATCCCCTTTTGTCACTGCCCCGGCAAACATGAAAGTGCCAGCCTCAATCTGGTCCGGAATGATGGTGTATTCCGTACCATGCAGCTTCTGGACACCCCGGATCCGAATCACGTCTGTGCCGGCCCCCTTGATATTGGCCCCCATACTGCTTAGGAAATTGGCCAGGTCCACCACATGGGGTTCCTTTGCTGCGTTTTCAATGATGGTCATCCCCTCTGCCATGGTAGCTGCCATCATCACATTGATGGTGGCCCCCACACTGACTACGTCCATATAAATATGGCTTCCCACAAGGCGCTGTGCATCTGCCTTGATCAAGCCATGTTCGATTACCACCCTGGCCCCCAGGGCACGGAAGCCCTTGATATGCTGGTCAATGGCCCTAAATCCAATGTCACATCCCCCTGGCAGGGTCACTTCCGCATGCTTGTATTTCCCCAGAAAAGCCCCCAGCAGATAATAGGAAGCCCTTATCTTCTTGATTCCTTCATCTTCCACCACAAGGCTGTTAATGTTCCCAGCGTTCAGTACCGCACCATGACGGCCTGTCCGCTTTACCATGACACCGATTCCCTGCATGGCCTGCAGCAGCACATTAATGTCCCTTACATCCGGCATATTCTCTATATATACAGTCTCATCCGTCATGGTGGAGGCAGCGAGAATAGGAAGCGCCGCATTCTTGGCCCCTCCGATCTCCACGTCACCCACAAGCGGATTCCCGCCCTTGATCGCGTATTGTTCCATCTATCTACTCCTGTTCCAGGCAAACATCTGATTTGTTACTGTTCACTCCGTTCACAGCAACAGGTGCACACAAAATGAGCAAAAACAGCCCATTTTGGCGCATGCATTCTCGGGTTTGTCACGCTGGAGGCGCATGAAAACACCTCGCAGTAGCACCAGTGAACAGTAACTCTGATTTGTCTTAACCATATGGAAAGGGAGCCCCTTCCCTCCAAACTTCTGCACAATTTTCCGCAGACAGTATAGCTATACTACCACATTTTTCCGCCTTTGTAAACAGAACGCACATTCGCAGATGACAGGGAACACCTGTTTATGAGCAAAGTTAGCTACAGGGCAGCGGGAAAGCCCCCTGTTTATCAATCCAGATACGGCAGCGGGTTCACCTGGGAACCATTGATCAGCATCTCAAAGTGCAGATGAGGGCCGGAACTAATACCCGTATTGCCGCTTAGGGCAATGCGCTCTCCCTGCTTCACCGACTGCCCCACACTCACCAGGACTTTGCTCAGATGTCCATACCGGGTCTGCCTACCGTCTATATGGTTGATATATACCACATAACCGTATCCGCTACCCCATCCGGCCTTGGCCACCGTACCGCCGCAGGACGCATACACAGGTGTACCTGTAGGCGTGGCCCAGTCCACACCCTTATGGTTAGTACTGGCCCCCTTGGTAGGCCTGCTTCGCCTTCCGAATCCTGAAGTCTGCCGTCCGCCGGAAATAGGCTTGATATAGGTAGGCGGAATCTTGGTACCCCGCTCTACCACTTTCGCCACAGCCTCCATGACCAGTTCTTCCTTCAAGATGACACTGGACACTTCCTTGTCATTTACATAGGACACATCTGCCACCACCCTGCGGTACCCGGCAGAAGGCTGCTGGTGCACCACAGTCTGGTAGGTAAACCAGTTGTCATTGTCAATATAGACGATATCCGCATCGTAACTCTCTTCGTAGTACTTCTCCTCCGTCCTGGTCACAGACAGTTCCGGCTTAGGCACTGTAGTCACCAGCTTCTGCCCGATCTGCAGGGTCGTATTAATGTCCTCTAAGCTGTCGTTCATCTCCACCAGCCTGTCCATAGGAATGTCCACCTTGATGGCGATCTCCGACAGGGTGTCCCCTGCCACCACCTCATATTCCCCCGGTGTCTCCTGCTCCTTCGTCACCCGCTCAACGGCCTCCGACAGCAGGGTAAGCTGGCTCTCCGGCATATAGCACTCCACAATCTCCACGTCCTCGGCAAAGTCCATGGTCAGGATTCCCAGTGCATAGTCATCAAAGCCTTTTTCTCCCTGGGTCTCCACATTCTTTCCCATGGCAGAAAGCACATCCTGGACACCACCTTCTGCATAGGATACCACCTCTTCCTCCTGTTTCTGGGCGGCTTCCACTACCTGGGTGGTCAGTACATTGAACTCCCTGTCCATGTCATAGAGCAACTCCACCTGAAACTTGCCCTGACTGTCATACTTATCAATGGCTGCCTGTAGCAGTTCCCTCACCTCATCCACACTGGCCAGGTTCACAATATATTCATTCACCTTCAAGGTGTAGGAGCGGTGCATACTGCCCAGGATGCTGCCTTTCAAGACCGCTTCCATATTCTGGAGCAGTTCCTCCTCGCTGTCCACAACGCCCCAGAGAACTTCTTCCCCCTGTACCGCCAGATCTGCACGCAGGAATACCAGTTCCTCACTGGCAGAGGCAACATTCCGGCGGGCCTGGATCAAGAGTTCCTCTGCCCGCTCTTTCTCCCCGATTGTCCCCACATCCTGCCCGTTTACCTGGACATGGAAGAAATTCTCCCCAGTCCTCTCAAAAGGAGTATAGCCCCTCAAAAACAGGAGGCAGATAAATAAAGTGAACAGCGTAGACTTAATATATGTAAATTTATATTTTTTATAATTGATACTTTTCTTTTTCATAGGTTTCCAAATCTCCCCAGTTCCCCAGCCTCTTAGGCGCGATTCGCGGTATTTTTGCATTTTATGCGGATTTTCCGCGACAAAATCAACAAAAATATTCTATCAGCAAACAAAGGGCTTGTAAAGTACGTTTTCCAAGGTTATAGTTAATTAAGAAATACGCTGTCCAAACCAAAGGAGACTTATGAAACCCTCCCTTATTTTCCACATTGATGTAAATTCCGCATTCCTAAGCTGGTCTGCCCTGGCACGACTGGAAGCCGGTGACGCCACGGACCTGCGCCAGATCCCCTCCATTGTAGGCGGGGACAGGAGCACACGCCACGGTGTGGTGCTGGCAAAATCCATTCCCGCCAAGGCCTATGGCATCACCACAGGGGAACCTGTGGCCACCGCCCTGCGCAAATATCCGAACCTAACCATCGTCCCGCCAGACCATGCCCTTTACCACCGTCAGAGTACGCGGCTCATGGAATATCTCTCCGGCATCTGTCCCGATATCGAACAGGTCAGCATTGATGAATGCTATATGGATTATGCCCCGGTTTCGGCAAATTATTCCTCTCCGGAGACAGCGGCATCCATCATCAAGGACACGGTCTTCGACACCTTCGGATTCACTGTCAATGTAGGCATCTCCGACAGGAAAGTACTGGCCAAGATGGCTTCCGATTTCCAGAAACCGAACCTGGTACACACCCTGTATTCCTGGGAGATCCGGGAGAAGCTCTGGCCACTTCCCGTGTCGAGGCTGTTCCTGTGCGGGAACTCCAGCCGGGAGACCCTGCGCAAGCTTGGAATCTCCACCATTGGCGACCTGGCCCAGACAGATCCGCGGATCCTGAAGGCCCACCTGAAACTCCACGGCACCACCCTCTGGAACTATGCCAACGGCCTGGATGATTCCAGGGTACAGCCCACGCCAGCCAAGGAAAAAAGCATCGGCAACTCCACCACGCTGGCAGCAGATGCCACCACCAGGGAAGATGCCAAAAAAGTGCTTCTGGCTCTCTCCGAGTCTGTAGCCGGAAGGCTCCGGGACTCCGGCCAGAAGGCAGGCCTTGTGTGCATGGAAGTCAAATACAATACCTTCCGCAGTGTCTCCCACCAGGCACCCTCAGATCCCCCCACTGCCTCCACGGACCAGATCTACCGACTCTCCTGCACCCTTTTTGAGGATCTCTGGGACGGCACTCCCATCCGGCTCATGGGTGTCCGCGCCGGGCATCTGTCCCCTGCAGACGAGCCGGTACAGCTTGGCCTGTTTGATGGGCAGGCACCTGTATCTGAGAAGCAGCAGAAGCTGGATGCCGCACTGGACAAAATACGTGGAAAATATGGGAAGGATGCCGTGAAAAGGGGGAGCCTGATCGACTCCCCTAAAGGATGAGTATGTTGCTGTCCATACCGCTCATCGTAACATAGGATTTTCTATTGGCCTATAGTCAGAAGCACATATCTGCCCAGCTTCTTGACGATTTCGTAGGAAAATGACAACTTTCCCAGTTCGGATTCATGAATCAGATAAAGACCTTCCGGGTCTGTCTCTGTGGGGTAATTCAAATCTATATAATGGTATCTCTGCGTGTAGGGCAGAAGCTTTCTCCCACCTGTGATATTTGTCTTCTCCTGGTAATACCCAGGATCAATTTCACATGCATACTGCGTCAGGATCTCGGACATCTTCACATTATATTGCCAGTCCATATGCGCCGTGATATAGAGCCTTTCATATTTCTCCAGGGAATCAGCCTCCTGCACGGCTTCCAGGAAATTCACATTGAAGCAGGTCTGGATCTCCCTGGCAAAATCCGTAAAATAACTGCCAAGGAACAGCCCAAAACACAAAAGATACGCAGAGATAATCCCTATCCCTATTCTCTTAAAACCCCTTGCGATAACCCAGATCCCATAACCACACATGAATAGCAGCGGAAAAAAAATGATATTGATCCGGTTCACATTCACTTCATAAGTAACCAGCCCTACCCAGATTCCTGTCAGTAGAAAGCCCCATAAAGCCAACTTTCCTGTCTTGACCTTCACGTCTTTTTCCACAAACAGCGCCTTCGTATACAAAGCAGTCCCCAGCACCATAAAGGGAATGGAAATATGGTACATGGGCCCAAAGGCCGGCAGCGCATTATAGATCTGGTCTGGTGTCTGTATCAGACACGTCCTGGTCATTGCCAGGAAATTCCTCCACAACTGTCCAAAGGAAAAGTGCAGGAACAGGATGTCATTGCTCCTGACACTGTCCGGAAAATAACCTGCCGTGAAAAAGGGGGTTTCTATGGTGTGCCAGCCAAAGAAATTAACCGCCATCACCAGAATTTCCGGCAGGGCCACCACAGAAAATACCAGCACACAGCACAGCACTTCCCACACACGCAACTGCTTCTTCCAGATACACCAGGCGGCATATACCACCAGAAACGGAATAACCGCATACACCGCTATTCCATAACAATAGAAAGTCAATCCAAAACATATCATGGACAAATATAGATAGCGCCGCTTTTCCAATCCCAGCAAAAGTAAATAAAAAGCCAGTAGAAACACATGAGGAAACAAATTGCAGTCCAGGGACCAGCGGCTCTGCATAAAATGCCAGGGATTTATCGCCACAAGTCCCATTACAAGCAAGGCAAATCTTTCAGAAAACAGTTTCCTTCCCACCAGGTACATAAGTATCATGGAACCGCAACTGGCGAGCAGTTGAGGCAGCCTGACTGCAACCGTCCCGAATCCCAGCACCTTCAGAAAGGGGATCATGCAATAGGAAAGCAGTACACTCATCTGCCCATAGCCCCATGCCTCAAAATGCGCCGGAAGGAACATCCCGAACCTATCTGTCCCATACTTTGACAAAGCCCATGCGTCTACTGCCGCCATGGCCTCATCCTGGTTGATCCCGGCAGGAATGGCCCCGAAGCCGGCCAGACGTATTGCTACTGCTGCCAGGAGGATTCCCCAGAATATCGCTTTTTGCCTCTTCCTCATCAAAATACCCCCATATTGTTTCCCTGATATAAATAAATGAAAAATTCCAATCCGCACCGCAAGTGATACCAGAAAAGGAAGAGTTCCGGCAAAACAAATACCTTATAAATCCAGGGCTTCCACCCCATCAGATTCTTCAAGACCTGGTATCCACATACCATAAAAACAAAGAATAGTCCATGCATATACCCCCAGGAAAAATTCATGTGTTCTAAACGAAACCCCTTCTCATATAGCAGCAGAAATGTCAGCATGCCCACCACCAAAAGTTGCCAGGCAAGCCGGAACTGGACATTTTTCCTCAGTTCTACTGCGTTTAACGCCAGTACGCCGAAAGGAAAGAGCAATGCCAACATAATGCTCAATGGAATATTGCCCGAAAAGATATGCCAGGCCTTCCCCAAAGCAAACCCAATGCCCGTCTCTTCCCCCAAACTGTTTGAACCCGTGAATACCCCCAAATACTGATAAATAAGCAATATACCTGTGGGAAGAAAGCAACAGCCAAATAATAAAGTGTTTTTCCAATTAGAAAATTTCCGATACAGCAGGCGAAACAAAAGGATCAAACCTATCACAGGAAGCAGAATAAATGTAAAACTTGGCTTCGTATATGTGGCCATAAAAAGCGAAATACTTAAGGCCAATGCTTTTCTGACAGGTATTCTTTCCTCGTACTTCTCCAACAGCTCAGAAGTCAAGAAAAAACAGATGATTGTAAAAGGTCGTACTGCCAGATAAGTTGCATTCCAATAAGGATTCGGCGTAAGGATTCCGCAACACCTATAGATATAATCATATCCCCATATTTTCTCTTCCTTAGGCCCAAAATACATGGATACAAAAAAAAGGAAAAAAACAAGGATGTTCACAGCACCATCCCAAAAAAGATTCCACTGTACCTGAGATTCCTCCGCATATTTTCTCAAATTCTTATCCATATAGTATTTCAACAAGACAACGGCCAAAGAATTCAATAACATTGTAGAAAAAGCTGCGGCTACCTCTGGAGAAACTACCAAAAGCCAGAGCCTGGAAATCCAGAAAAAAAGCCGGTACGGAAATTCATACCCGCTTTCCAATCCCTGTATCTCCTGAATATACGCTTTCATGTCAGAATAATAAGCCCCTTGATATTCCACTGCCTGCCAGTAAAACAGCATAAACATAAGTACAGAATACAGCACAATCAGAATTCCGAACAAAACTCTGTCTATTTTCTTTTCCTGCCTGTGGAACCAACTTGCCGCAATATCCAGTCTTTCCCTGCTCATCTCTTACTCCTGCACACACTATACCCAAACTTCCCGATCTTCTCCCCACACAACAGATACTCCCCATGGGAATACATCACTGGCTCTGCCCACTCCAGATGAAACTTCCCCTTTTCATCCATGTACTCCCTGTCTGCATGGACCGCTACCACTTCTGCCAGGAACATGTGATGGGAACCCAGGGGCAACACCTGTCCGACCTGGCATTCCAGATTCACCGGACTCTCTGCAATCAGCGGGGCAGCAACCCGGGAAGCGGCAGACGGTGTCAGCGACAACTCCTTAAACTTATCCACATCCCTGCCGCTCTTCACCCCACAGTAATCAGCCGCCCAGGCCAGTCTCCTGGTGGTCAGGCTGATCACAAATTCACCTGTCTCCTGTAAGATCCCATAAGAATACCGCTCCGGGCGTACGGAGATACTCACCATGGGAGGGTTGGTACAGACAGTCCCCACCCAAGCCACGGTGATGATATTGTGCCGGCCCTGCCTGTCCGTGACGCTGACCATGACCACTGGCAGGGGATAGAGCATATTGCCAGGCTTCCAGATTTCCTTTTCCATTGAACTGCCCCTTAAAAACTAATGTTCAAGAAACTCAGCACCTGGAGGATCGCAGACACCAGGGAAAAGATGAAAGCCGCGATAGACACTCCCAGAACAACACCCAGTTTCCCGCTGGCTGTCTTGACCTCGGCAAGTTCCTCCTTTTGCTTTCCGCTCTCTTCCACCACAACGGCCTGCACATTGCGGTATACTTTTACACATTCTTTATGGATACTTTCTTCCACAGCACTCAGCCTGGCATCCAGCTGGTCGCCGGATCCCTCCTCCAGCTGCAGCAATTTGTCCATGCCTTCCTGAAGGGATTTCTCCACACCTGTCATCTGCTCTGCCAGGCGCTTATAGGCCGCCTTTAACTGATCCAGGGCTGTGTGATCCTGCTGCATGGAGCGGATCTTCCCGATGCTTTCCTCCACAAGGCAGTTGATCTGGCCGCCATCTATCCTGGCACCCTCCAGTTTTACAGTACCCTCTTCTATCAATGCCTGCAACTTCTCCAGGCATTGATTGTATTCTGCAATCTGGTTCTTCAGTTTTCCGAGTTCTTCTGCATCCGCTGCGGCATTGGCCTTAATAATCTCCTGGGCTGTCAGCTTCTGCGCCAGCTTGTCCATAAACATATCCATTTGTGTACCTCCCACCTGCTCTGTACAGGCATTGTCTCAACATCAGGAAATATACCTTCCAAAAACTTTCCCAAACCAACGTTCTGCCCCCCTGGACCTACATCCGCTCTCAGATCCATACAGTACAGCCAGACTTTCCCTGGGCAGTCTTGTTGGTTTTTTCATGACCCATGGACATTCTATCATTTTTTTTTTCATATTACAACCATCTCAAGGCAATGTCCCTGCAGAACTTGGTGACTTATAGTAACAGTTCAGTCGATCCATGTAAATGGTGAAAATCGTGCTTATTCAAATCTTACGCCCGTCATATGGACTAAGGAAGCACAACCTTACCGTAGCTGAGTTGTTATGCGTAAGGCTAACTGCAAAAAAGGGGAAAAACCATAGGCGCGACTTCACGAATGGTGGAATGGTGCTATCCGAACTGCTGCGAATCGCAACAATCCGCAGTCACCCAGCAATAACATCTTAAAAGCCATAAAAAAGAGAAAGAGTGTTCCCATCAACCCTCTTTCTCCTATTTTCTCATTTTCCGTTTTCCTATTTCCCTGCTTCCGCCATGCCGCCTGCCTGCATGGCCCTTTACCTATCTCTTGATGGTCAGTTCTCTGTCTTACCCTGTCCACCCTATCCCCTATTCCCTGCCTCCTGCTGCCCTGGCATTGCCCCGGGGCAGACGGGAAACCTTCGCTTCCTTTTCCTTCTGGGAGATCGCCAGGATCTCCTTATTCAGCTTCAGCATCCTAATGTCCAGATCTGATACCAGTTTTGCACACTCCACCAGTTCATTCTTAATATGTTCCGGTGCATCCCCTTCAAATTTATAATGGATCTTATGCTCCAGGCTCGCCCAGAAATCCATGGCTACAGTCCTAATCTGGATCTCCACCTTGGTATCCACGATACGGTCTGACAGATACACGGGAACCGTCACGATCATATGGTAACTTTTATAGCCGCTGGCCTTAGGGAACATGATATAATCCTTGATGGCAATGACCTTGATATCTCCCTGCTCCTTGATCCTGTCTGCAATGGTGTAGATGTCGGATGTAAAAGAGCAGATGATACGGATACCCGCAATATCATTTATGTATCTCACCATATTATCAATCGTGGATTCATAGCCATGGCGCTTCAGTTTCTTGACAATACTCTCTGGTGTCTTGATACGCGCCTTAATGTGTTCGATGGGGTTGTACCTGTGTACATGCTGAAATTCATCATTTAAGATCTCAATCTTCGTCTCAACCTGCCGCAGCGCAGCATTGTAGATCAGTGTAACCTCATTCCAACTGTCAATTCCCTCTCCATCGTATGCTCTCAGTTCCATCTCTGCTCCCCTATACCGCCTAAACCTTGTTGGTCTATATTCAGTATAACATAAACCATTATAAAAATGTATATTCTTCACGAAAATTAATCCTTTTTTTAGAATACATGTATTACTCATCGCACCAATGCGAAGTGTTGTTGCCAGCACTTCCTGCTACAGTACCCTCTGCTGCGGTGCAACTCCTTTTGACCCTAACATCATGTATATGTACGCATTGCCCAGAATATTCCCAGACACTTCTCACGGAAAGGCTCCGCGGGTGTGTTTCTTGGAATCCTTTGCATGGTAACTTTTCAGTTACTGTTCACCCGTTCTGCCGCAAGGTGTCTTCACGCACTTCCAGCGTGACAAACCCAGGCAATCTTGACTGCCGAGACTGGATGCACCAAAATGGGCCGTTCTTGCCCAATTCATTGTGCACCTGCTGCCGTGAACGAAGTGAACAGTAACACTTTTCATGGACTTGCCGTAAATATGTAACAGTTCAGCCAATTGTCCTTGCATAAAGCAGAAAAATCCTTTACCATGTATGACAGGAACGGACACACAGAATCGGAGGGTGTGTAAATCCCCTCTTTAAGCGCACAAAGGGGTATAAAAATGTTTCGGTTATGGGCAAGGACCTTTAAGGACAATCACATACTACAGGATACCTGTATTGCTGACGGAAGCCAGGACACACGCACCCACAAGGTATTCCATGCCTTGGACGAAGTGTGTTACCAGTTTGATTTAGGCAAACCGATCTGGCTGGAAAAATCCATCTCTGAATTCAGACGCCACCGCAAAGTGCGGTTTACCCAGGACAATTTTATAGAGGCAGTTGCTTTTGATTACCTGGAAATCCAGGTCATTGAGGAGGATTAATTTTCTATTGACTTTTCCCCCCTGGCGTTGTATGATCATACTATCCAACACATAGTATCGAATACCACATGCTGTATTCTTTTCTTTAATTACCTTGTTTTTAATGCCTTACCGCATAGTTTTTGAAAAAACAGGAAAAATAGAAATGGATCAGTGCTGCAAGTCAATGGGATTCCAAAAAGATCCACAAACAGCATGCTAAGCCAGGGAGGTATTTATATGCAGATCACAATCAGGGAACCAGGAAGTGCAATTACACATTTTATAGGCATGATGCTGGCCATGTTCGCCACAGTACCGCTGTTAGTCAAGGCAGGGCTTACCTCCGGAGGGCGCAGTTTCATGGCCATGGCTGTCTTCATGGCCAGCATGGTCCTGCTCTATGGGGCCAGTGCCGCATATCATTCCGTGAATATTTCTGGAAAAGGGCTACGCATTTTCCGGAAGCTGGATCATATGATGATCTTCGTACTCATCGCAGGTTCCTATACACCTGTCTGCCTGATTGTCCTGGGAGGACAGCAGGGCTATACGCTTCTGTCCCTGGTCTGGGGGATTGCACTGGTCGGCATGATCATCAAGGCGTGCTGGATCACCTGCCCCAAGTGGTTCTCCTCCGTCATCTACATTGCCATGGGATGGGTGTGCCTGCTGGTATTCGGACAGTTA
The DNA here is from genome assembly GCA_910586215.1 of uncultured Acetatifactor sp. Taxonomy (GTDB): domain Bacteria; phylum Bacillota; class Clostridia; order Lachnospirales; family Lachnospiraceae; genus Acetatifactor. The sequence goes on along the minus strand of CAJUGH010000013.1, from coordinate 52,360 downwards.
CTGGATACCCTGCCCACCGCTGCTTTCCTATGGCTGCTGGCCGGCGGTATCATCTACACAGTGGGCGGTGTCATCTATGCCCTGAAACTGCCTATTTTCAATAACAGGCATAGGAACTTTGGCTCCCATGAGGTATTTCACTTGTTTGTGATGGCCGGGAGCATCTGCCATTTTATCTTTATGTACTTTTACGTGGCATAAGGATTTGTTTTGCAGTCAACACATAAATGCCCTACGTGCATACAAGAAGACAGGCATCTTCCCAGGGATATATGGATCCGTGCCATTCCGGGAAGGTGCCTGTTTTCTATTTTGCTGTTTTTTATTTTTGTTTTGACCCCTACATCATTTTACGACTCAGTCGTCATACCCGTTTGGATTGTTCTTCTGCCATCTCCAGGAGTCTGCACACATCTCCTTGATGCCATACTGTGCTTCCCAGCCAAGTTCCTCCTTGGCAAGGCTTGCATCTGCATAACAGGCGGCAATGTCTCCCGCCCGCCTGGGCTTGATCACATAAGGGATCTTCACCCCGTTGGCCTCTTCGAAATTCTTCACGATGTCCAGCACACTGTAGCCTGTCCCCGTTCCCAGATTATATATCTTCAGTCCTGCCTTCTCCTCGATCTTCTTCAGTGCCTTCACATGGCCGATAGCCAGGTCTACCACATGGATATAGTCCCTGACACCTGTGCCGTCATGGGTATCATAGTCATTCCCAAACACACCCAGTTCCTGGAGCTTGCCCACTGCCACCTGGGTAATGTAAGGCATGAGATTGTTGGGAATGCCATTGGGATTCTCCCCCATGGTACCGCTCTTATGCGCTCCGATGGGATTAAAATAGCGTAAAAGTATTACATTCCACTCCGGATCTGCCTTCTGGATATCTGACAGAATCTGTTCCAACATAGACTTGGTCCAGCCATAAGGGTTCGTGCACTGTCCCTTAGGGCAGTCTTCCGTAATAGGGATAAACGCTGGGTTGCCATATACAGTTGCACTGGAAGAGAAAATAATATTCTTCACCCCTGCCTTGCGCATCACGTCCACCAGGGTCAGTGTACCTGCAATATTATTCTCATAATACTCCCAGGGTTTCCTAACGGATTCCCCTACCGCCTTCAGGCCGGCAAAATGAATGACGGCATCCACTCCTTCCCTGGCAAAAATCTCTTCCAGGGCCTTCCGGTCCAGGATGTCTGCCTTGTAAAAGGGCACTTTCTTCCCCGTAATGGCTTCCACCCGTTCCAGGGATTTTTCACTTGCATTGCACAGGTTATCCACCACTACCACATCATAGCCTGCCTGCTGCAGTTCCACTACCGTATGGCTGCCGATAAACCCGGCCCCGCCTGTCACCAAGATCTTCATCCTTGCACCTCCTTGCATGCCGGGAGAGCCATAGTATCACTCTCCCTTACATATCCCACTCCATATTCGACAATTCCTTTTGTTGTCTCATCTTTTACAGGATACAGCAAAATCTCCGACACTTCCATACAAATTTGTTATGCAAATCTGTGGATATGTTATTTCGTTACTGTTCACAGGTGCCACCGCAAGGTGTTTTCACGCGCTCTTTGCGTGACAAACCCGAGACAACCTGCGCCAAAACGCCTGCATTTGGCATTTTGTGTGCATATGTTGCTGTGAACGGAATGAACAGCAACATTTTTTCCAGTTCACACACCAGGCTCTTAGGCCAAATTTCATGCTGGCAGAAGAATTTGGTGTAAGAACCTGGTGCAGGGAGCGCCATCCCATGAGCAAAGTAGTCGCGAAGCGCTGGAAAGCGCCAAAGGCGTACTTTGCAAATGGTGCGAATGAATGGCCCAGATGGAACGCCATAACCCAAAATGACGCAACAGACAACACATCCTGATGCCGCCCGCCGCGCCATTTCTTTCATGACATTCTAAAGAGCCTTCCAGAAATCACTTTTTAAATGTATATCCGGCTTATACCTTCTGGTCCTTTCCAATATATACAGGGAAGGTGTCTGTCCCCTTCATCTCCTTGCCCGGGGAAATGACCACATTCTTATCTGTGATCATATACTCTATGGAACTGCCTGCTCCTACCACCGTATCCTGCATCAGCACACAGTTTTTCACCCTGGCACCTTTGGCAATCTTCACGCCACGGAACAGGATGCTGTTCTCCACCTCGCCTTCAATGACACAGCCATCTGCCACCATTACATTATTCACCTTGGCGCCGTCCACATACCGGGTGGGATTGTCATCCCTGATCTTGGTGTAAATGGGTGCGCCGGAGAACAGGGCATCCAGGTTATAGTCATCCAGGAGACGCATATTCTCATCAAAATAACTCTTCATGTCACAGATCCGCGCCACATAGCCTTCATATTTGTATGCCTGTACATTCAGCTTGTTCAGCTGGGGAAGCAGCACATCCCGCTCAAAATACTCCTGGCCACGCACAAAGGCTGTATTGATCAAATCGATCAGAAGTTCCCGCTCTACCAGGAAGATATTCATGGAGCAGTTCTTCACCCCGGATTCTTTGATATTCACATAGATCTTCTTCACCCTGCCATCCTCAATGCCAAAGGTGTAATAATACCCGTTGTCATTGGACTGGGAATTCAAGAAGCTTTCCGGCAGTTCCTGCTCATTGTAGGCAACTGTCACATCTGCCCCTGTCTCAATATGGGCCTGGATCATGGCATTAAAGTCAAAATTCACCACCAGATTCGTGTCCGTGATGATCACATATTTTTCCTTCTGATCCCGGAGATTCTCCAGGATGCTGGCCAATGCCCCCACCCGGCCCGTATAAGGCTTGGACGATTTCTCGGCAAAAGGAGGGAAAATGCTTAAGCCCCCGTTCTTGCGGACAAGATCCCACTCACGGCCGCTTCCCAGATGATCCATCAAGGAGTGGTAATTATTGTTCACCATCACAGATATATTGTCAATATCACAGTGACTCATGCTGGACAGAATAAAGTCAATCAGGCGGTAACGGCTGGCAAAGGGAATGGATGCCATCAGACGCACATTGACCAGCTCAGGAACCAACGCATCATAGCTGTTAGGGAATATGATCCCCAGGGCACTTGTATTGGAATCTAACATTGTTCTTCACCACCTTCTACATTATTCTTCACCATGGCCTTGGGGCCGATCTTGGCATTGTCGCCTACCACAACCCCGGCACCAATGGTTGCAACTCCGTTCTCCTCCTCTGTGGGCATGGCACCTACCACCGCGTTTTCCCCGATGGTCACATTTTCCGCCACAATACAATGCTGTACCACGGCACCGGACTTAATCACTGTGCCACCCATTACCACGGCATCTTCCACCACGGCACCTTTCTCCACGCGGACACCAGCGAACAGGATGGAATGCCTGACCGTTCCCTTGATTCGGCAGCCGTCTGTAATCATGGCGTTCTCCACCACGGCACCGTCACAGATCTTGTGTCCTGTCATACCACTGTTGCGGCTGTAGATCTTCCAGTCCTCATCGAACAGGTTGATGCCGCTATGTTCGGGATCCAGCACCTCCATATTGGCTTCCCACAGGGATGATATGGTTCCCACATCCTTCCAGTAGCCGTCAAAATGGTAGGCATACATTTTCCGGTTGTCCTTCAGCAGGTTGGGAATAATGTTGTTGCCGAAGTCATTCTCAGAATTGGGATCTGCCTCATCCTCCTCCAGATACTTCTTGAGGATGTCCCAGTTGAAGATATAGATTCCCATGGATGCCAGGTTCGACTTCGGATTCTTAGGCTTCTCCTGGAACTCCGTAATCCTGTCATCTGCATCTGCCACCATCAGGCCGAAGCGGGAAGCTTCCTCCCAGGGCACTTCCATGACAGCCACGCTGAACTCTGCCCCCTTCTCCTTATGGAAACGCAGGAAATCACTGTAATCCTGCTTACAGATCTGATCCCCTGACAGAATGATTACATACTGGGGGTTATACCGCTCAATAAAGGAAATGTTCTGGTAGATGGCATTGGCTGTGCCCTTATACCAGTCAGAACCGCTGGCTTTCTGGTAAGGTGGCAGCACATGGACACCGCCATAGAGACGGTCCAGATCCCAGGGCTGTCCATTTCCTATATACTCATTTAGTACCAGCGGCTGATACTGTGTCAGGATTCCTACCGTATCAATCCCCGAATTGACACAGTTAGACAGCGGGAAGTCGATAATACGATATTTCCCGCCAAAAGGAACTGCTGGTTTTGCAAGCTTCTCAGTCAAAGCATACAGGCGTGAACCTTGTCCACCGGCAAGAAGCATTGCAATCATTTCTTTTGCCATAACACTATCCCTCCTAGTTTTTGTCCTATGGTAAAATTATACATCATGCGGAGGGAAAATAGTAGTTTTTTGTTAATTTTTTTTGATTTTTTTTGTGAACCCTTATAGTCCGCATTACGACATTCGCATAATGCCTCCCTATAGTTCAAAATCCGCAAAAAAGTCCGGCGCAACCGGCTTCTTTTCCTGCATTTCCCCCTTCCATGTAAGGAAAAAGGCCTTCATTTCCGGATGGGCGTCTCCTATATCCTCCAGGATTCCCGGAAGATTCCCGGCATCCACACAACCAAGTCTGGCAAACAGGCGGTAATACTCCCGCTCCGCGGCATGCTCCTCCAGCAATACCTGCCAACTCTCTGAAGATTCCCTTCCCTTTGTATGGGCACACAGGTATCCCTCCAGTTCCTCCTGTAGTTCCCTGGATAGTCCCTGGGGATGCAATAGCCGCAGATAACACAGACGGATCTTCTCCTTCCTCCGGCCACTCAAATAGGCCGCCAGGTCCGTGCTGCCATAATCCTCTTCCCCGCAGAGCACCTGCCTGGAATATCCTTCCTGGTCCGGGGCCTGCAGGACCTGAACCAGCTTCGCATCCCATTTTGCCAGCCATGGGGCCATGCCGGCCTCCTGGATGTCCAGCAGATAGGGGGCATCCAGCATAGTCACTGCCGCCGCCAGCAGCCGTGAGAAATCGCCCCGCCCCTCCTCATAGGCCCCTGCTGCAATCTGTTCCAGGCTGCCACACTCCAGGAAGACCGATCTGCCGAAATGGATCTTTCTTCCGGGAAGTTCCACCCTTTTTAACCCGCTGCAGTAGGCAAAGGCCCAGTCCCCTATCTCCTCCAGGGTATCCGGCAGTATCACCCTGTAAAGATTTTTCCTGCTCAAGAAGGCCTTCTTACCGATCCCGGTCACGGGAAGTCCCTCCACCAGGGCCGGCACGGCTACCTCCCCCGCCTGTCCCTGGAAACGGGTCACGCAGACAGACCGTCCCGGATCCCCTGGACTCTCCTGTATGATTTCATAATACAGGCTGTAGTCATCCACTGCATATTCCCTCTCCTGCACCCTGCCTTCCCCTTTCCGTTCCCTGTTTTTCGAGGCGAAACTTAGAAAATCGTTGCTGTTCACTCCGTTCACACTTCCCGTCATGCCAGCAAAGCTGGCACAAACAATATGTGAGAAGAATCGCTGACCTTGCGATTCTTCAGTGTGAAGCTTGAAATCACTTGGCGAGGTCTTTTTCGAGCTTAGTGATTTCCTTCACACTTCTATCTGGGCCAGGATCTGGTCCCGTCTTTCGCTGAGCATCAGTTCCTGATTGTGCCGTCCGTAATCCTCGCTGCCAAAAGCCGCAATAAACTGGGCGCTGGCGTTGTTCACTGTCAGTTCCGTTACCAGCACCAGCATCTCGTTACCCTGTCCAAAAGCCTCCTGTACAAAGGCAAACAAGGCATGCAGTTCCCCCTGCACCCGTTTTGTCTCTGCCTTCATCTGATCCACGTTCCCCGCATACTTCTCCTTCACATAGGCATATCCCTGGGAAGCTGTTGTCCCTTCCCCTGCATACAGTTCCTTCCTTGCCTCCTCCAGGAAACGGATCACCTTAAGGTGCCTGTGTCTGTCTGCATCTGACAGAGCGTTGGCACCCTGTAAGCTTTCCAGCACTTTTCCCCGTCCTGCAGCCTGCTTCTCCAGCCGGTCCAGCACGGTTTCCAGGGGTTCCTCCCCCGGTAATCCCCCCACTGCATCGCCGATGCCCTTCAAAGGATTCTTCAGATCCTTCAGATATGCTGCCTGCTCCATCACATCCCCCATATCTGCCATCACACGGTCCAGCAGCATGCCCAGCAGGGAAAGCCGCTCATCAAAGGCTGCTTCCTTTGCCCGGGAAACGGCCTGGGGAGAAGGTGCGCCGCTCAGGATATCCCCGATCCGGTAATCTTTCTTATATTTCTGGTATAAATCATAATAGGCCGTGAATGCCTTTACCACCTTCTCGTTCCGGATATACTGTCCCACCAGGGCCTCCTCCACGGGCAGTCCCTCTTCCTCATACAGATAGAGGATTTCAGACAGGTCTTCCCAGCCCCTGGCTGTCACATAGCTGCGCCCCCGGACAGTGGTCTCACAACAGTAAAAATGATCCCTTTTCAAGTCCAGATAATTTAAAATGGCATTGTGGATCCTGCATTCCATGGCATATGCCTTCCAGACGCCGTAATCCGGATCCACCTCCATCACCTTCAGACGATCCATTGTCACCACGTCAAACTCCCGCACAGATTTATTGTACTCCGGAGGATTCCCGGCCGTGACGATCACCCATCCGTCCGGCACCCTATGGCGGCCGAACACCTTGTACTGCAAAAACTGCAGCATGGAGGGTGCCAGGGTCTCGGACACACAGTTGATCTCGTCCAGGAACAGGATTCCCTCCCGGATACCGCTCTCTTCCATAGTGTCATAGATGGAGGCAATGATCTCGCTCATGGTATATTCTGACACACTTACCTTCCTGTCCCCATATGTCTTCTCCATGATAAAGGGAAGCCCCAGGGCAGACTGCCTGGTGTGATGGGTCATGGAATAGGCCACTAGGGCGATCCCCATCTCCTGGGCGATCTGCTCCATCACAGCCGTCTTGCCGATCCCCGGTGCTCCCAGCAGGAAAATGGGCCGCTGCCGCACCACGGACATTTTATAAGACCCGAACTCGTCCTTTTTTAGGTACAAACGAACCGAATCCTTGATATATTCCTTTGCCTGTCTGATGTTCATCTTGTTACCTCTGCCTGGATTCTTTCTTCCTGGATCCCTGTCCTTCTGGTGATTCCCAGTTCTTCCCCTTCCAGTTCTTCTTCCTCCAACAGTACCTTTATACTCCAGGGAGGCACTGGGGCCCTGTGTTCATCCTCCTCCAGGAACGCGAATATTACCTGGTAATCCGGCATCCGTTCCGGATAGATGCCGTAGCCATCCGTAAAATAGATCAGCCCCTTTAAGTTCTCAAACTCTCCCTGCCCCTTCAGCTTGTCCACATAGGCAAACACCGGCCTGAAATCCGTGGCCCCGAATCCTTTCAATTTCCCAAACTTGACAAATTTTTCAAAGTCTTCCTCTCCTGTTATCTTCGTATCGCTCTGTACCTGGTTATCACACTGAATAATGTGTACATTGATTTTCGTAAAAAAATTCTCGCCGCTCTTCAAAATGGAATACGTCCTGCGAAGGAAAGCCCTGACCAGGGAACCCCGGCAGGAGGCAGAAGTATCTATGGCGATAACGAATTCCTTCACCTTCTCACTTTCCTTGTATTCCAGAGGCTCCACCAGCGGCAGGTTCCCATAATGCTCCAGTCCATACATATAGTAGATATAATCGAATTCCTCATCATTTACCTGCATGTCCTCTCCCATCACCGCAAACTTTCTGAGGATCTGTCCATAATCATACCTGTCCCTGGTGGCTTCCTCCAGGTTCTTCTCCAGGTCTGCCAGTCCGGTCCTGGCCCGGGTGAAGGATTTCAAATCTGCCTTCACCCGTTCACTGATCTTCTTCCACTGCTCCTCTGTCGCCTCCAGCCGCTGCGCCGGCACCCAGAGCGTATGGATATCCCGGCAGAACAGCTTCCTGTACCGCTCCTTTTCACCAGCAGAGGGCGGCATCTGCCTGAAATACCGGTAAAGCCGCTCTGCCGTGATCCCCCCTGCCTCTTCCTTCAGCACCTGCAATGCCCCGGCAGCCTCCCTGTCCCGGTCCAGAGAGGCCCCTTCCAGGCCAAGTTCCAGACTGACCCCTTCCACGGCAATGTCTGCCGCCAGGTCCCAGGCCTCCCGGTCCAGCCTGTCATACCGGAAATGGTGGAAAAAGACGCAATGGAGCAGCATGTGCAGACAGCACCTGACCACCATTCCCGGATCCTGCCTGTAACACTGCAGCACATACACCGGGTCATAATAACAGGCCTTCCCGTCCGTGGCAATTCCCTGGAGTCCCGGCCTGGCAGCCGGATGCAGCCCTGCCAATGCCACGTCAAAGAAACGCATATGAATCAATATGTCACTGTAGGCAAGTTCCATCACTTGTGCAGCAAGGGATGCTGTCTTCCCTCCTGTAGATGCCTGTCCCTCTTTCTCCATAGCAACTCTTCCCTTTCCACCGTGACTCCTCTGTGCCGCGGCTTCCCTGTCAATGGCATAACAGATCTTTCACCCCTATTCTGGCCAGTACCTTCCTTGTCCATGCACATACCATGTAGGCGCAGCCGACACAAACCAATTCCACGAAATCTTCGATTCCGAGAAAAGCCTTGCCCACAACCTGCATCCAGAAAATCATACCATGCTTTTTCCGTTTCGTCCATAGACCTTTGCTGTTCGATATCCCCCGACAGGAACCAATATTGAAAGATATTTTTCAGCCTTTACCTTTTAGAGGCCTTTAAGAATAAGCCTTCCTCTTTTTTAGCCGTTCTATCTCCCGCTTCTGCTCGTCAATCGCCTCTCCCGAAAAAGTATGGTACTCCTCCCGGAGACATTTGATGATGCGCTTTCTGTCCTGGATGGCCCCATCAAAATCCCCCAGCTGTTCATGCACCTGTGCCATGGAATGCAGGCCGTCCGTAAGCCTTGGCGGTTCCTGCATAATAAAGCAGGTCTCATAATCAGCCAGGGCCTCCTCAAACCTGCCCAGCTTTTTCAGGCGGTCTGCCCTGTCACAAAATGCCTGCCACCGCTCTGGATAGTGTTCCACCGCCGCATCCCAATATTCCAATGCTTTCTCCAGGTGTCCTTTCCCCAGCATCACATCCCCCATATACACCTCATATTGCTGGGTCCTTGCCACAGTTTTCATCTGTTCAATGTAGGGAATGGCCTCGTCATATCGCCCATCATCCAGCAGATTTTCAATGATGGCATAAAGCCCCCTGTAATTTCCTGGATTTTTTCCCAGAAAATCCTTAAAAAATTCTATCACCTCAAAATGATTGTCATACCACTCATCCCCACAGACACCGCCCCGTGCTTCCAGGTATGCCACCCAGCCTCCCTTTTCATCGGGATCCAGTTCCAATACCTTCCTGGCATACTCCCCGGCAATCTCATGATCGCCCCGGGCCCTGTGATTGTATAAATATGCCAGGCAAAGATAGGCACGCATGTTCCGCGGCTCCTTTTCAATGATATCCTCCAGGAATTTCTTGTAGTGTGTAAATTTTTCCTGACTGATCTGCCTCTCCTGTACCACCAGGTTCTCAATCCGTTCAAATTCTGCCTCATTGGGGATCTGGAACAGTTCATCAATGGTGACACCAAAAAAGATGGCGATATTTGGCAGTAGTGCAATATCCGGCACACTGGCGCCCTTTGGCAGATCCTTAAGACATTCTCCAAAACCAGCCCTGATGAGACAATCCCTAACCTTAGTCGCATCATATTTCGCTGCAGCAGAAACATTTTGCCCAAGACCATACGCCAAAAGGTTAAAGTCCTGAAACACTACACTGAAAATATTTATATACTGTTGATAATCATACTTGCGTATGTCAATCCCATTAAGGCAAATCTCCCCCTCAGTAGGGTCGTACATTCGGCAAAGAAGTTTGATAAATGTAGTTTTGCCAGATCCATTTTGTCCAACTACTGCAAGACGCTGCCCAGATGTAAGCCGAAGCGAAAGATTTTTTAAGGCATACTTTTCTGACGATGGATATTTAAAGCTCACATTGCAGAATTCAATTTCGTACTTGTCCTCAGGGAATTGTTTAACAGAAAGATCACCATAGCGCATAGTATTTGGAGTATCAAGAAACGCAAATACACTCTTTAAAAACGGAGCATTATTCTGCTGATCACCAAAAAACCTAAGCAATCCTGATACTCCTCTTGACATCGAAGTAACGGCTGAAATATACTGAGTGACCGAACCAACACCAAATGCCCCTCCCCATGCCTTAAGACATACAAAAAGATAAATAATGACAGTAACTATATGACCCACTGCTGTGGATGCAGAATGAAACAACCTCATTGGGGCAAGAGTTGTTTTTGAGCGGTCAGCTAACCTAACGCTATCGTTATAATATTTTTCACTTATCATGTCCTGGCGGTATGTCCTCATGTCTAATGCAAGTGAAAGATTTTGTACCAACTTACTAAAATACGACTCATACTGCGTACACATTTTTACATCATCGGCGAAATTTGCCCAATAAGAATTGGCCTTATTTGTTAACATCGGCACAATCAGTGTTACACTCAGCATAGCAGCAACAATCAAAATTATAAAAAGCGGATGATTCAAAACTGTCAGCCTTCCAGCACTTTGTGGAACATTGCATGTAAACAGTGAGAAACTTAATACTACCGCTCCTACAATCGTGACCAGGGCATTTAAAAATGATTCAAAACTTTTTAACAGCCTCCCCAGCCCCCATCCGAACCAATCTTCATTTTGTTTTATCTGAGCAATCAGTTGATGAATATGAGGATTATCAATACTGCAAAAATCCATAGATAGCAGTTTCTCAGTATAAAATTTATCTCGTTTATGCCACTGCCCCGCATATTCATAGTTTTTCCACCGTGTAACTCCCGCGTTGAGCAAGGCAAGAAACAATGCTGAAAACAACGTGATGAATATTAATTGTAGCAAGATAGAGGAATCTCGTTCTCCAGCAATTTCGTTAATGATCTGCGCCGTAAGATAGATTGAAACATACGGAGTTAACGCCCCCACCACGGCATAGGCGATGGAAGAACAAAACATCATTGGATACTTCTTCCACCATAATCGGTAGCCCCGAATGCCTAAACAAATTGCTTCATATAAATAAATTTTGCTATTTTTTTGTTTTTGAGACATACCTGCTACCCTCCTCTATTAAAAAACTTTTTTCCCAAAGGCATCAAAAATTGCCATCCCTATATACTGTATTCTGATTATTTGTAAAACCTAATACTCCTTGTCCTGATAATAATAACTTTGAATCTCAAATAGCTCTGCATACTTACCTCCTTGCTGTATCAAACTGTCGTGGGTACCTTCTTCTAAAATCCCACCATCACCAACTAAAACAATTCGGTCACAAAAGCGCGTTGAAGCAAGACGGTGGGAAATATATACAGATGTCCGACCATCAGTCAAATCATGATATTTATGATACATTTCACTTTCAGCGATAGGATCAAGAGCAGCAGTTGGCTCATCAAGAATAATAACAGGTGCATTTTTGTATAATGCACGGGCCAGCATCAGACTTTGAGTTTCACCTCCTGAAAACTCAATACCATCCTCAAATATTTCTTTGCCAAGATGCGTATCATACTTTTGTGGCAGGCTCTCTATTTTTTCAATCAAACCTGCCTTTTCCACACAATTACGCATCTTTTCCATATCAATCAATTCGGTCTGAGAAATGTTTTCTGCCAAAGTAACCGGTAAAATTGAAAAATCCTGAAAAACGGCAGAAAAATGGCGATAATAATCCCTTCGATTATACTTTTTTATATTTTCTTCATTTAATAATATCTCACCTTCTGTTGGATCAAAAAACCACAAATCAGCTTGACAAGCGTTGTCTTACCTGCACCATTGAGTCCTACAATCGCCAACTTTTCACCTGGCTGAATGGTCAGATTAATATTCTTCAAAGTATCTCGCTCTGCCTTTGGATAACGGAAAGAAACATTTTTCAGCTTGATCTGATAAGATTTATTTACATCTGGTTCCAGGGGAATTCCTCCTTCAAAGATAAAAGTTTCCGGATACTCAAGAAATTCCCGCATGGTAGTGATTTCAAGACTATGTCCATACAGATCTATAAAACCCGAGAGAATTCCATTTACCCATACGGCAAAGCCTCCAACCGCTGTAAAGCAAAGCAAAAACCGGGAAGCAGATATCCCACCGTTTCGTACCAGTCCTATCAAATAAATATATGCTATGCCGTTTCGCGCAAAAGTTAAAACAGCATTGATAATGTCACCCCAGATATAGACCTTCTCCCTTCGGGAAATAAATGAACGCAACAAATGCATATTACTCCTGTACACATCCTCCAGCCAGTTATTCATACCAAACATACGAATATCCTTAACAATAGAGATTTCTCCTGCCTTGTTAGATACATATTTCATATGCCGTGAATATTCTGCTTCTTCCTCTCGATGACGATATCCCCAGCCACTCATTTTCCTGTTTAAAAAAAATCCGATAACGGATGTGATAAAAACAAGAAAAATAGTCCAAAAATCAAGAGATGAAAGTAAGAAAAGATAAATTACAATGCCAAGACTATCAGTAAGAAGTTTCGTCATTGTAATCCATATGGCTTGTGTAGCAGAATTAGCATCTATAACAGCCATTGTTGCTCTGTCCAGCATTTTATGTATATCTTGATCTTCTGTTAAGGGATAAGATATTGTTGTAATTTTTTTTGAAATCTGAGAAGTTAAAATTATCCTAAAAGAAGCATGTTCAAACGGTATTTTCGTATCAAAATAAGTATTTACCGTACTAACTAACATCAGCGTTAATCCAAATAACAGAATAGTCATGAATAACTGCCCTATCGGCACAGCATCCTCTACTGCAGATAAAATGACTGGCGTAACAAGTACACTAAGCAGGTTTTCCAGAACTGCTAAAATGGCCAATATCAGACAAAGCCACAATACCCCCTTGCGTTTTTCCCATGCAAATCTGATCATATATACACTATTCTGAAATAGATTGTACTTTGGCTTAACTTTCTTATTCTTCAGAGGCACAGCACCATTCATAATAAATCTCATCCTTTCGTTATTCTGCTTTGCACCCCTCGCGGCATTCGCCAAATGTCTGCGCTGCCTGGGTCTATGCTTCGCTTCAGTCTGTCCTGGACAAGCGCCACCAGTTTGTACATCTGCTTTCCCTCGTTTTGATCGCCCTAAAAAAAATATAATACGGGAAAGATAAGACTGCTTGATTTCATTTGTGCTCTCTCCCTATCTCCTTCTCTATCCCTACCTCTCTCTGGTGGATAGATGTCTGCCCTATATGGTAGACGTATGTCCATCACGGCTTCCGGCAATGCCTTCTGCTCCTGCAAAGCCCTCTCCACTGTGCCTTCCTGCTGGTGGGTGATTAGACAAAAATAGAGCGTATAGCTTTGACGTTTGCTGGATTCACGCCATTGGCTACACGCCTTTATTCATGACAATAGAGTCCTTGCGAAGCGCGGATTCTATCATGTTCTATAAACTCATTTTTTGATAAATGGTGCATATAATGGAGATTCCGTAGTAGTGGTCCTCCCGTACTGGCCACTGGAAATTCCATCCCAAATGCTCCTCCGGTAACTCGACCAGCTACCCTCATTTTCCCTCTATCGTCAGTCCCCCGTAAAATTTCACTGCTCCGTCTATTTCCTCCTGTGTCGGATGTCCTTTGGCAATACCACCCACCAACTTAAAGGGTCCAAAGGTATCAAAACCCCGGCAGCCATATACGCCAAGAACCTGGCAGTTCTTCTCCCTGGCTTTTGCGGAAACCGAAGCGGCATATTTTCCACTGTCATTCCCACATGTATACAGAAAGAATACCTTCTTATTCTCCGGAAGTTTCTCCGCTGCAAACCGCTCTGCCTTCTCATAAAATTTCCCGAATGCCACACCTGACGCAATGCCAATCAAGTCGCAGGAAGAAAAGTCCATATTCATGGTTTCCTCCACATTTACCGCTCTGACTCCATACTCCCTCGAAATTGCATCTACCAGCTTTTTCGTGTTTCCATGGTGGGTGGATTCATATATTATAATTGTATCCATTGACCGCCTCCCGCTTTTAATGGCCTCATGGTTCTAATTTGCATTTATTATAGCTCAAATAGATTATTATGTAAATAGAAGCGCAAAAAATCCACCTGCAGCTTTCCTGTCTGCCGGTGGATTTCCATTTCCCTGTAACTTGAACTTTTACACCATACTGCCGTGCTGGTGCAGATATTTCTCCTTTGTGGCAAGTCCCCCCCGGATGTGACGCTCCGATTTGTTCACATCCAGCACCTGTCTGGCCTGCTTTGCCAGGGTGGGATTGATCTGCATCAGCCTGTCTGTTACATCCTTATGTACCGTGCTTTTCGACACTCCAAACGTCTTCGCTGTCTGTCTGACTGTGGCGTTGCTGTCAATGATATAATTGGCAATGCTGATGGCACGCTCTTCGATATAATCCTTCAACGGTAAACCCCCGTGGGATACTTTTTACCATTGTATGAAGGATTTTCAAGGGGTATGACTGAATCCAGAAAAATACAGCATGCCCCAATGCATGGCTCTGTCCTCTCATGATCCATATTCTACAAGTTTGATCTATTTATGCACTCATTAGATATTGCATAAAAACACCTTCTTTTAAAGTTCTATCTATGCCAATCATTATAAGCCATCAAGTATTCTACTTTGATAGTCTGATTGTGCAGATGTCTCACATGCCGTTAGACTATATACATCAAATTGACCTGCTATTACTTCCTGCAAATTGACCTCTATTTGTATCCCCTTTTCCCGATAATATTGAATGAGCCAATCTATTGGTTCCTTATGCGTAATGACAAAATACACCCTTTGATTATTTATAAGTGCATCTTCTACAGAAGATATCCCAAATCGTGAATATTTTTCATCTGATAATGGACTTTTTGACAACCATCCACCGCATATATCATAATTATCTGCTTTTATTGCTTTTGTTTTGAACATACGTTCAGAAAAATTCACTGAAGAGTATACATCAATAAAGAAAAAATCGTTTTCATTTTCATGACAGTATTGCGTTAACCTAGCCCAGCAATTATTATTTTCTTTTATATCCATATACTCTATATGAAATTTCAACCATCCTGTTATCATCCAAATACCAGCCATCACCAAAAAAACAACTGTACATGCTCTTCGCACACGATCACATATATAGAGTTTTTTTCCCTGTCTGGCCTGGCATACCATCCCCTCTATGATCAGTAACAACAGACATACTATCTCCATAATAAACAAAGAATGAGTCACCCTGACCGGTGTTCTCTGCTTCAAGATAATATACAGCCAGAGAATTGTACGAACAGAAAATATCCCCCCTATCCAGAGCAACTGAATCCACTTCTTAGAAAAACAGGTCAGAAGCAGAAAAAGAAGATATAGTGTCATACAGATTACATTCCATGGATAGTCATCCTGTGAGACTATAGGATCCATGAGACATCGATGGCTATATGACCATAGTCCTTCCCGTAAAGGCAATGTAAAATTTTTCCAATAAAATTTTTTCAACCCGCTATATCCTGCAAGCCGTTTTTCATTTATGTAATTTACCACCTGTTTCATGGTATTTGCTGTAATCCTGTCATCCAAAGCAAAATTATATTTGTCTAAAAGTTCATATTGAATCTCTGATAAACCAATAGATCTATAAAAATCAACGTTTTCCTTAAAGGGTGGCAGTTCCAGGAAGTCATATAGCTGTGTTCTATAAGCGTCAAATTCCTTATACTCCTTCCAACCTTCCTTTGAATATCCATAGTTATTCATACACTGCATGCCTATCACAAATGCTATCATGCTTCCCCAGATAATTCCCCATTTACATATTGCATCCCCATTTATTCTGATTCCATTTTCCTTATAATATTTAACTACTGTTAAAATTAGCACAAATGGAAGCAAAAAAAGGAATATTTCCGTCCTCATGCAATATGCCAGCAAAAACTGAAGCAATATGCATATATACTTCCATATTCCTCGCCCAGTGAAAAAAAGTCGAAAATCCATCGTATAAAGACATAACGTAGCTGATGTCATCAATAATGCTGCTGTATAAGTATATTGAACCAGCACCAACTCCTCTGCCATTAGACCAAAAAATAAGATATTCAAGAAAATAAGGCATAGATTCCTCCATTCCTTATTATCCTCCAGTTGCTTTGTCAGATTCACCACAATCAAGTACAATGATCCAAACTGAGAAAATAGCAGCAATAATCCAAACCAGGGAACAGAGGGAAGCATATGATTTAGGCAGGCCAATAAGACATTCAGAGGAATTGCCATAGATACATTATGTACATCTGGTATTCCTGAATATCTTCCCGAGACAATATCATTAATTAATACATCATCATTCAATGCAAAATAGTAGTCAAATATCCCAGGAATGACTGCCATTATGCCCAAGACTACAATGGCTTCCATTATGAACACTGTTTTATTCTTTATTAATACTCTGGCTTTCATAAAATCACCTCATATCATCATGCTGTGTATTGCCTAACACCCCACCACTTATATATGGCCTTTATAAAGTAGAAAACACAGCAGATTTTTTCCCTCACTTCCTCTTCCAGGTAGTCCTGGAGAACAGAATCAGAATCGGGAAGATCTCCAGCCTTCCTGCCAGCATATCCACCACCAGTACCAGCTTGGAGAAGATGCTGTAGGAAGCAAAATTACAGGTAGGACCCACTGCATCAAAGCCAGGACCGATATTGTTGAAGCAGGCCAGCACGGCAGAGAAGTTGGTGGTGGTGGAAAAGCCGTCCGTGGAGATCAGCAGGAAACTAAGCATGACAAAGCTCACATAAGCTGCCAGGTAGGCGTTGGTATTCTGCAGGACTTTCTCATCCACCGGATGTCCGTTGGAGAAGATGGCCTGGACCTGCCTGGGATGTACAAGCTGGTGTACACTCCGGCGCAGGCTCTTGAGCATCAGCAGGATACGGCCACATTTGAAACCGCCCCCGGTGCTGCCTGCACAGGCACCCACCACCATCAGAAACAGCAGGATTGCCTTGGAAAACGATGGCCACAGGTCAAAATCCGTGGTGGCAAATCCTGTGGTAGTCATGATACTTGCCACCTGGAAGGCCGCATGTCTTACCGTCTCCTCCAGGGTTCCATACACCCCTCTCAAGTTCAGTACAATCAGCAGGATACTGCCTGCCACCATCCCCAGGTACATGCGCAGTTCTTCATCCAGGAGGACGCTTTTGAACTGTCTGACCAACAGCAGGTAGTAACAGCTAAAGTTCACCCCGAAGAGCAGCATGAACACCGTACACACATTCTGGATATAAGGGCTATAGCCTGCAATACTGTCGTTCTTGATACCGAATCCTCCTGTACCTGCAGTGCCGTAAGCGGTACATACGGCTTCAAACAGGGACATGCCGCCTGCCAGCAAAAAAATGATATTCAAGATCGTAAGCAGGATGTATAGCAGATACAGGATGCCTGCTGTCTTCCTCATACGGGGCACTAGTTTCCCTACATTGGGTCCTGGACTTTCCGCCCGCAGCAGATGCATGGTAAAACCGTTTTCTCCACCTCCGGCCGAGGAGATTGCCAGCAGGAACACCAGCACGCCCATACCTCCCAGCCAGTGGCTGAAACTCCTCCAGTAAAGGATGCCCATAGGCAGTTTCTCCACCTCTGGCACCACCGAGGCCCCTGTGGTGGTAAATCCTGACACAATTTCGAAGAAAGCATCCACGAAACTGGGAATGGCACCTGATATGCAGAAGGGAAGGCAGCCAAGAAAGCTCATGACAACCCAACTGATTCCCACACAGGCCAGCCCCTCCCTGGCATAAAACTTTTTCTTGGATCCCCTTCCAAGGAAAAGGAACAGAGCAGCCGTCCCCATAATGGCAGCCAGGGTCCACATAAATCCATATACTGCCGCAAATTCCCGGTTCCACAGGCTGATAAACAGTGCCGGTACCATGAACACTGCCTCCACTATCAAAATCTTACCGATAAACCTGCCCATCATTTTATAGTTCATATCTATACCCCTATGCCCGCTTCAGCGGGCATACCAATCAATATTTGCCTTTTGATGACAGACCGCCAGGTCTGTCATTGAAAGTTTACTTTCGATTCTTCTCACATTTTACCCCTCAAAGATATCATTCAACTGATGGATCCCCTTCCCGGCACCGGCTACCACGATCAAGGTATCTCCCTTATCAAACCAGGAATCACCATTGGGAATCTCTACCTTTGCACCCTTGCTGATGCACACCAGCAGTACATTCTTCTTCAGCTTCAGTTTTTTCAAGGGTTCCCCGCAATGAAGCGTCTTTCCATCCACGGCAAACTCCATGGCTTCCATCTGCCCATCGGCAATGGTGTGCATGGTGAGGGCGGCCCCTGTCTGGTTCTTCATGGCCCTGACATACCGCACAATGGCGGTACAGCACAGTTCTTTTGGGCTGACAATGCTGCCCAGGGACAGATTGCCCAGGATATTGGTATTATCCATGCGCCCCAGTTTCGTAATGACCTGGGGTACGCCACAGCTGCTCCCATAGAGGGATACCACCATATTCAGTTCATCCACCCCCGTCATGGTCACCAGGGCATCGCAATCGGATATACCTTCACTTTCCAGCAGGAACTGGTTGGTAGCATCCCCCTGGATCACACGCACTTTGGGCAGCATAGCCGCAAGCTGGGTACACCGCTCCTGGTTCCGTTCAATGATCTGTACACCGATCCCGCTCCTCCCAAGCAGCTTCGCCAGATAGTAACTGACCCTGCCACCACCGCACAGGATGACCCGCTTTGTCTTGTGGGTGATCACGCCCAGATTCTTGAGCAGCACTGTCAGAGTATCCGTGGATGCCGTCACAAAGATACGGTCTCCCTCCCGCAGCACAAAATTACCATCCGGTGCCACCGCGGTACCACTGCGCAGCACCGCACAGATCAAGATCTTACACTTCACAATATTGTTCATGTCATTTAGGGCAACATTGCACAGTTTACTCTTTGCATCCAGGCGTAGTTCCACGATCTCCACCCGGCCCTTGGCAAAAGTGTCCCGCTTCAGGAATCCGGGATACCGCAGCAGCCTCTCCATCTCCACGGCAGCCTGTCTCTCTGGGTTCACTGCCATGGACAGGGCAAACATGTCCCGCATCTCATAGATCTGATCTGTATATTCCGGATTGCGCACCCTGGCTATGGTATGAAGTCTGGGATTCATGCGGTGGGCTGTGACGCAGCACAGCAGGTTCACCTCATCGGCCCCTACTACTGCAATCAGCAGGTCAGCCTCTTTTACTCCAGCCTGTCTGAGCACATCCATGGACGCACAGTTTCCCTGCACTACCATCACATCATAGCGCTCCTCGCTGGATTCCAGCACCTTCGAGTTAAAATCGATTACCGTCAGGTCATACCCTTCTGCAGATAACTGGCGGGTCAGGGTTGCCCCCATTTTGCCATCTCCGGCAATGATGATTTTCACAGTACAAGCCTCCCTTCCAGTGCAAGATACTGGTCAAAAATCAGCCTGCTGACCCTGGAACCAAACACCGTGGCTGGATGCTCCGCATAGTACTGATTGTCCCCAAAATCCTTGTTGAACATCACGATCACATAACTTCCATAGGGCGTGGACACGATGCCGCCGTCATTCCGGCAGGCATCCATGCTTCCGCTCTTGGATGCCACATAGATGATTTCCTCCTCATAATTGTCCGGATCCAGGTAGTAAGGCGGCAGGTTTTTCGTGAGCATACTATTATAATGCTGCTGCCTGCAGATGGCAAGCATCTGTTCGGAACAGGCCCTGTCTATCAGTGTCCCCTGGGCCATCCGTTCCCATACGCTGGCATAGTCTGCAGGGGTGGATGTTCCCAGCCTGCTGTATGCCTCGAAGTCAATGCGGTTGTGGAGCACCGTATCCCTGCACCCCAGTCTCCCGATACAGTCATTGATGGCTTCCACCCCCAGGAAATCAATCAGCATGTTTGTGGCAATGTTGTCACTCACTATAATCATCAAGGTAGCGATATTTTTCAAGGAAAGTTTTGTCCCCACCTCCATGGAACTTAAGATTCCACTTCCATCTATGACATGTTCCTTCTTATATTCCAGCATGTCCTGCAGGGAGAGTTCTCCCTTATGGATCCGGTCAAATAATGCCGCCAGCACAAAAAGTTTGATAGTGCTGGCCGTCTCGAATTTCTCCCTGTCATGGATCCGTATCACATTCCCCCGGAAATCATTGATATAGATCCCCATCAATCCGTCGTAACTTTTCAGTTCCACACCGATCCTGTTCTCCAGGCTCAGCCGCTTGTCCATTCTGATACCCCCATATGTGATGATACCAGGGTCAAAAGGTCAATCAAATCCGATGCAAGTAAAGCTTGCAAGAGGATTTTTGACCCCTATACCATGTGATTGAAACCCTGGCTTTGAAAAGAGAAATCAAGTCAGTCCCGCCCATCCGGGCCAAACAAGCTCCCTGTATGTTCCAGTATTCCCGGCAGATCTTCCCTGTAATCCACATGGGCGGGGTTCAGGCTGTTGATGACCACGCCATCACTGCCATTCCTGCCAGTGGAATGAATATATCTGTCTCCTCCTATATACATGGCAATGTGTCCTGGAAAATATAGCAGGTCCCCTGGCTTCTTCTCCCCAAAAGGAATCTCCCTTATAGGAAAACCTTCCTTAATGGAAGCATTCCGGTAGATGGATACGCCGCAGAGCATATAACACATACTAGTCAGGCCGGAACAGTCGATTCCCAGAGGACTCTTGCCGCCCCAGCGGTACTGGGTGCCCAGATAGCTTCTGGCCAGTTCCACCAGGCGCTCCCGGAATACTTCCTCTTTCTCTGTAAAAGGAATCTCATAAAGCGGTGCCAGAAATGTTTCCCTGGTGTAGCCCTGTCTGCCATCCGCCAGGCCCACCTGGATCCATCCCTCCTTCTCCGGAACCGGCCCCACTACTACAAGCCTGCCCCCCCGCGTCACGGATTCCATGCACACTCCCTGGACCTTGGGCTGGTCCAGCACATCCGCATAGGACTGCATGACCACACACCTGCTGCTCTTTTCCCAGGCTTCCACCAAGGAAGGATCTGTCAGCAGATCCCCCTTCCTGCAGTATCCCTCATAGCGATAAGAGGTCCTGATATGAAGCCAGGGCGTGACTGCCCCCTCTTCCCGGTCCGGCACTTCCCCCAACACTTCCACACACATCCCATACAACAATTCATCGTCCAATGACATGCTGGAGGAAGGTTCCTCCCTCACCGGACAGATGGTCCTGGCTGCTACTGCCCTCATACGCCTTCTCCCTTTCCCAAACTCCCCGTCATATCGTCACTGCCGATGTAAACTGGACCGGAACCCCACAGATACCGATTCCCGGCTGCCCTGTCATCCGGATCTTCGGCCCCTCGAACACCGGTCCACCCTCGTAAGGGTCGATCCGGCACAATGCCGGGCCGTCCAGGTCATGCCTGGTGATCACGCCCCTGGCCGCTGCCAGGTGGGCCGCTGCACTGACCGCCAGCTTGCTCTCCAGCATACATCCCGTCATACATTCTACGCCGAAACTCTCCGCAATACCACAGATCTTCAGCGCTTCGTAGATGCCCCCTGTCTTCATGAGCTTGATATTGATCAAATCTGCCGCCCGCTCCTGTATGATCCGGATGGCATCCCTGGGGGAGAACACACTCTCGTCTGCCAGGATGGGCGTGGACACATTGGCCGTCACGAACTGCATCCCCGCAAAGTCATGGGCATCCACAGGCTGCTCCACCAGGTCAATTTCCAGTCCTTTGTCTTCCAGGGAACGGATGATCCGCACAGCCTCCTTGGGCTTCCAGCCCTGGTTGGCATCCACCCGGATCACCACATCCCCTCCCACGGCCTGACGGATAGCCCGGATGCGTTCCACATCCTTCTGCCCTTCTTTTCCCACCTTGACCTTCAGGATGCGAAAGCCCTGCTCCACACCCTTCAAGGCATCCTCCACCATCCGGGACACCTCGTTGACGCTGATGGTGAGATCTGTCTCAATGGAGTTGCTTCTGCCACCCAGCACTTTGTACAGGGGCTTTCCCAGGTTTTTCGCATACAGGTCATACACTGCCATATCCACCGCGGCCT
The DNA here is from genome assembly GCA_910586215.1 of uncultured Acetatifactor sp. Taxonomy (GTDB): domain Bacteria; phylum Bacillota; class Clostridia; order Lachnospirales; family Lachnospiraceae; genus Acetatifactor. The sequence goes on along the minus strand of CAJUGH010000013.1, from coordinate 30,098 downwards.
TGGCGGAGGTATTCTTCAGAATGGCCTTCTGCATCCTGTGCATGATGCCATCCATATCCTCTATGTCCATGCCCAGGATAGCCGGGGCGATAAAATCCCGGATGGCTGTCTCTATGGAACCCAAAGTATCCCCGGTGATCACTGCCGTGGCCGGGGCTTCCCCGTACCCTGCCTGACCGTCATCTGCGGTGATCCGCACCACCATGTCCCGGACCTCCGTCACTGTCCGCAGGGCAGTGCGAAAAGGTGTCACCAGGGGGATCCGTATCTCTCCCAGTTCTATTTTCTGAATCTTCATATGGGAACCTCCTTCATTCTATCCAATATCCCGTACCCGCATCAGCGTCGGTGACACCAAAGATGCCAGTGACACCAAGATAGCAGTGCCATCAAAGATGTCAGTGCCATCAAAGATGTCAGTGCCATCAAAGATGGCACTGACAATTAGCGCAGGCCAGTTTCCAGGCAACATCCTGCATAAACCGGTTGAAGGCCGGGCAGTCTGTCTCATTTCCCAGGCAGCACAGGACAAAGGGCTGTTCTGTGTAGAGGATACCCACATCATGGGTGATGCCGTCATCCTCTCCGGTCTTGTGGGCTATGGGTATCTTCTCCGCGAATCCAAAGGGAAACTTGCCGTTGAGGCGTTGCTCTTTTAACACCTCCAGCATCTCCTGGTCACTCTCTTCATCCACCATCTGACCCAGGTATAGCTTCTCTAAGATATCCCCGATCTCTCCGGCAGACACATAGTTCTGGATTCCCCTGTCAGAAGCCTCCCTGTCAAAGAGCAGCCGGTTCACCCGAAGGGTCTTATACCCCCAGGATTCCAGATCCCTGTTGATGCGTTCCATCCCTCCCAGCAGTCGTATTAAAATGTTGGTCGCAGAATTGTCGCTTAATATAATCATCAAATTGTACAGATCCTGTACTGTCAAGTTCAGTCCTGCATGCATCCTGTTCAGACAGCCGCAGGAGGGACGTTTATCCTCCTCCTGTAATACATACAACTGATCCCTGGATAGTTCCCCTGCCTTCATCTGGCAGAAGACATCCACCATGATGGGAAGTTTGATCACACTGGCTGCCATCATAGGCATGTCTGCCCGGATGGAAAAGCTCTGCCCTGTCACCAGATTTTTATAATAGAAAGAAGTCCTGCCCGGCATCTCTTCCAGGCGCTGTTCGATCTCCTGTCTCCATGTATCTGTCATTATTATACCCCTGTGCCCGCTTCAGCGGGCATACCAATCAATATTTGCCTTTTGATGACAGACCGCCAGGTCTGGCATTGAAAGTTTACTTTCAAACTATTACCTTCTCTTTCCTTTCAGCAGGGCAATCTCTGCCCCATACCCCTCCAGTTCGTTCGGTGTCTCCAGATAAAACGGCAGATCCCGCAGCGCCGGATGGTTCACAATCCGTTCAAATGCCGCTTCCCCGATCTGTCCTTTACCGATCTTCTCATGTCTGTCCTTGTGACTCCCCCGCCCATTCATGGAATCGTTCAAATGGATCGCTTTGAGCCGTCCCAGACCCAGCACCTTATCAAATTCCTCCAGCACTCCTTCCAGGTTCTCTACAATGTCATACCCTGCATCCCACACATGACAGGTGTCCAGACAGATGCCCAGATGGTCTGCGCACTCCACCTGACTGAGGATAGCTGCCAGTTCCCCGAAACTGCGGCCCATCTCACTGCCCTTACCTGCCATGGTCTCCAGCAACACTACGGTATGCTGTTCCTTCCCAAGGACCTGGTTCAAGGCATCGGCAATGAGCCGGATCCCCGCCTCTGTCCCCTGTCCCACATGGCTGCCTGGATGTAAGTTATACATGACATCCGGTATCTGCTCCAGTTTCGCCAGATCCTCTGCCATGGTCTGCCTGGCAAACTGGCGCAATCCCTGGTCCTTTGCACAGGGATTCAGCACATAAGGCGCATGGGCCAGAGGCTTCCGGATCCCTGCCTTTTCAAAATATTCCAACATGGCTTCCACATCCGAAGTCATCCACTCCCTGGCAGCCCCGCCCCTGGGATTCCTGGTAAAAAACTGGAATGTGGTAGCCCCAATGGACTCTGCCGTCTTCGCCATGGCCAGAAATCCCTTGGAAGAAGACAAATGACAACCTATTCTCATGATGGAATCCCCCTTACACAATCCTCCGCACTGCCAGAATGGTCTTGTACTGCGCCCGGCTGACCTTGATGCCAGTCTTCACGTTGCTGGCATGGACAATCAGCCCGCCGCCGATGTAGATTCCCACATGGCCTTCGTAGCAGACCAGATCCCCCGGCTGGGCCTCCTCGTAGCTGACACCGGTTCCGCTGCCCCGCTGCTGGGTGGAGGTCCTGGGCAGGCTGTAATTGAAATCCCCGAACACCCGGTAAGTAAAACCGGAACAGTCTGCCCCGTTCGTCAGGCTGGTCCCCCCGGACACATAGGGATTCCCGATATACTGGCAGGCATACTTGGCCACCTTTTTCCCCAGTTCACTGCCCGGCGAATTGTCAATGACGGATGTGTAATCCGTAGGTGTGTAGGTGGCATTGGCCGCGCTCTGGGCTGCCCGCTGGGATGCCTGTAATGCTTTCAGTCTCTGCTGTTCCTGTTGCAGAAGCTTCTTTTCCACTGCCGCCTGCTGCCTGGCCTTGCTGATCTCAGCCTCAAAATTAGCAGACTCCTGCTTCTTCCTGTCCAACATCACATCCAGGGCTGCCTTCTGCTCCTGCAGTTCCTGTCTGTCTGCCTGAAGCTGTCCCTTTTCTGTCTCCAGGCCAGCTTTCTCTGCCTCCAACAGATCCCACAGGTCGTGTACCTGGTTCCTGGTCTCTATGAATTCTGCCAGTCTGGCATTGTCATACCTGTAGATCTCCTCCACATAGTCCAGGCGGTTCAACACATCCGAAAAATTCTTCCCCTCCAGAATGGCACGCAGATATGTGTCATCCCCATTCTCATACAGGACACGGATATTATGTATCATGTTCTGCTGCTGGGTATCTGCCCGTTCCACAGCCGCTTCATATTCTGCCTCCGTCTCCTCAATCTGCACCTGTTTGTCTGCAATCTCTGATTCCTTTGCGGCGATCTCATCCTCCTTCATGCCAATGCTGGTCATGGTGTTCAAGATCTCAGAGTTCATATCATCAATCTCTTCCTGCAGGATATCCTGCTCCTCCTCCAGGTCGGAAAGCTGGCTGTATATCTTCTCCAGCTGCTGCTGGTGCTGGTTGATCTGCCCCTGTATCTCAGAAGCCGTAGTGGCCTGCGCCATCAGGGAATCTGCCCCCGCCTGGCCAAGAATGGCCACTGTCAGTACCCCTGCCACTACAAAATGCAATACATTTCCTGTTTTACTCTTCACACATACCCCCGCACTCTCATATCACGGCAATCTATACTCATAGTCACTGAAATCTGCCATAACATCCCTCTCATGAGCGGAAAGCCCTGGGACACAATGGTCTGCCTGTGGGATTAGCCACAGAAGAAGCATATCACATTTTAACTGATTTTTCATCCCCCAAAGCCTTAAGTTTTTGAAAAATATAAATAAGGTAACCCTCTTGACTTTTGTACGAAATCGTACTATACTTCCCTATGCAGAACGTACGATTTCGTACCAACTTTCCTGTCCGGACCCAAACTTTTCCACCTACCATAGGAGGTATGCCATGTCCCAGTATAACACTCCGGAGGATTCCCCTAAGGAAACATCCTTTTCCAGTTCCCTGCCCGCGGGAATCAGCCGCTTAAACTACCTGACCAGTGAACTTGACCGGGTCTATCATGAAGCTGCACTGAAATTCGGACTTTCCGACAGCGCCTTCCAGATCCTGTATGCCCTCTGCAACCGGGGAGGAAGCTGTCCCCTCCATGACATCTGCAGCCTGTTCGGCGCCAGCAAGCAGACCATCAACTCGGCCCTCCGCAAGCTGGAGGAGACCCATATGGTATACCTGGAAAGCAACGGTGGCCGCAAGAAAAAGGCCTGCCTTACTGAACATGGCCGGGAAATCGTACAACATACCGTGGCCCGTCTGATCCTGGAAGAAGACCAGATCCTAAAGTCCTGGACTGCAAAAGAACAGGAACTGTACCTGTCCCTGACACAGAGATACCTGGTTTCCTTAAGGGAACGAGTCCGAAGCCTGTGAGGCCAGCCTTGCAAGAAATGTATGGAACAAAGAATGTACGGAATGAAGAATGAACGAAATAAAGATTATATGAAATAATGAGGAAATTATGGTTATGAATGTTTGTAAGAAAAAAAAGCAGAAAATCCAGTTATCGGATCACTTTACGTATCGAAAATTATTGCGCTTTACCTTTCCCTCCATTGTCATGATGATATTCACCTCCATCTACGGCGTGGTGGACGGGTTCTTTGTGTCCAATTATGTGGGAAAGACACCCTTCGCCGCCGTGAATTTCATCATGCCCTTCCTAATGATCCTGGGGGCAGCCGGATTCATGATGGGTACCGGAGGCAGCGCCTTGATCGGGAAGACCATGGGAGAGGGAAAGCCGGAAGAAGCCCGGCGTCTCTTTTCCCTGTTCATCTATGTCACCGTGGCCGCCAGCATAGGCATCGCCGCCATAGGCATCCTGCTGCTTCGGCCCATTGCCTCTTTCCTTGGGGCAGAAGGCTCCATGCTGTCGGACTGTGTGTCCTATGGACGCATTATCCTGATCGCCCTTCCGGCCTTCATGCTGCAGTATGAATTCCAGAGCTTCTTCGTGACAGCGGAGAAGCCCCAGCTGGGCCTGGCTGTCACAGTGGCTGCAGGCATCACCAATATGGTGCTGGATGCCCTATTTGTAGCCGTCTTCCAGTGGGGCCTTACAGGGGCTGCCGCCGCCACTGCACTGAGCCAGGCAGTGGGAGGCATCCTTCCACTGTTGTATTTTAGCCGCCCCAATACCAGCGCCCTAAGCCTTGTGCAGACCAGGTTCAACGGCCCTGCCCTGCTCAAGGCCTGTACCAACGGCTCCTCGGAACTGATGTCCAATATCTCCATGTCCGTGGTGAGCATGCTCTACAACGGACAGTTGATCCACTATGCCGGGGAGGACGGCGTGGCCGCCTACGGGGTGCTGATGTACGTGAACATGATCTTCCTGGCTGCCTTCATCGGCTATGCCGTGGGTACGGCGCCTGTGATCAGCTACCACTATGGGGCCGGGAACCACCAGGAACTGAAAGACCTCCTAAAAAGAAGTCTGGTGCTCACCGGTATCTTCTCCGTGTGTATGCTGGCACTGGGGGAAATCCTGGCCCGCCCTCTTTCCATGCTGTTCGTGGGGTATGACCAGGAGCTTCTGGCACTGACCTTAAGGGGATTTTTGATCTATTCCTTCTCCTTTTTGTTTGCAGGACTTGCCATCTTCGGCTCTTCCTTTTTCACGGCCCTGGGCAATGGCCTGGTCTCTGCCTTGATCTCCTTCCTGCGGACACTGGTGTTCCAGGTGGCAGCCGTGCTGCTCTTTCCCCTTATCTGGGGAATCGATGGTATCTGGTTCTCCATTGTGGCCGCGGAACTGATGGCTGTGGCCGTGACCGTACTCTTCCTGGTCACCCAGCGGAAGAAGTACCACTATTGAGAAGGAAAAACTGCCTTATAATTCACAGTTATTCACTGTCCTGGGGAAGGGCACCACATCCCGGATGTTGCCCATGCCGGTGAGATACATGACGCACCGCTCAAATCCGAGACCAAACCCTGCGTGGCGCACGGAACCATACTTGCGCAGATCCAGGTAGAAGCCGTAGTCCTCCTTGTTCAGCCCCAGTTCCTCCATGCGCTGCTCCAGGAGTTCCAGCTTGTCCTCCCTCTGGCTGCCGCCGATGATCTCCCCGATGCCGGGCACCAGGCAGTCCATGGCCGCCACGGTCTTCCCATCCTCGTTGAGCTTCATATAGAAGGCCTTAATCTCCTTGGGGTAGTCCGTGACGAACACCGGGCGCCGGAACACCTCCTCGGTGAGGTAACGCTCATGCTCCGTCTGCAGGTCACATCCCCAGCTCACCTTGTAGTCAAAGGCATCGTTGTGCTTTGCCAGGATCTCGATAGCTTCCGTGTAGGTCACATGGGCGAAGTCGGAGTTCGCCACGTGCTCCAGGCGCTCCAGCAGCCCCTTGTCCACGAACTGGTTGAAAAAGGCCATCTCCTCCGGCGCATTTTCCAGCACATAGCGGATGATGTACTTCAGCATGCTCTCTGCCAGCAGCATGTCATCCTTCAGATCCGCGAAGGCCATCTCCGGCTCGATCATCCAGAACTCTGCCGCGTGGCGGGTGGTGTTGGAATTCTCTGCCCGGAAGGTGGGGCCGAAGGTATATATATTCTTGAACGCAAGGGCAAAGGTCTCGCCGTTGAGCTGACCGCTCACCGTGAGGTTGGTGGGCTTGCCGAAGAAATCTTGAGAGAAGTCCACCTTTCCCTCCGCAGTCTTCGGGATATTGTTCAGATCCATGGTGGTCACCTGGAACATTTCCCCTGCCCCCTCGCAGTCGCTTCCCGTGATCAAGGGCGTATGCACATAAACGAAGCCTCTCTCCATGAAAAAGCTGTGGATGGCATAGGCAATCAGGGAACGCACCCTGAACACAGCCTGGAAGGTATTGGTTCTGGGACGCAGATGGGAGATGGTCCGCAGATACTCGAAGGAGTGCCGTTTTTTCTGCAAGGGGTAATCTGCGGCAGAAGGCCCTTCCACCATCACCTCCGCAGCCTGCATCTCAAAGGGCTGTTTGGCATCCGGCGTCTCCACCACAGTGCCCTTCACCACCAGGGCCGCCCCTACGTTCACCTTGCACAGTTCCTGGAAATTGGATAGTCCGTCCCCATATACCACCTGCAACGGCTCAAAAAAGGTGCCGTCATTGATCACCAGGAACCCAAAATTCTTGGAATCCCGGTTGCTCCTGACCCAGCCTCCCACAGTCACTTCCCTTCCAATATACTCCTGCCTGTTGCGAAATAAGTCTTTTATGTCTGTCAGTTCCATCTCTACCTCCTGGCCCGCCTCTGGCGGACATAGATTTTACATAAATAGGCAAATATTTGTTACTATTTATACCACAGAATGTACCATTTTAAAAGAGGTTTTCTGAAAAGATGTTGCTGTGGACAGTAACAGGAGTCACAACAGCGGCGACAGCAGCCTGCACATCTGCTCCTTCAGCCGGATCTTCAAGCGCCTGGCCCCGTAGCTGTCCTTTGTCACCTGGGTACAATGCTCCAGGTCCTTCCGAAAGATCTCTTCCATCTCCCGGGCCTTCTCCCTGTTATATACCACTGCATTCACCTCAAAGTTCAAGGCAAAGCTACGGATATCCATGTTGGCTGTGCCGTAACAGAACACTTCCCCATCCACCACGATGCCCTTACTGTGCAGGAAACCATTGTTGTAAATGTAACAGCCTGCCCCTGCCTCCACCAGGTCACCCATATAGGAGTAAGTGGCCCAGTACACAAAGGGATGATCCGGCTTGCAGGGTATCATCAAGTTCACCTCGATCCCGGAGCGCACGGCAATGAGCAGGGCATTCAACAGGGACTCATCCGGGATAAAATAGGGGGTCTGGATACAGATCCGCTTCCTGGCCCTGGTGATCAGACGGACGTAGTTGTCCCGGATCTGTTCCAGGGCATTGTCAGGCCCGCTGCTGATTACCTGTAAGTCGCAGTGATCCCGCCTCCCGTCCGGTGGTTCCAGGAACATCAGTTCCCTTTGCATCAAGTTCTCCCCGGCTGCATAGTTCCAGTCCAGCAGGAAACGCATCTGCAAGCCCAGTATCCCGGATCCCTGGATCCGCAGGTGGGTATCCCGCCAATAGCCGAACCTCTCCTCCAAGCCGATATATTCTTTTCCGATATTGAAGCCCCCCACATAGGCCACCCGGTTGTCAATCACCACGATCTTGCGATGGTTGCGGTAATTGATGCGCAACTGGAACCGGCGCAGGAATGCAGGGAAGAATTCTGCCGTGCGGATTCCTGCCTGCTCCAGTTTCCTCCAATAACTGTGATGCACCTTCCTGCAGCCCATGCCGTCGAAGAGCACCCGCACCTCCACCCCCTGGGCCGCCTTACGCCGCAGCACCTCCGCGATCCGTTCAAATAGCATGTCATTCCGTATTATATAGTACTGTATGTTGATAAAATGCTCTGCTGCCTCCAGGTCTGCCACCAATGCATCAAACTTCTCCTTTCCGTCTGTGAAGATGTCAATATCATTTTCCCCGAACAGAATGGCATCGGCTGCCTTCATGTTGAACATCACCAGATCCATATAATCTGCCAGTTCCTCCTGGGAGTCCCCTAGCTTCCTGTTCTTCAGCTGGAATTCCTGGTAACGGATCACCTCATGCAGATCCTCCTCTAAGCCCTTCACCTTGAACATATGCCGCTTGTGCAGGTCAATTCCCAGAAACAGGTAGAAGACAAATCCCAGGCCTGGCAGGAAGAATAGCAGAAGCAGCCAGGCCCAGACACTTTTGGGATCCCGCCTCTGGAAAAATATAATGGCAATGGCAAAGAGCATGTTCCAGAAAAACAGGCTTCCCAGAACCATCTGCACGATCTGCCATACCGTTCCTTCCAATATGCCCATATGACTCCTCCTTCGTGTACGTATACAAGTTACCACTTCCAGGCATCTGCCCTTCTACCACATTCTACCACAAACATACCAAAATAACTCTGAAATAAAAATAAATGTTTTATTGCCTATCCGTGGGCATCTATGTTAAAATATACGATTAGACAGGTAACTATCCATCCTCACCCGTTTGCGGGATAGTTACAAAAGCGAAAACAGGAGGAATTCTATATGCAGCCATGGTTGATTACTTTGATCGTAGTTCTGGTGGTACTGGCCGTTGTGATTACGGTACTGTATTTCCTAGGGAAAAAGGCCCAGAAGAAACAGGCCGAACAGCAGGAAACCCTGGAGGCCAACAAACAGACCGTGTCTATGCTGATCATTGACAAAAAACGAATGAAATTAAAGGATGCCGGCCTGCCCCAGATTGTCTTAGACCAGACTCCCAAGCTCATGCGCAGTTCCAAGCTGCCCATCATCAAGGCCAAGATCGGTCCCCAGATCATGTCCCTGATCTGCGATGAGAAGATCTTCGACTCCGTGCCCGTGAAAAAGGAAGTGAAGGCCATCGTCAGCGGCATCTATGTGCTGGATGTACGGGGACTTCACGGCAAGCAGGTGGCTGCCCCTCAGAAGAAAAAGAGCAAGTTCCGCCAGTTCCTGGAAAAAGCCCAGGAAAAGGCAGGGGCCAAACCGCTGAAATAAGGAGCCATGTCCTTAAGCCGGATCCCTAAAGAGGCCATAACCGGAACCAGAAAGCCGCCCGTTTCAGACAGGAGCGGCTTTTTGACTGCTCTTCTTTAAGAAACTGTTAAAGAATACAGTTCCTAACTGTTGTAATATCTGGCCTGGGCCTCCCACATCCGGGCATACTGTCCCCCCTGGGCAGACAGCTGCTGGTGACTGCCCCGCTCCACGATCCTTCCCTCGTGGAAGACAAGGATATCCTCGCAGAAGCGGCAGCTGCTCATCCGGTGGGAAATGTAGATGCCTGTCCTTCCCTCCACCATCTCGTGAAAGCGGGCGTAAACCTCTGCTTCTGCCTTTGCATCCAGGGCTGCCGTAGGTTCATCCAGGATCACCACCGGTGCATTCTTGTACAAGGCCCTGGCCAGGGCCAGCTTCTGGGCTTCCCCGCCGCTGATCTCCACACCGTCCTCCAGATCCCTGTAAAGCCAGGTGTCCAGCCCCCCGGGCATCCCCTGGACCAGTTCTTTTGCGTCTGCCAGGCCCAGGGCCTCCCAGATCCTGTCATCCCTTCTCTCATAACCCGCCACAATATTCTCCCACACCGGCAGGGCGAACAGCTTGAAGTCCTGGAACACCACCCCGAACAGGCTGCGGTACTCCTCCTCGTCATATTTGCGGATATCCACACCGTTCAAGGTAATACGCCCTTCTGTAGGCTCGTAGAGGCGGCACAACAGTTTGATGAAAGTGCTCTTCCCAGCCCCATTGCATCCCACCAGGGCCAGCCTTCCCCTCAGTGGAATCCGGCAGTTTATATGCTGTAACACCATCTCTTCACTGCCCGGATAGTGGAAACTTACGTCCTCAAAGGCCAGTTCATACTCCCCATCGGTTCGTTTCTCTATGGGAATGGATCCTTTTTCATGATGGGACCTCATATCCAGGAATGCCAGGAATTCTTCCATATATGTACATATCTTCTGTAGTTCCCCATGTCCTGCAATCAAGGCAAAACAGGCGCCCCCGAACTGGTTCAGCGCCCCTGCATACCGGGTGAAGGCCCCCACTGTCACAGCCCCGGTGACTACCTTGATCCCTACCAGCAGGTAGGCGCAAATGGTAAATACACTGTTTACAACTCCGTTGGCATTGCTCTCCTGCCTGCCCACATCACACATTTTCGCAAAATAAGCCCTGGACCTGGCCTGGAACTGTCCTGTATTCTTCAAGATCATCCCCTCCATGCCAAAGATCCGGATGTTCTTCGCCATCCTGGTATTGCCATAAATCTGGTTCATAAAATATCCCAGCCTGTCCTCCACCCCTGTGTGGGAAGCGAAAATCTCTTTCTGCCTGGCCGCAAAATGCCGGAACACCTTCCAGGCGCAGGCCACCATGCCTGCAAGCACCAGGGAAAACAACCCCAGGCAGACTCCGGGACTGGCAAGTCCCCTCCACACCCTGCCACCACAGGCCGACTGTGCCAGGCACAGATGAACCACCAGGAAAGTAGACAGCACCAGGTTCAGCACGGCCCGCAGGAGATTGCAGTACTGGTACAGCAATATGCCCAGCCCCCCGTACATGTCCGAGGTCCGCTCCGAGAACAGGATCTTCTCCGATACTTCCGGCCTCTCCATGGTCTCAAAATCCATGGAAAAGGCTTTCTGGCGCAGCCACACATAGAAGAGCAGCCAAACCTCGGTCTTCAGCCCCTTGAACCGCCTCTTAAGTACCTGGTTTAAGATCCCCAGGCATACATTCAGTAACAGTAGGAACAGGGTCCACAGGACTGCCTGCCGGTAGTCTCCTGGAAGCAGGGCATCAATCAAGGCCGCTGTCAGGAACAGGCCGCCGTAGATCCGTACCAGTTCCAGACACAGCTCCAGCAAATGCAGGGGAATGATACAGGAATCCACAGAGTGGATTTTTTTCAACAATCTGCACCCTGTCCTGTGCATGGATATGAAATCATGCATAGCTTACCTCCCTTGTCCGCTTCAGCGGCATAAACAATAGATGAAGAACGCTGCACTTGCGTTCTTCGGTGTGAAGAAGCTCTGCAGGCAGAGCTTGAAATCACTTGGCGAGATCTTTTTCGAGCTTAGTGATTTCCTTCACACTGTGTCCTGTTTATAATATTTTGCCTGGAGGGCAAATAGTGCTGCATAGGCTCCTCCCTCTGCCATCAGTTCCTCATGGCTCCCCTCCTGGAAGATGCGCCCATCCTCCAGATACAGGATCCTGTTGCAGAACCGGGTGGAACTCAGCCTGTGGGAGATGAAGATTGCTGTCTTCCCCTGGATCATCTCATCGTATTTCTCATACATCTCACTCTCTGCAATGGGATCCAGGGCTGCTGTGGGTTCGTCCAGAATCACAATGGGCGCATTCTTGTACAAGGCCCTGGCCAGCATCAGTTTCTGCATTTCCCCGCCAGAGAGGCTGACCCCTTCCTCATCCAGGTCCTTGTTCACGGATGTCCAGATGCCCCCGGGCAGTTTCCCTGCCCTCTCCAAAAGCCCTGCATCCGCAAGACTTTTTTGCAGCTTCTCGTCCTCCTCCCTGCCCTTCTCCACACAGGACACATTCTCCCCCAGAGAGAAGGAAAAGGTGGCGCAATCCTGGAACACCACGGCAAATTCCCAGAAGATCTCTTTCCGGGAAAGGGTCTGCATATCCTGCCCGTCCAGATAGATGTGGCCCGAAGTGGGTGCGTACAGACCGCATAGCATCTTGATCAGCGTGGTCTTCCCGGCCCCGTTGCATCCCACCAGGGCCAGCCGCTCCCCGGCCCGAATGGTCAGATCCAGGTCATGGATGGTGTCCTCCTTGCTTCCCTCATAGCGGAAACACACCTTTTCCAGCCGCAGTTCATGGGGCTGTCCCGGATTCCCCACCGGAGCCCTTCCCTCTTCCACAGAGCCATACTCCATGAAGTCCCGGTAGTCATCCATCAGCCGCTTGTTCTGCAGGATCTGCTGTACGGAGTCAAAGAGGCCGCCCATCCATCCCTCGAACCCGGACACCACCCCCACATACAGCAGGAAAACCGGAAGTGCCAGATTCCCCAGGACCATATCCCTTATCAGCCAGCCATATACCACAGCATTCCTGGCAAAGGTCAGCAATTTCTCCACCACCCCTGCTGCCAGGAACCCGTCCTGGCCCTTCACTGTCAGCTTACATATTTTCTCGATGACCTGTTGGAGCGCGCCCACAAACCACCTGTCCATCCGGTACAGCCGGATATCCTTGCCATTGGCAGGGACAATGGACTCCCGCCGCAGATAGCCGAACTTCTTCCATTCCTGCTCCATCTCCTCATCCATGGCATACACCCGCCTGCCCGCCAGAAGATGCAGGGCAGAAGCCAGAAATGTCTGTGACACCAGAAGCACCAGAAGCCACAGACTGGTCCGGGCTACAATCCCAGCATATAGAAACAGCCCTCCCAGGTTCAACAGCAGATTCCAGAAATTCTCTACATACGCTTCTATCCCCTGGGAATGCCCGGAGTAGAGATTCCGCTTTGCCGCCTCACGCTTTTTCTGTCCCTGGGCACTCTCCAGGCACTGGGTATCCATCCCCAGGATCTTCCCATAGAATTCCATCATCATATCACAGCGAAACAGGAAAAGCGTCTTATGCCGCAGGGCTTTCAGATGTCCCTGGAGGAGCCGGACCGTCTGTAACAGCAGGATGTATCCCCCCACCAGGAAGAGGATCTCCCCGGACGGCCTGCCACTCACCAGGCAGGCCGTCACCGCTCCCGCCAGGGCTGCCTCCAGAAATGGCAGCAGGATGCTGCACATCCCGTCCCCTGCACAGATTAGGAAAGCCCCGGCTCCCTCCTTCTGTGCCAGATGGAAAAAGGTATAGCGGAGATTGTCCCACATAGAATAGGAACCGTTTTTTTGCTTCCCGTACCTGCCATACCTGCATTTGCTATTGTGTTCCCTTTCTGCCATTTTCTGCTCCATTTCCGTGCTGCTTTCTACACATGACAAGTTTTGGAAAGTTACTGTGAACAGTAACTTTGGAATAACTTAACACAGGAATCCACCTATGGGTGGATTCCTGCATGAAATGTCTTATTTTTTTCACCAGATGTAAGTTGTCAGTTCCCTGTCCTTATGGGCATCGTCACCTCTGCCGCGAAGATTCCCGCCTCATTGGCCAGGCGCAGATATCCCTGGTACTTGTCCACTGCTGCCTTCACCCGTTTCATTCCCAGGCCATGGTTGCCCCGCTTCCTGGTGATGTAATGCCTGGCATCAAACCCCGGCTCCTCTTTTGCCGCATTCTGTACAGACAGGTATAGCTGCTCCCCGTTCACCGTCATATAGATCCGAAGGAACCGGGCCTCCTCTATCTGGCTGCAGGCCTCCAATGCATTATCCAGCAGGTTGCCCAGGATCACACACAGATCCACATCTTCCACCGGGAGATGCTCCGGCAGTTTCACCTTGCAGTTCACGGCGATCTGCTGGCGCCTGGCCAGGGTGAGTTTGCTGTTTAAGATGGCATCTGCCAGCAGGTTGCCCGACTTCACCATGGTGTCCACCCGGTCCAGTTCCTGTTCCAGCTTGTCCAGGTAGGCCCCCATCCCTGCCAGGTTCCCCATGGCAAGCTGGGCCTTCATCACCTGCATATGGTTGTGGTAATCATGGCGCCAGCCCCGCATGTCCATATAGATCTCCCGGATCTCCCCGTAATTGTGCTCCAGCAGTTCCTTCCTAAACTGCTCTGCCTGGTGGGCAAAACCTTGTTTGTAAGCGTACAGGGTACCTTCCACTGTCAGGGCCAGCAGCACCTCCAGCAGGACACCTCCCCACAGGAAAACGGGATAAGCAGCCAGGCCGTCCCCATAGCTGCACACCCCCAGAAAAAGAGACACCAGGATAAATAACAATGCCGTCAGAATACCGTTCCCCACCCTTAGGCTGCCCCGCCTGCTGCCCAGTAACGCCAGGAATACAAACAATATGACCCCGGAGGATACAAAGATCGTCTCCACAGGCAACAGGGTCGACCCGCACAGGCAAAGCCCCGGCAGCAGGATTCCCCACCATTGCCTGCCAAAAGGCTCCCCGTCAAAAAACAAGTCGTAGAGCAGCAGGATACCTGTCACCAACAGCCAGGCCCCCCAAAGGGGGATCCAGACCCACAGTGCCAGCACAGAAAAGGTCAGGATCATGCCGGCCGCCTGCTTTCCAGCCCCTTTTTCCATGGTTCCTGCCTGGCTGATATAATACCAATAGCATCCCAGCCACAGGATCTGCATTACCATCTGGGAAATTTCCCAGAAATATACCGTCCCCATCTGTATCTACCCTGCCCGTCCTCTCGCCATACTCCCCGGAAACCGCGTATATCCTCCTACAGGCCCGGCTCCTGGCTTTCTCCCTCGCTGCACAATCCATTTTCCCTATTCCCATACGTACCTGGATACCTTGTCTATCGGAGCACCCCGGAAAACGACATTTCGCCGCCACCACTCCCATATGTACCCGGATACCTTGCCTATCCCGGCTCTCCCATGCGGTAATAGTCCAGGTATGCCTGGTTCAGCGCCTCCCACCTGCCCCGCGCCACAGGCAGGCATCTCCCATCGTCCATCACCACTTCCCGCCGGGTGATCCTGGCCACGTATCCCAAGTGTACCAGGAAAGAGCGGTGGATCCTAAAGAAGACCTTGCTCTGCTGCCCGATCCACTCTTCCATCTGGCCAATCCCCGTGCTGCTGCGCACCGGCTTTAGGCCAGACACTGGTTTCTGGCTTTGCACCAGTTCCCGTGTATACGTCTGCCTTGACACCTGTGCGTATCCCTGGACCGGCGGCAGTTCCAGACTCCGTGCCGGCACCCTGGCACAATAGACCAGGGTGTCATGGGCCACGCTCTCCAGGTAACATACATCCTTCAGTTTCACCCGGCAGACACCTCCCGGTGTCTGAAGCAGAAGCGCCGGCTCCCCCTGACCACAACGCTCCCTGGCCCGGTCCAGGCACTGGAACATACGCTCCTGGCCCACCGGCTTCATCAGATAGGACACTGCCTCCACTTCATATCCTTCCACTGCATAATCTCCATGCCCGGTCACAAAGAGGATCTGCATATCATCTCCCATTTCCCGCAGTCTCCTGGCCAGCCCGATCCCGTCCATACCTGGCATATCGATATCCAGCAGGGCAATGTCTGTGTGCCTCTCCTCCTGCCAGAAGAGAAACTGTTCCCCGTTCCTGCAGCAGGCTATGTCCACCTCTGCCTTCCGCTCCCTGGCCCACTGTCTGACAAGGGTTTCCAGCCAGAATGTCTGCTCCGGTTCGTCATCGCAGATCGTTACAGATAACATATTCCCACTCATATTCTGCCTAATCATTCCCGTCCTTTTTTACTGCCATCCTGTCTTCCACCGAAGGATTTCGGTGGATCGTGTCTCCGACTTCATGATCTCCTTCCCTGTTTGCCCGGTACATATTGCGCAGATCCTCCACTGCCATCTCGTATGTCATGACATGCAGTCCCAGAAACATCTGCTGTAACACTTCTATGGGAGCTTGCCTGTAGATTTCTTCCGGCGTATCCTCATAAACCAGGCTCCAGGCACGGTAGATACATCCCGCCCAGTACATGAACTCTTTATCTAGTGTGATACCCCTTTCAAAATGCAGTTCATGATCCATGACCTCCAGGACATAACTTGCTCCCAGCCAATTGCTGGAAGTCCAGTTATTGTAGAATACGGAGGCCACTTCTGCATGAAACAGTTTTTCCACAAATTTAACGGAATCCAGTCCCATTTCCACTGTCTTTACAAACAGATCCCCTGAGGCCTGGCACAAATAGCTGCGATAACTCATATTCTGGTTCCTTTCCTTCTTTCACCTGGACATTATGAATCTGCTTTTTTCTCCCACTCTTTTGCTATTTCATCAAAATATTTTATATCAATTGCACGCCTGTATTTCGCTTTGAGTTGCTCTACAATACCATCGTTTTGCATTCCACGATTTATTTCCTGCACTTTGGCCGCTTTGACCTCTCTCTCGCTGAGAGAATGCACTGATAATACCTTGATATGCTCCTGTCCACATGCCCTTTTCGTCTTAGCAACATACTGTCTCCCCAGCTTTACTCTGGAAAGTGCCTCCAGAAATGCTTTATCACAGATATTTAAGTGAAAGAAATCATCTAACACCCTGTACATTTTATCATTCGCTATCAATCCGGCTACCACATCATAAGATGCATTATAGCCTTGATATCTATCCACAAGTACCGGGTATTGATTCGGATCTATCTGTCCCCTGTTATATCCTATATATAGCGCCCAGTCCATTCTCCCCACATAGTCATCTGTAAAGCTCAATATTTTCAACCCTGTAAAATCACATTCCAACTCATAAAATTGATTGTCCTTCCAACCCGCAATCAATCCCTTTGGCTGGTCAGGCCGATCCCCCATATAAAATCCCTGGCCAAAGTCACAAGTCATGCGTCCACAAAATGGACTGATTTCTCCTCTGATCCCACTTTTAGAACCATGATATAAAATCATACACATACCTCCGTGCCCGCCTCAGCGGCACACACCAGTCACACGGAATCTTTCGGCTCCGGGAAGAATACCTGCCAAAGTGAGCCGGCTCATCTGGCACACTTCCGTGTGTAACTTGGAACTTCTTTGCAGATACTTCCTTCCAGACCCAGAGCAGATTCATTTCCTGTACAATCCTTCCTACATAGTTTACACACAGAAACCCCCCAGGGCAATATCCAAAATGAAATATTTCCAACTGTGGATTGCAGCCGCACAGTTGGAAATATTCCCGTTCACATCCCCCGCTTCCGGTTGACGAAAAGAAGCAAATTGGATATAATTTTCCTATCAAAACAAGTTTCCAGGCTTTTTCCTTTCCAGAAAAGCTGTAAACAGGAGCAGGCCAATGCATACATTTGAAATAAACGCTTACGCGAAGATTAATCTGGGACTGGACGTCATCGGACGGCTGCCGGACGGCTATCACCAGGTGAAGATGATCATGCAGTCCGTGGATCTCCACGACACCCTTACCTTCTGCCGTACACAGGAAGCAGGGGACATCACCTTGACCACAGATTCCCCGGGGCTGTCCGTGGGCAGGGATAACTTAATCTGCAAGGCCGCAGCCGCCATGCTACAGGCCTTCGGTATAGAGGAAGGTGTCCGTATCCACCTGCACAAAGCCATTCCCATTGCTGCCGGCATGGCAGGGGGCAGCACGGACGCTGCCGCTGCCCTGAAGGGCATCAACGAACTATTTCACATCCATGCCCCCCTTTCAAGGCTGATGGAACTGGGCGTTTCCATCGGGGCCGATGTACCCTACTGCCTGCTAGGCGGTACGGCCCTGGCAGAAGGAATCGGGGAAGTACTCACCCCCCTGCCGCCCCTGGCAGACTGTACCCTTCTGCTGGCCAAACCAGATATCAGCGTATCCACAAAATATGTCTATGAACACCTGGATGGGATCAGTGGATACCGCCATCCCGATATGGACGGCATGAAGGCTTCCATCCAGGCAGGGAACCTGGACGGTGTCCTGGCCTGCCTGGGAAATGTGCTGGAAGCCGTCACCATTCCCGCCTGGCCGATTATCGCTTCCATCCAGGAACAGATGAGACATCTGGGTGCCGATGGCTGCCTCATGAGCGGCAGCGGCCCTACAGTGTTCGGTATCTTCCGGGACAGGGCGCTGGCAGAAAAAGCCTGCGATAACATGCAGCAGGGTGGCCTGGCTCCCTGGGTCTGCATAACCAGACCTGTGTGAAATATTGGTGTCCTGCCCATACCTCATACCTGTTACCAGAAAGTCCTGCCATACAGGCCTGACTGATTCACCAGTTACATGTGCCGGCACGTTCCACGCAGCAGAAAACTGCAGAAAGGCGGCTGCCATGCCAAGTTTTAAACCTACCATCAATGAATTCCTGCCCCTTAGGGACCTGGTGTTCAACACCCTCCGGCAGGCTATCCTCACCGGGGAACTGAAGCCCGGGGAGCGCCTTATGGAGATTCATCTGGCTGAGAAAATGGGAGTAAGCCGTACCCCCATCCGGGAGGCCATCCGCAAACTGGAACTGGAAGGCTTAGTCACCATGGTTCCCAGACGGGGGGCCGAGGTGGCCCAGATCACAGAGAAAAGTATGACAGATGTACTGGAAGTGCGCCGCACCCTGGATGCATTGTGCGCGGAACTGGCCTGTCAACGGATTACCCCGGAGGCATCCCAGACTTTGGGAAATGCCTGCCAGGATTTTGAGCAGTCCGTCCATACGGGAGACAGTAGGAAAATCGCCCAGGCAGACGTTGCCTTCCACGATATCATTGTCCAGGCCACAGGCAATGGACGGCTGGTCCAGCTGATCAATGACCTGTCCGAGCAGATGTACCGTTACCGTTTTGAATATATTAAGGACAGCAGCCAGCATGAAAGGCTGGTGGAGGAGCATAGAATGATCTATCAGAGTATTCTGCAGAAGGACCAGGAGATGGCAGCGGCCGCGGCCAGGACCCACATTGATAACCAGAAGAAGGCCATCATCCACCAGATCCGCCTGGAACAAGGCGGGGATTCTGTATAACTGTTACTTTTTACAATTCTACCATGTAAAGTAACGTATAACCGTTACTGTTCACTCCGTTCACAGCAATTATGCACACAAAATGGGCAAGGACAGCTCATTTTGGCGCGTGGCAGTCTCGGGTTTGTCACGCAGAAGACGCGTGAAAACACCTCGCGGTGGCACCTGTGAACAGTAACGTATAACCTTCCTTTTTCCAGGCAATACTCCTCAAAAACAAAGATTGGGGAGATTGTATGAAAAAGAGATGGATTGGAATCCGTGCCGCGGCGGGGTTGTGTGCCGCCCTTGGGTGGTGGGGACTGCTCTACCCGGAACTGGCGCTGACCCCCGACACCGTGCGGGTATTCCAGGAAGCCGAAGACGGCACTTTACAGGAAATGGATGCAGACTGGGATTTTGAAGGAAGCCTCTACACCGGCCTGCTTCACAGTGACCGCCGCAACATCACCTTCCGCAGCAGACTGCTCACAGATATCAGCTTGTTTTTGGAGGCCATTCACAGTGGAAATGAATAGGAAGCAACCAGACAAAAATGCCCCCATCGGTGTCTTTGACTCCGGTGTGGGCGGCCTTACCGTGGCCCGGGAAATCATGCGGCAGATGCCCAATGAGAAGATCATCTACTTCGGGGATACGGCAAGAGTTCCCTACGGCAGCAAATCCCAGGAGACCATCACCCGCTACTCGGAGCAGATCGTGCGCTTCCTGCGCACCTTCCAGGTGAAGACCATCGTGGTGGCCTGTAATACCGCCAGTGCCTACGCCATGGACACCCTGGAAAAGCACATAGATATTCCCATCATCGGTGTGATACGGCCAGGAGCCCGGGTGGCGGTGGAAGTGACCCGGAACGGACGCATTGGCGTGATCGCCACCGAGGCGACCATCGCCAGCCAGATGTACACGAAATACATAAAGGAACTGAACAAAGACGTGACCATCTACGGAAAGGCCTGCCCCCTCTTCGTTCCTCTGGTGGAGGAAGGGCTGCTGCAGGATCCTGTCACAGACGAGATTGCACGCAGGTACCTGACGGAGCTGATCGACATAGACATTGACACCCTGATCCTGGGCTGCACCCACTATCCCCTGATCCGCTCCACCTTAGGCAGAATCGTAGGGGAAAAGGTCCGACTGGTGAACCCGGCCTACGAGACTGCCCTGGAACTGAAGGAGATGCTGGGCAGACTGGACCTGCTGGGCGATGAGCCGCCAGGACTGGGAAGTAACCAGTACCGTTTCTATGTGAGCGATATGGCAGAAAAATTCGTCCGGTTTGCCAATTCCATCATCAAATATGGCATTCTGTCGGCCAAGGCCGTGAATATTGAGGATTACTAAGGATTCCCATGCACCTGCTGTAGCAGGTTATGAACCCCGCAGGACAGGGAAAAGAGTTACCCCCGCCCACTGCAAGGACAGACCCGTCATAGGAACCCCACAGGACAAGGAAAGGAGGCTTTCCCCATGGCAAGAGAAGTCCTGCTCACCCTGACAGGACGCAGCCTTGACGAATCCGGCCAGGAGACTGTCACCAGGCAGACCGTCAAGGCGCAGTATGCGTTCCGGGAGGGCCGCCATTTTTTCCGGTATGAAGAGCAGGAGGATCCTGCCAGTTCCCCTACCCTCTGCCTGCTCAAGCTGCAGGAAGGCTATCTGGAACTGTCCAAAAAAGGAGCCGTATATACCCGCATGGTCTTCGAGAACGGCAAGGAACACCGAACGGACTATGTCACCCCCTTTGGGAACCTGTGGCTGGGGATCTGCACCCACAGGGCTGGTTTTACCCACCTGCCAGCAGGGGCGGATCCTGTCTTCCTGCAATATGTCATACAGTATACCCTGGCCCTGGAAGGACAGCCCTTAGGGGAATACACCATGACCTTACAGGCCGTATCCGCGTAGCAGGGCAGACCTGTCATCTGGACATTACGAATCTCTTGCAGATTTCCCAGAAATATACAATCCCATCTAAACTTTGGGGCAGACCCTGCCGAAATATCTGATAGAGTCAAGGATGATCATGCGCCCGGCAACGGGTAGAACAGGCGCCCAGCGCCAGAAAGAGGGATGCTATGAGTGTAAACGGAGTTACAACCACACAGACCGCTGCTGCCTATACGTACAATGCCACAGAGAATACCAAGGCAGAGAATACTGCACAGGCAGGCAGCACCAAGACAGAGAACACTACTACAAACGCCGGTGTCGTATATGAGCCTTCCAAGGAGACGGCGGTGAATACCGCCAAGAAGACTTATACCCCCGATACCAACCTGGTGAACAAGCTGAAGGCCGATGCGGAAGCACGTACCCAGCAGATGCGCAGCCTGGTAGAGAAGCTCATATCCGGGCAGACCAACGCCTATGGCAAGGCCAATGATATCTGGCAGTTCTTAAGGTCAGGCAATTACACAGTTGATCCTGCCACCAAGCTGCAGGCACAGGCCGACATTGCCGAGGATGGCTACTGGGGTGTGGAACAGACTTCCAGCAGGATCATTGATTTTGCCAATGCCCTTACCGGCGGTGATCCTGATAAGATCGAGGACATGCGTGCTGCTTTCCAGAAGGGTTACAAGCAGGCTGAGAAGACCTGGGGTGGTTCCCTTCCCGACATCTCCCAGCGCACCTATGATGCCGTGATGAAGAAATTCGATGAGATGGCCGAAGCTGCCAAGAAGACAACGGATCAGACAGCTGACCCGGCTGATCCCACCAAGACAAAGTAACAATGTCACTTGCAAGGATGGATGCCCTTTAAGGCATCCATCCTGTTTTACATTCCATGCTTCCCGTCTTAACATCCCTTCACCAGCAACAGCTTCTGCCCTGGCTTGATCTCATCGCTTTCCAGTTCGTTCAGTGCCCGCAGGGATTCCACAGGCATGTAGTATTTCTTTCCGATATTCCACAGGTTATCCCCTTCCTTCACCATATACACCACCATGCCGGGAAGGCTGCCCAGCCGGCCTGCATCCAGTTCTTCCACCGTCACCTGGCCGATCAGTTCCACAGGAATATTCTTGAACACCACTGTGGAAAAGCTGAGTACTGCCTTCACATCCATTTCTTCCCCGTCCAGCATCGTCACCTGGAGCTGTTCCACCTGGGCCCGTACCTTTCCCATGTCCTCCGGGGCGATCTCCGGTACTTCCAGGGTGTAATGATAGGGAATCTGGGCCGTGGCACAGCCATAAGGGGCCTCATCCTCTCCTGTGATGTACAGTACCTTCACCTGCATGCTGCCTTCCACCAGGATGCCATTCTCCACTGTCTGCTGGCGTTCCAGTACCACTGTCCCCTCACTGTGCAAGAGCTGCAAGACACTGCCACCGGTCACATGGATGTGGTCTGTGACTTTCGTCTTGCCCGTGACCCTGGCCAGGAGCCTCCTCAGTTTCGCCTGGTGGGTCACAGCATTCACTTCATTGGATACCCCGTAGATATCCGATATGATCTCCAGTTTCTCCTCCTCATAGACCCGGATGGCCATATCCAGCACCAGTTCCAGGCCGATACACCGCTCTTCCCCGTCAAAATCCGGTCTCACGGCCAGTTCCTTCTGGCCCAGGTGATAACATATGTCTGGCAGCATCCCTTCCCTGCACCCATGGCAGTCCAGGACACCGCTGAAGGGCAGGGTGGTCTCAAAGGAGCGAACAGGGTGGTCCTCCCCCTCTCCTTCATACAGCACAAACAGATGTACATCCCCGGACACGGTAAGTTTCTCCTCCATGGCCTTGAACTCCACGTCTCCCAGAGAGATATTGTCCCACAGGATCTGGAAAATATTGGGATAGTTGGAGGGCAGGGTCACTTCCTCCTTCAGCCGGAAAATATCATTCTTGCAGATGACAATCTGGGCCAGGTCCAGGGGCATCCTGCGGAACTCCACCTTTTCCTCGCCGTGCAGGGCAATGGGAGCCTCTTCATCATAAAGCTCCTCCACCCTGGCCGTTAAGGTAATCAGGGACTGGATGTTCAGTTTCCGGGAATTGATCATCCCCATGGTCAGGTCTTCCACATCCCCTTCCACTGTCACTGTGTCCGCAGGCACCACCCCCTGGACATTAACCCGCTCCTCAAAGGGAAGGTTCCCGGCAAGGAGCACCAGGCTGCTGCCCTCCTCCACCGTATGATAGAGCACCACATAGGCAAGGCGTCCCCTGACCGTGACCATATCCGTCCCCGGTTTGATCTCCTCGATGACAAGTTCCCCCTTCTCCAGGTTCAGGCTGCTCACATCCGGCTTGTTCTCCGGGATGTTCACATCATCCTCCAGGGTGAACTGTGTGACCGCCTCTGCCCGGATGCGGTCCATATGTATATTTCTCTTGATCAGTTCCACAAAAATACCTCCATACATATATACTGGTATAGCTATCTATATGAAGGACTACGGGAAAATATGCAAAGTTCCCGTCTGGTTCCCGTCAGCCATTCACCACAGCTTCCCTGTCTGGTACATGATTCCCAGGAATCCGATCCCCGCCACTGCATAGAGGCCGTTGACCACCAGGCAGACCTTCATCAGGCTGTCCCTGGCACCCAGCACATAGGAGACTGCCGTGAACACGCCACTTACCACCATAAAAACCGCATAGCTGGCTATCATGATCTCTGCCGCAGGCGATTCCAGCGCCCAGGGAAACTGCCTGAGGAGCAGAATGCTCCAGGGCACGAAAAGCATGCCAAAACAGATTCCGGTTAAAATTTTATTTTTCATACGATTGACATCCTTTCTATTTTTTCTTTCTATATTCTCTCATCTTATATTCTCTCTTCCCTTCCAAAACGGTAACAGGCAATCCCCAGACAGGCGGCTGTCACAGCCACCGCCACAGGAATCCAGGGCACCCACTCCACCTGCGCCGTATCCAGATTAGCTGCAAGCCTGCCATATTGTGCCGTGACCACAAAAAGCGGATACGCCATGGGGTAAGCAAACCATAGCTTTGTGTTGATGACCAGGACAGAGGGCACAATGGATGCCAGCCCCAGGCCTATGGAAAAGATAGGCGTCCGGATCCATACGGACAACATCCAGAAAAAGGCGATCATGGGTATGGATGACAGGAACAGTCCCCCTGTCTGCCCGGCTACGAACCAGAACGGCAGGACAAAATTGTAGTCCCGGATTTCCGAGCCGATTAATGCACTGATGTAATACATCCCTGTCATCATAAGGATCTGTACGGCGGCCAGCACCAGCAGGACTGCAAACTTTGCCAGGCAGAGCCGCACCGTGTCTACAGGCAGGGTCAGCATCCTCAAGATCCCCCTGTTTGTCCGCTCTGTCTGGCCAAGAAGGACGCACCCTGCCACCATGCTGGCAGGAAACAGGAACCAGGTCATAGCCAGGAAACCCTGGATGAAGAAATTATGCTCCGGGGATATGCCCTCTGCCTCCATGCCAAAATTTAAGTCTATGTGCAGAATCGAGGGCACCCACAGAATTACCGTGGCAGCCAGCAGGATATACCCGATCCCGCAGCGTCTGGTCTTCCGAAGTTCCATACCCACCAATGTCAGAAAATTCATGCCCATGCCCTCCTTCCTTTTCTGTATAACCATCCCGCCAATACCAGAACCGCAGCCCAGATGGCGGCTGCATAAAGATCCCACATGCCTCCTGCCACGTTTTCCAGGATCCCCTCCATGTCTGTTGTCATCCGGAAGGGCATGGCAAACGGGAAAAAGGCCAGGAACTGGATTTTTCCAGAAGACATCACCTGCGCGGGCAGCAACGTGGCTGTAAACAGGCACAAAACCCCGATCCCCAGGGATATCCACATGTTCCTGCAGGCTTCCGCAACCAGGAGGGATAAAAGAATGCATGGAACCATACGCAGGAAGGCATACCCAAAATACAGGCCCAGTTCCAGCCAGGCACTAATCCCTTCCATGGCCCCTTCAAACCAATGCCCTGCACAAAAGGCGATGGCTCCGGCCTCTATGGCCAGCAGCAGAAGGCTTAAGAAGAAAAGAAGTACTGTTTTTCCAAGAAAACACGTACCCTCCCATAAGGGAAGCGTCCTCATTTTCTGCAGGCCATTGTCCGCATACTCTGTATGGTACAGCAGGCAGGCTCCTGTCACCACAAGCAGCATGTTCAGCATGGCCATCATCTGCCAGTTGGCATCCAGCAGGATAGCGAAAGGCGTCCTGGATACCTGCATCCACGGTGTGTACTGTTTCAAGTACATTTCAGAACGGAACGCCATATTTGCCAGGGGAACTGCCCCAGCCAGGATCCCTCCACCAAGAAACGCGGGGAGGATACCTGTCCTCTTTTCCTTTTTCCATTCCAGAACAATCCCTCTCATCTTGTCACTCCTCTCTGCCGGTTATCAGCATCGACCATGGCCAGGAAGGTATCCTCCAGGTTGTCCGTGGGATACCCCTGGCTGGCTGCACTGGACTTCAGATCCTCCAGGGTGCCCTCAAACAGCAGATGTCCATGGTTCAAGATCCCGATGTTGTCTGCCATCAGTTCCACCTCAGACAGAAGGTGGGAGGATACCAGGACCGTACAGTCATACCGCTGTGGCAGGGAGCGGATCAGGTTCCTGATCTCATGTATGCCCACCGGGTCAAGACCGTTGGTCGGTTCATCCAGGATCAAGACCGGAGGATGCCCGATCAGTGCCCCGGCCAGGCCCAGCCTCTGCTTCATTCCCAGGGAGTACTTCCTGGCCAGGCGCTTTCTAAAGGGTGTCAGCCCCACCAGTTCCAGGACTTCTGTTACTGCGGACTTTGGCAGGCCCAGGATCTGCCGGATTACATCCAGGTTCTCCTCACCGCTTAAATTGCCATAGAAAGCAGGGGCCTCTATAAAGGATCCCACCTTCCTAAGGATCTCCATCCGGTCTCTCGGATACTGTCTTCCGTCAATGGTGAAGGAACCGCTGGTGGGACGGGTAAGTCCCAGGAACATCTTCATGGTGGTGGACTTGCCCGCGCCGTTGGGGCCCAGGAAGCCATAGACTGCCCCCTGGGGAATATGCAGGCTGACATTGGATACGGCCGTGAAGCCCTCGTAGGTTTTGGTTAAATTACAGGTTTCCATCATATACATACTTACACCTCCCTGCCCGTTTAAAGAGGGGTGTTCACACACCCTCTTGCGGGTATTATGTTGTTGTAAGGATATCCTACCACCCGAACCTTACGTCCTCCTTCTCCCTTCCTTACATCTACCTTACATTTCATCTGATCTGTTAGGAAATCCGGGAAATCCGTGTTATACTCTTATGAGAAAAAAGATGCTGCATTCCAGCAAGCCCGCATACCGGCTTCCCGGGAAAGGAATATACAGACATGGATACTGCTTATTTAAAGGAAAAACGCCTGCTCCTGGTAGATGATGAGCAGGAACTTCTGGATATGCTTCTCTCTATCTTAAAGGCAGAAGGCTTCCGGCACATTGCCACCGCCAGGAGTGTGCAGGAGGCCCTGCCCCTGGCAGATACCTTCCGGCCCGAGCTGGCCATCCTGGATGTGATGCTGCCGGATGGGGACGGCTTCTCCCTGATGGAACGGCTACGGCAGAAAGGGGAATATCCCATCCTGTTTTTGACTGCCCGTGGAGAGGAAGAGGACAAGTTCCAGGGCTTTGGCCTGGGAGCCGATGACTATATGGTAAAACCCTTTCTCCCCAGGGAACTTACCTTCCGAATCCTGGCCATCCTTCGCAGATGCTACAAAGGGGAAAGCCCCCTTGTAAAACTTGCCCACTGTGAACTAGACTTCCACCGGGCAGAAGTCTTACGGGATGGGGAACAGATCCCCCTGACTGCAAAAGAACACGCCATCCTGTCTGCCCTGTACCGCAATGCAGGCCGCATTGTCACTATGGATTCCCTGTGTGAGGCTGCCTGGGGAGAGAATCCCTTCGGCTACGAGAACTCGCTGATGGCTCATATCCGGCGTATCCGGGAAAAAATCGAACAGAATCCCTCCCGGCCCGTATCCCTGCTCACCGTGAAGGGACTGGGATATAAGCTGGTGGTTTCACAAGAATAGGAAAGAAAAGGAGACTATATGAAAACCATTCCAAAACTGATCCGGCGTTTTGTGGGCATCCTGCTTTTGTCTTTTCTCCTGCTGCTTTTTCTGAACTTCTTATTGTTGTCCATCTGTGTCAAGGGACAGGCATCTAATCTCTCCCCCTGGCAGACTGCCCAGGAGGTGGCCCAGGCGCTACAACAGGACCACACCGGCTACCACCTGCCCCAGGATCTGGCCCAGGAACTGCAGCTGCACCAGGTCTGGGCTATCCTCATTGACAATACCACCCTGCAGGTCATCTGGCATACAGATCCTCTGCCCGAAGGCGTGCCCCTGTCCTATTCCATTGCGGACATCGCCAGCCTGACCCAGGGGTATGTCCATGACTATCCCACTTTTCCGGGAAGGGCCGGGGATAACCTTGTGGTGCTGGGCTACCCACAGGACAGCTTCTGGAAACACATGTGGCCAAGCTGGGACTATGACTTCATTGCCCACCTTCCCAGGAACCTCCTTCTGGTCCTGGCCCTCAATCTCATCCTGGTCTGCCTGATCTATGTCACTGCCAATTCCAGACTGCTGCGATCCATAAAGCCCATCGTCTGCGGCATACAGGCCCTGTCCACAAAAGAAGCGGTATATATCCGGGAAACCGGACTGCTGTCCGAACTGTCCCTTGCCATCAACCGGGCCTCGGAAATCCTGCAGTCCCAGGAGAGACAGCTTCGCAAAAGGGATACCGCAAGGGCAAACTGGATCGCAGGGGTGTCCCATGACATCCGTACCCCCCTGTCCATGGTGATGGGATATGCCGCACAGTTGCGGGATGACGCACAGCTTCCCAGCCAGGTCTGCCAGAAAGCCGCTGTCATAGTCAGTCAGAGCCAGCGTATGGGAAACCTGATCCAGGACTTGAATCTGGCTTCCCGGCTGGAATACAATATGCAGCCCATCCATCCCCAGCCAGAAAACCTGGTGGCCATCGCAAGGCAGGTGGTGGTGGACTTCATGAACCTGGATCCGGAGGGCAGACATCCCATTGTCTGGGAGACAGAAGAAACCCTGGCCTTCTGTCCTGTCCATGTGGACAGGAATCTGATCAGCCGGGCCGTGAGCAATCTGATCCAAAACTGTATCCGGCACAATGAAAAGGGCTGTACCATCCACGTCCAGGTCACATCTAAGGACCAGGACTGCCTTGTGGAAGTGGCTGACGATGGCACCGGCGCTACAGAAGAACAGATCATGCGGCTAAACAGTGCTCCCCACTACATGTCCTGCCAGGAAAATACCACTTTGCAGCAGCACGGCCTGGGGCTGCTGATTGTGAAACAGGTCATAGCCGCCCATGGGGGAAGCACACAGATCGGCAGAAGCGTATATGGAGGAATGTCTGTCAGACTCACCCTGCCCCGCAGGTAGTGGAAGATTCCAGCCTGCCTACCCTTCCACTGCTCCGATCAGATCCGTCACCTTCTCCACATGGTATTTTTCCATGTACTGCTCTATCCCCTGGATCACTTCCAGGGTGGTATAGGGATTCACAAAGTTCATGGCACCGATGCTCACAGCGCTGGCTCCCGCCAGCAGGAACTCTATGGCATCCTCTGCCGTGGCAATGCCGCCCATGCCAATGACGGGAATCTGTACCGCCTGGGCCGCCTGATAGACCATGCGCACGGCAATGGGCTTGATGGCTGGGCCGCTCATGCCCCCCGTCCTGTTGGCTATGGCAAACTTGCGCCGGTGAATATCGATCTTCATACCGGTAATGGTGTTGATTAGGGACAGGGCATCTGCCCCTGCCGCCTCTGCCGCCCTGGCCATCTCGGTGATATCCGTCACATTGGGACTGAGCTTCATGATCACAGGCTGCCTGGCATGGCGCTTGATCTGGTGGGTAATCTGGTACAGGGCATCTGCCTTCTGGCCGAAAGCAATGGCTCCCTCCTTCACATTGGGACAGGACACATTGATCTCCAGCATGGATACTGCCTCCTCATGGGAGAGACGCTCCACCACCTCCACATAATCTTCCACAGTCTTGCCGCAGACATTGACAATGATCCGGGTATCATATTTTTTGAGGAAGGGGATATCCCGCTCCAGGAACACATCGATTCCCGGATTCTGAAGGCCGATGGCATTGAGCATCCCCCCGTAGACCTCTGCCACCCTGGGCGTGGGATTCCCCGGCCAGGGCACATTGGCCACCCCTTTTGTAACCACGGCCCCCAGCTTGTTCAGATCCACGAAATCTGCGTATTCCATGCCGGAGCCGAAGGTTCCGGAAGCGGTCATGACCGGATTTCGAAAGGTTACACCTGCAATCTCAACTTGTGTATTCATGAAAAACTCCTTTCCCTGTTACTCTTCCTGTTCCGCGGTTCCATTCTATCCCCCTGCATTGCAATCCTGCACCACAGTTCTTCCCTACGTTCCCTACAACCCTATACCCCCACTCTGTCCTGCCTTTTATTCATTATGGCAGGGAAATCTTTCCGGAACAGAATCTCCAGGGGTTCCTTCGGCAGCTTCAAGGCACCACAGTCCTCATAGCCATGCTTCCGATAGAAATGCTGCGCCAGTTCATTGGACAAGGTGGAGGTCAGTACCCTTCCGTAGCCCCCTGCTGCCATCTCTGCCTCCCAATGCCCCACCAGCATGGTGCCATATCCTTTCCCCCGGTATGGTTCCAGGACGTACAGCATGTTCAGGAATGGCGTATTGTCCCAGAACAGGTTGTACCGCAGCCAGCCCACCAGGGTGTCTCCTTCCAGCAACACCAGGACTCTCCCTGCCTTTATGCTGTTCCCCAATTCTTCCCGGCTGATACCATGTTCATACAGCAGCAGTTGTGCCATATCACTTTCCCCTGCATGTCTGATCATCATTTCTTTTCGCCTTTCACACTTCCCGTCATGTCAGCGCAGGCCGACACAAACCAATCGCACGAAATCTTCGATTCCGGGAAAAACGCTGCCCTTGCGTTTTTCAGTGTGAAGAAGCTCTGCTCGCAGAGCGTGAAATCACTTGGCGAGGTCTTTTCCGAACTTAGTGATTCCCTTCACACTTCCCGACATGTCAGTGCAACTGACACAAACAATGGATGAAAGCCTGGGAAGAATCGCTTTAGCGATTCTTAAAG
>CAJUGH010000012.1 GCA_910586215.1 uncultured Acetatifactor sp. | reverse complement strand
GCGCACCGCGCGTAAATCTGATTACGGTACGGGTGCTGCAGGTGTCGTTTTTTTGTGCAAAAAGGAGGACTATTATGGAAAACAGTAACTATCTTGGCACGGAAAAAGTGGGGAAACTGCTGCAGAAGTTTGCAATTCCCTGCATCTGTTCCCTTATCATTTCATGCCTCTACAATATTGTAGACCAGATATTTGTGGGCAACGGCGTGGGCTATCTGGGCAATGCCGCTACCGGCGTAATCTTTCCGATCACGGTAGTAGGGTGGGGGTTAAGCCTGTTCTTTGGTGACGGAGCCGCCGCCGCGCTGAGCGTTTCTCTGGGGCGCGGGGAAACAAAGGACATTCACAGGAGTGTTGGCAGTGCGGTTTTTGGATCGTTTTTCTCCGGTGTGGTGGTGATTGTCATTGCCTATCTGTGGGGTGACGGCCTGCTGCGCATGATCGGCGCGACAGATGCAAATATACAGATGGCACATGAGTATGGCATGATCATCTTTGCTATGATGCCCCTTGCCATGACACAGAATACGCTTGCTTCCATCATTAGGGCGGATGGCAGTCCGAAATACGCCATGGTTGCCATGCTTACCGGCGCAATTATCAATATTATCGGCGACCCGGTGGCTATTTTTGCCCTGGACATGGGAATCAAGGGTGCGGCATGGGCTACCATTTTGGGGCAGTTTGTCAGTTTCTTAATCTGCGCGGCTTATTTAAGGCATCCGAAAACGTTCCGGATAGGCACCGGCAGCTTCAGGCCGAGTATGGCGCTTTTGAAGCCGGTGATGGCCCTGGGGACCTCAAGCCTCTTGACACAGCTTTCCATCGTGGTCATTACGGTTGTCAACAATATCCTGCTGGTGAAGTACGGCGCAGGTTCCGTTTATGGCGCGGATATCCCTCTGGCGGCATTCGTGGTCATTATGAAGCTCTTTCAGATTGTGCTGAATATTGCCATAGGTATCGCTGTGGGCGCTCAGCCGATTGTGGGTTATAACTACGGTGCGAAAAATTATGGACGGGTACGTGAGCTGCTGAAATTGATGGTTAAGTGGACGGCTATTGTGGGACTGGCCTGCACCGTCCTGTTTGAGGTTGTCCCCGGTGTATTCATTCGGATGTTCGGCTCGGCAAGTGACCCTGTTTATTTTGATTTTGCCGTACTCTGCCTGCGGATATACCTTTCCCTTATCCTTGTGACCTGTGTTCAGAAGGTCTGCGCCATTTTTCTACAGTCCATCGGCAAGGCAAAGGCAGCTGCGCCGTTGTCTGTCCTGCGGGATGTGCTGCTGATTGTTTTTTCCCTTTTGATCCCTGTTTTCATGGGTGTTACCGGCATTTTCTGGGCAGCTCCGGCTGCGGATGTGCTTGCCATTTTAGTTACGGCAGCAGTTATGGTTCAGGTATGGAAGGAATTAGGTCAGGAGAAGAGAGAGCAGGAGCCCGCTGCGGCAGCAATTCCGATGAAAATGCCGTTATGCGGGAGTTGTATCTCACAGCCGACCCGGTAATGCGCGCTGTCGCGGCACAGGAAAAGGCCATCCGGCATATTGCGGATGCGGGTTCCTGCGTCATCATAGGGCGCTCGGCGGACTATGTGCTGCGGTATTATTCGAATGTGGTACGTATCTTTATTTATGCCCCGGAAAGCTACCGGGAGAAAAAGGTAATGGAGATGTACGGAGACAGCCCGGAAGCTGCGAAAAAGAGCATTGCAAGGTCGGATGCCGCAAGGAGCGCATACTATAAAAGCGTTTCCGGGCAGGAGTGGGGCGATCCCCACGGCTATGAACTGTGCATTGACGCATCCGTGGGCGAGGAGGAAACAGCCGATATGATCTGCAGCTATATCAGACGGATGAGCAGGCAGTAAGTAAGGAGGAAAATGATCATACAAGGTAATCTGTTTTGATGAAGATTCAGAATAGGTAATTCACACAATCGAGCAGAAAGACATCTATGCGGATTTCGTGTTTGACAGGAAATCCGCATAGATGGAAACTGGAAACATAGGAAAAATAAATGTTGACAAAACATTCTTTCTGACATACAATATAACAGGGTTATATAACGCCGTTATAAAATTCGGGGGGGATGGGAAATGAGTGAAATAGAGCAGACCACCTTAAATTTAATCCATGCAGCCGCTATGCAGGAATTTCTTGAAAAAGGCTTCAAGTCTGCTTCCTTGCGGAACATTGTCAAAACAGCAGGTGTGACAACGGGTGCATTTTATGGCTATTATGACAGTAAGGAGGACTTATTTGAGGCACTGGCAGGCGAACACTACAACTTCCTGTTAGAACGCTTTTGCAGGGCGCAGAAAGAATTTACGGATATACCGCCAGAGGAACAGCCGGACAATCTTACATCTACTTCCGGCGAGTGTATGTATGAAATGCTTTTGTATGCCTATGAGCACCTGAATGAGTTTAAACTCATACTCTGCTGTTCAGAGGGTACACGCTTCTCAAAGCTGATTGATGAAATGGTGGAGATAGAGGTAAAGGGAACGAATGATTATCTGACGGTGCTTGAAAAAATAGGCAGACCAGCGCCACATATTGATGAACGGTTGGAGCACATCCTAATCACGGGAATGTTTAACACTTTTTTTGAAATAATCATACATGAAATGCCGCTTGAAGAAGCGAAGCATTATCTGAAAGAAATGAGGGCTTTTTACACCGCAGGGTGGATGAAAATTATGGGGCAATAAAAGCGAGTGTAAGGGCAGTCTGCCCTACAATTTTTGCTGATTGAACTGCTAATGTTCAATCAGATTTGATAATGGGAAGTGCAAACTTTCCATTATATTTGGCACATAGGTTAGTTTATACTAACTACAAGGAAGTGAAACTAACCAAAATGAGGATATTTGAGGACGCTATGATTCCCTCATTATCATAACTTTATTGAACAGGCTCAATTAGCTAAAAATTTTCAAGGAGGATTTTTCAGATGAAAACTTTTTCACAGAAAAAGGAGTCTAATCTATCAAGATTGATGGGTTATGCTGGGGGGCATAAGATTTTAACCTATCTTTCTTGGGTACTGTCCGTAATGAGTGCGCTGCTGGCTCTTGTGCCTTTTTGGTATATATGGCGTATCATTCACGACATACTGGAAGTTTCCCCAGACTTCTCACAGGCGGGGAATGTCACACGCTACGGCTGGTCTGCCGTATTGTTTGCGGTTATCGCTATTGTCGTCTATATAGCTGCCCTGATGTGTTCGCACGTAAGCGCTTTTCGGGTTGCCGCCAATATCCGTAAGGAACTTATGCGGCATATTACAGCCCTGCCGCTTGGGGTAACGGAAAAGTACGGAAGCGGAAAACTGAGGCGGATTGTCAACACTTCCAGTACCGCTACGGAGACCTACCTTGCACACAGGCTTCCGGATAAAGCGGGGGCGATTGCCACACCCATAGGTCTGCTTTTCCTGCTGCTTGCGTTTGACTGGCGGTTAGGGCTTTTAAGTCTTGTTCCCGTTGTTCTTGGTTTCCTGATCATGATGAAAATGACCGGAAAGGGCATGGAGCAAAAAATGAAAGAATACCAAAACGCACTTTCTGATATGTCGAATGAGGCGGTTGAGTATGTGAGGGGCGTACCCGTAGTAAAGACTTTCGGGCAAACAATCTTTTCTTTCAAGCGTTTTAAGTCAGCGATTGATAATTATGAAAAATGGGTGATCGCATATACAAAAGCCCTGCGCCTGCCAATGATGTGCTATACAACAGCGATCAATGGGGTATTTGCCTTTTTGATTGCCGGGGGCATTCTCTTTACAAGGGGCGGCGTGACAAATGAACTGCTGCTGAATCTTATTTTCTATATTGTGATTACGCCTGTGATCGGCACGACACTCACAAAAATCATGTTTATGAGTGAGGACGCAATGATTGTAAATGATGCAATAGGCAGGATTGATGAAGTGCTGAACGAAAAGCCATTGTCTGAAAGTGGGGAAAGCAATATACCAAAAGACAATGGGGTTGTATTAGAACACGTTAGTTACAGTTATGGCAGTAAGAAAAATGCACTTGAGGATGTATCGCTTACAATCGAGCCGGGGCAGACAGTAGCGTTGGTCGGTGCATCCGGAGGTGGCAAGACTACCCTTGCTAATATTGTCACAAGGTATTTTGATCCGCAGAAAGGATGCATACGGATAGGGGATATTGATATACGTGATATTCCGAAAGAAATCTTGATGGATAAGGTGTCTTTTGTATTCCAGAACAGCCGCCTTATCAAAACGTCCATACTGGAAAATGTGCGGATGGCAAGGCCTGGCGCAACAAGGGAAGAAATTACAGATGCGCTGAAAGCCGCACAGTGCATGGATATAATCGAAAAACTGCCGGATGGCATAGATACGGTTGTCGGTACAAACGGGGTTTACCTGTCCGGCGGTGAACAGCAGAGGATAGCGATTGCCCGTGCAATTCTGAAAAATGCGCCGATCCTGATTCTTGACGAAGCGACGGCATTTGCCGATCCGGATAATGAGGTGCGTGTGCAGCAGGCTTTATCTGCCATTTCCAAGGCAAATAAAAATTCGCCTAGAAAAACAGTTATTATGATCGCGCACAGGTTGTCATCAATCACAGAAGCAGACTGCATTTATGTATTGCAGGACGGTAAGATTGTGGAAAGCGGCACACACAGCGGACTGATAGAGAAAAATGGCATATTTACCCGTATGTGGAAAAATTATTCCGAAGCGGCAGCATGGCGTCTTTCTTCGGAAGACACCAGAAAAATCTCGAATGAGAAAGAAGGATTGGAGGTAAACGCATGATTAAGACATTACAAAGACGTTTCGCATTATCAAGGCAGGGGGCGGTTGATCTGATAAAAGGCTGTCTTGCCTGCGTGGCGCAGGATATATCCTTTATGCTTCCGGTCGGGTTATTGTATTATTTTGTGATTGATATGATGAATGGGGGCGTGAACGGAAACCGCATTGTTTTTTATGCGGCAGGCGCTTTGATATGCTTATGCCTTATATTTATCGTTACCCGGTTTCAGTATAATGCCACTTATTTAGCAACTTATGTGGAAAGCGGGGTAAGGCGTATTTCCTTAGCCGAGCAGCTCCGTAAAATTCCATTATCCTTTTTTGGAAAAAAAGACCTTGCTGATTTAACAAATTCCATTATGAGCGATTGTGCAACACTTGAAACAGCATTTTCGCATTTTGTACCTTCTTTGGTAGGTTCACTTATTTCAACAACTTTGATTGGAATTTGCCTTTTTGCATACGACTGGCGCATGGCTCTTGCGGCCGTTTGGGTTTTGCCGATTGCATTTGCAATCACATTCTTTTCAGCCCGCATTCAGGAATATTTTCAAAGCAGGCTGGTGAAAGCAGATGTTGCGCTGGAAGAA
Organism: uncultured Acetatifactor sp.; assembly: GCA_910586215.1. Taxonomy (GTDB): domain Bacteria; phylum Bacillota; class Clostridia; order Lachnospirales; family Lachnospiraceae; genus Acetatifactor. Next base: position 95,647 of record CAJUGH010000012.1, on the reverse strand, counting down.
GGCGTACAGGAGTGCATCGAAAGTTTGCAGGATCTGAAGGCAAATAATGCGGAAGAAAACTATCTGAAAGGGCTTAATAAAAAAATTGATGATGTAGAGAAGCGGCATATCATAGCGGAACTTGGTGTAGCGATATTTGTTGTTTCTTCAACGCTGATATTAAAGTTCGGGATTGCTACGGTCGCACTTGTGGGTTCTGCGCTGCTTATCCGTGGGGAGATTGATATTCCGTTATTCTTTATGTTTTTGCTTGTGGCTTCCAGACTGTATGCCCCGCTTGAGGGCGCATTACAGAATCTTGCTGCGGTAATTTCCACGAAAACGAACATAAACCGCATGAATGAAATCCTTGACCAGCCTGTCCAGACAGGAACAGACAGAATGACAAATAAAGGCTATGATATTGTGTTTGATCATGTGGGATTTGCTTATAATACCGGGGAAACCGTATTAAAAGACGTATCTTTTACGGCAAAACAGGGGGAAGTTACCGCCTTAGTCGGACCGTCTGGCGGTGGCAAAACTACGGTGTCACGTCTTGCGGCACGGTTTTGGGATATCAATAAAGGAAAAATCACAGTTGGCGGCATGGATATATCGAAGATAGAGCCGGAAACATTATTGTCGCTGTATTCTATTGTATTCCAGGATGTGACGCTGTTTAACAATACGATCATGGAGAATATTAGGATAGGCAGGAAGGATGCGACGGATGAAGAAGTGATTGCTGCGGCAAGGCTGGCAAACTGTGAGGAATTTGCGGCAAAACTCCCGGATGGGTTTTTCAGCATGATCGGGGAAAATGGCTGCGAACTGTCCGGAGGTGAACGCCAGCGTATTTCAATCGCCCGCGCTTTCCTCAAAAATGCCCCTATCATTTTGCTTGATGAAGCAACGGCAAGCCTTGATGTGGAGAATGAAACACTGATACAGGCTGCGTTATCAAGGCTGATAAAGGATAAAACGGTACTTGTGATTGCCCACCGTATGCGTACCGTAAGCGGTGCGGATAAAGTGGTAGTGCTTTCCGGTGGTTCTGTTGCTGAACAGGGAACGCCGGAAGAACTGATGAACACAGGCAGGATTTATCCGCATATGGCAAAGCTGCAGATGATCAGCAGTGACTGGGGGATTTAATGTATATAAAATTGTTTAGAAAGATTTATTTAGTCAATTAGGAGATGATCATAGTGGCTGAGACAGATAAAAGTTTAGTTTATGGGAAACTACAGATTTGTTCTGAAAGCAGGACGGTTTATGCTGATGAACAGGAAGTAGTCCTTACACGGATGGAGTTTGATGTACTTTACTTTCTGGCGTCAAATCCCGATATTGCATTTACGAGGGAACAGATTTATGATGCGGTGAGTAAGGACGACTATTCTGGAGGAGCCTATATCATAAGGGATATTATATACCGTCTTAGGACGAAGCTGAAGATCACCAATATACGCACACTGCATGGATACGGATATAAATTTTGTATTGATCATGAAAAAGGATAATGCAACGCCGTAATTTGTCGATGGAAACGACAATCTATCTATTATTCACATATATTATACAGATATTTGAGGTATACAATATAACCCAACTGAAGAAAGAGTTGGGTTATATTTTTGTCGTGCGCCTGGCGGCGCACATTTGCAGGCGGATCAGGTGGATGTATTTTTTCTTTCGCTGACGAGTGCTGCCGCCGTAGCGGTAAGAACCTTCAGGCGGCTTTCATCACACAGGGAAAGCAGCCTGAGTAATTTTTCTGACCTTTTTTAAGGCATTGCTGAAAATTCGGGCATCTTTGATTGACAGGGACATCATGATCACCTCCTAACAGTAGTGTATTGCCACACTTTTCAAATGTAAAAATGGCACTACCATTTCCAGGAGAAAGCCAAGATTCACGGTAAGGATATTCCAGGGCTACCAGCCGTCATCCGTATGGATGTGCATGGCAAGGGCAAGGTTGCCGTTGGAATAAGTCCTGATGTTCAGCTTCATTCTGTATGCGGTGCCGTCTTTTTCAAAATCAAATATTTTCATGTGGGTGTCCTCCAAAATTAGGCTCCTGTGATGAGCCGCCAAAGCATTCGCCTGACAGATAAAGTCCCATGTGCCTTTCATAAAAAGGCGCCAGGGTATCTTCCACCAGCTTTCTTAAAGCCAGTGCAAGCTGCTCGATCTCCTGGATGTCCTGCCGTTTATAGGCTGCCGCTGAAACCTGCTTTAACAATCCTGATGCTTTTTTGATCTGAAAATTTTCTTCATGGTCTGTGTCTCCTTTCGTTGCTTTATAAATACGGTCTGGGGGGAAGCTTTTTCAACAAAATCCTAAAATTTTGTTTTATGGAAGCCCGTCAGCTCTATGTGCCGGGTGATGGCGGGGTACTGACGGCCAAACATGGAGATATAAAATTCGGCGTCACAGGAGATGACATACTCCACCCGGTCTCCCGCCACATGGAAGGAAAGGCTGATGTTCCTCACCTGGTAATCATCCGTGGAGAGGGGGAGCTTGTTTGCCAGCACGTCTGTAACGGTTTCCTCCAGCATGGCGGTATAGTCGCTGCTGGAGTACAGGGTATTTAAGTATTCGCTGAAGTTGGTCTCCCTCTGGGAACGGCAGGTGTCTGCATAGATGCCGGCACTCAGATTGTTCAACTCCATTTTCGCACCATTCCGTATGTCTATGCAAGTGATTTTTACGGAAGCATACAGCAGCAGGAAAGATACCAGGATCACCACGCCCATCACAAGGAAGCAGGTGTAGATGGACATATCGCCGCGGTCGTTTACCAGGAGTAACACCGCAATGAAAATGAAGACCATGGTGCTGAGGTAGTTAGCCTCGGCACGTTCGTTCTGCAGAATCCTGCGGATCTTTTTTAAACTTATGATAACACCACCTTTACGGCAAAACGGCCGTTCCTTTTGATGGGAAACGGCCGTCTGCAAAATTTTTGACTGTACCAAGTATAACAGATAAGGATTTGCGGTAAAAGAGCAAAACGATGCCAATGTTGTGCCAAAGGTTTGCTGATTGGATTGAACCTCTATTTTTTTCATTATTTTATCCCAAGTGAAGAAATTTTCAGAGTCTCCCTTATTTATTTAATGTATGGACAATCAGCCGTATGAGGAAAGCCCATATCCTGCACCTTGAAAACTTCATAGCCTTCCAGACAGTTATACAGGAACTGCGGACGGTGTGCGATGACCAAAAAGGGAGCGCACCCGCAGACGAAACGCCGCATAGCGGCGGCTTGAAAATACGTGGCAGAACTCCGGCGCAGGAAATGGGTCTGGGGAAAAGGCAAATATCTGTAATAATGGACAAACAGGACAGTATAAAATGTAAGGATTAGGGAGGTGGTGCTTTACTGTTATGGAAGAAATCGTGAACATTGAGGATATAAAGGTAAATGCCGCGTTGCCCAAGGAAGCTCGTACCAGGCAGTTTGTTGAGGAAATCAGGAATCCATATCGTTTTCTGGTGGATGATGTCATTGTGAATGTTGTGTTTACAGAAAGCAGTGATACGCTTCAGGAAAGACTGCAGCAATATTTCCAGCTTGTTATGGTGTGAGTTTTTATACATATTTATTTTGGCATAGGAAATTTAATGCTGCATAATTTACTGTAAAAATTTAATGGGAGAAAATGGGAAGGATGGCTTGTAAAAGGAAAAAAGATTTGGTAAAATACAGATAAGGACAAATCTAAATCTTAATTTGCAGGCTATTCTTAACAGATTTATTGTTAGGAGGTAGCCATGCGTATTTCAAACCAGAAATACTATGCTGGAGCGTATAAGCGGCTGTCCCGGGAGGATGAGATAGCGACTTTGGGCGCAAGGAATGAAAGCAACAGTATTTCTAATCAGAGAGACCTTATCCAAAAATATGTAAAATCCTATCCGGAAATTGAAATTGTAAAGGAATATGCTGACGATGGATTTTCAGGCGTGGATTTTGAGCGCCCGTCTTTTACGCAGATGATTGAGGACATAAAGGCAGGAGTCATAAACTGTGTGATCGTCAAGGACTTATCCCGGTTTGGAAGAAATTATATTGAAGTGGGGAAATACCTGGAAGAAATTTTTCCGGTCTATGGTGTGCGGTTTATTGCAATCAGTGAAAACTATGACAGCGCCGTTACAAACGGCGGGAATGAGCAGCTGGTGATCCCTTTTATGAATCTGGTGAATGATGCGTATTGCCGGGATATTTCCATTAAAACCCGTACAAGCCTTGAAATGAAACAGCAGAAGGGGGAGTATGTGGGTTCGTTTGCCCCTTACGGGTATAAAAAGGCGCCGGAAGACATTCACTGCTTTCTTGTGGATGAAGAGGCCGCCGCTGTGGTGAGACGAATCTTTGAACTGACAATCGGCGGGATGAGTAACGGTAAACTGGCAGACCTGCTGAACCAGGAGGGAGTGCCGTCTCCGGCGGAATACAAGCGTCTGCATGGGGAAAATTTTAAGTGTCATTTCCAACGGAACCGGAAAGCCCTGTGGTCGCCGCTTGTGATCCGGCATATTTTAGAAAACAGGGTTTATCTGGGGGTAATGGAACAGGGCAAGACGTACAGCATCAACTACAAGGTAAAGGCCCGCAGGAAAAGGGAACCGCAGCAATGGTATTGTGTGGAGAACAGGCATGAGCCTATTGTGGCAAAGGATACCTTTGATATTGTGCAGAAAATACTGGCGAATGATCTGAGGACCAGCCCCGGTGAGGAAACTGTTTACCTGTTTTCCGGTCTCGCAGTCTGTGGCCGATGCGGCGAAAAACTGCTTAGGTATAAGAAAACCTTGAAGGGAAAGCCGTATGTGTATTATGGCTGCTATGATAAGAAGAAAATCCTGCGGTGCCGCGGTGTCTGCATCCGGGAAAACAAGCTGGAGCAGGCGGTTACACAGACGATCAGACAGCATATAGCATCTATCATTCAGATGGGCGAATTGCTGGAAGAGATACGGTCCATACCATTGAAAGAGCAGGAATTGAAAAGTATTGATCTGCTGGTGGAGGAACAGGAAAAAGAGATTCAAAGAATCGGCAGGCTGAAACTGAAGCTTTATGAGGATTATCACGATCAGTTTATCAGCCGTCAGGAATATAAGGATTTTGAAATGATTTACCGCCAGAGGGAACGGGATGCCGAACAGAAAAAAGAGGAACTGCAGCAGAAAAAGGAACAGTTCTTACAGGGGAATACCGTGCTGCAGAGATGGCTGGAGGAATTTACAGTACATAGAAACGTGGAAAAACTGAACCGCTCTTTATTAGTTACATTGGTGGAGCAGGTTAAAGTGTTCTCCGCAAATGAAATAGAAGTGCAGTTTCGGTACAAAGACGAGTTTGATATTGCAAAGGCCGTACTGGAGGAACGCTGCGGTGTTATGGCGGTTTTGCCGGATGATGGAAAGCGGGGGTGAGGATATGGCAAGGGTTTCCCGCAAAAATGTCAAGGAACAAGAGTTTTCATTGGCTGTGGAACAATATGCTTTCCTTACGGCCTTATATGTACGCTTATCCATGGAAGAACAGGAAGGTGACTTGACGGAGAAGATCAGGAACCAGAGGGAACTTCTTCTGGAATATATTCGGGAGAAACCGGAGTTTCAGTTGGTGGATATTTACTGCGACAACGGCTGTACAGGCACTAATTTTGACCGGCCTCAGTGGCAGAGGCTGATGGAGGATGCCAAGGCAGGAAAGGTAAACTGCATTATTGTAAAAGACTTGTCCAGGCTGGGCAGGAATTATATTGAGGCAGGTAATTATCTGGAAAAGGTATTTCCCTTTATGGGCGTCCGCTTTATTGCAATCAGCGACGGCTATGACAGTGAAAACTTGAAACCGGAAGATACAGGGCTGCTTTTGCCGCTGAAAAACATTATCAACGCTTCCTATGCCAAGGACCTTTCCCAAAAGGTCAGCAGTGCGAGGCATGTCCAGCGCAGCAGGGGAGAATTTACCGGATCTGTTGTGCCTTTCGGGTATAAAAAGGATCAGCAGAGAAAGGGAAGATTTGTGGTAAATGAGAATGAGGCGGCAGTCGTAAGGCAGATATTCAGGATGTTCGGGGAGGGTGAGTCCTATTCGGAAATCGCAAGGGAATTAAACCGATTACGGATTCCCTCGCCCCAGGGGAAACTGTGGAGGTATCAGTCTATCCGTGGGATCATTGCAAATGAGGTTTACCTGGGGAGGATGATACAGGGTAAGCGTTGCAGCAGGGAGCAGGACATAGTTACTGTAGAAAATACCCATGATGCGATCATCACGGAGAATCTGTTTGAAAAAGCCCAAAGCCAGAGGGAAAAAATTAGTTTTCACAGGGAAAATGACAAAAGCCCCAAAGCTGCGGATGAAGAAATATACCTTTTTCAAGGAATGCTCAAGGCGGCAAACAGCGGGCTTACCTTATGCAAGACTTGCTACAGGAAACAGGCGGGTCAGGTTCTGGTTAAGGCGTATCGTTCGCCCAAGGCACTTGATAAAGAAGGCAATTCCTATAAGCTGGTTATGATACGGGAAGAAGTGCTGCTGTCCATTGTGAAGAAGGTGCTGTTCCAGTACATCTCCGTGCTGGAGGATACACGGATAGCCTTTAGCCAGAAGACGGTACAGGCAAGCTGCCAGCGCAAGATTAGGCGCATGGAGGGAGACTTGCAGGCATTATATAAAGAAGTCACACGGAAAAAAGAATTGCTTTCTGACAGCTATCAGGATCTGGCGGACGGTATTCTGGAGCAGATGGACTATAAAAGGATACAAAAGCAGTATAAAGAAGAAGTTGTCCGTCTGGAACAGAGGATAAGGGAGAGTGAAAAAGAAATCACGGATTACAGGCAGCTTGTAAAACTGGAGAATCCCTATATAGCAGTGTTGATGGAATTTGGAAAGTCGCAGGAAATAACAAGGGAGTTACTCTCACTCCTTGTTTCAGAGATTGTAGTGATCAGCAGCAGGGAAATTCAAATTGTCTTTTCATTTGAGGATGAATTCCGCAGTTTGTGTACAGTGGTCGAGGAGGAATCAAGTGAGCGTTAAGAAAATCATTGCCCTATATCTGCGTTTGTCCAAGCATGACGAGGATATAGAGGAAGACCTGGAGAGTAACAGCATTGGCAACCAAAGAGAGATTTTGCGGGAGTATGTAAAAAGGCATCTTGATACGGTGGGATATGAAGTGTGTGAGTTTGTGGACGACGGATTTTCCGGCACATCCATGGAGCGCCCAGCCATGCAGGCTTTGTTGAAAATGGTGGAGGAAGGAAAAATCTATGCCATTGTGGTAAAGGATCTGTCCAGGTTTGCAAGAAACTACCTAAAATCAGCCTATTATATGGAAAAAATATTTCCTGCTTTCGGAGTCCGCTTTATCTGCGTGAATGACAGCTATGACAGTGACAGCATTGCTTATCAGTTGCCGGGAATGGATATGGCCTTTAAGGGCATCATCCATGACTATTACTGCAAGGAACTGTCCAGGAAACTGAAGGTTGCTCGCAGGCAGCAGGTGGAAAAGGGGAAATGTATCTTTGCCAAGCCGCCATATGGTTACTGGAAATCGGAGACAGATAAGGGAGTGCTGGTGATAGATGAAGGTACGGCGCCAATCGTAAAGGACATTTTTTATCAATACTTGCAGGGGGAGTCTGCATACAGGATCGCACAGGAATTAAACAGGAGGGAGATCCCGTCTCCCAATAAGCGTTTGATAGCAGCAGGGATGCTTACCTTTCGGGATGAACAGTATGTGAAAGGAATGTGCTGGAATGGCGGCGCAGTGCTTTCTATTCTCCGCAATCAGGTTTATATAGGCGATATGGTGGGCGGAAAGGAAGAAAGAGTCAAAATGTGCGACAAAAACTGTAAGAAGAAAGACAGGGAAGAGTGGATCATCGTGCAGGGGACTCATGAGCCGATCATTGATAAAGAAGTTTTTTATCAGGTTCAGGATATTCTTAAGGGAAAATCGAAAAACCGGGATAGGAAAGCAGGAAGTCCTGCAGCATTTTCCGGCAAGCTAATCTGCGGCAGATGCTACGGAAACATGACGAAAAGCGGCGGGCATAAGGGAGTGGAATATTATGCCTGTCCAAGATGCCGGACAATGGGAAGAAAAGGCATGACAGCCCACAGTGATTTCCTGGAGAAACAAATACTGGAAAAAATTGAGGGGCAGACCATACCGGAAAGCCTGACGCCGTGTTCTTCGGTTTCCGTGCCTCGGATTGATTCTGTGAAAGCGAGTCAGGAGGATAAAAAGTTAAAAGGCGCACAGAAGGAGGCGGGAATCAGAGGTCAGGTGCTGCTGGCAGATTATGAGATGTATGCAGAGGGGCTGATTACAAGAGAAGAATATGAGGAAAGGAGAAAGGCGTTACATGAAAAGGCGGTTTACAGAGAAACAGATACGGCATCACAGAAGGGAGTGAAAATTGCAGAGAGCACCCATACGGAGAGAGAAAAGGAGGTGTTTGGAGGTGACAGCAGGATCACATTTGAAGTCGTAGACTATTATGTAGAGAAAATAGTAGTAAACGGCACAGAGGACATCAAGATTGAATGGAGGGAGGGCAGGCAACAGCAGGTACTGTAAAAATATTTTTTCAAAATGACACCGCATTTATTTTGTGGTAAAATACAAGGAGAAAAGAGATGGAAGGAATTGCTTACCAAAACAAGGACATTTTATTCAAGATATTAGGCCAGACTTATAAAGAAAAGAGTTTTGCGGCCTATGGCATTGATCTTCCGCGCATTCAAGCGCTTTTGCCAACAGATCTGCCTAAAATATCCGCAAATGAAAAAAGCGTTGACAACCTGTTCCTTTTAGAGGATGGGACATATGCGATTGTGAATTATGAGTCAGTTTATAAAAGAATCAATAAAATTAAATATTTGAATTACATAGCGAAGGCCAAAGCGTTTGCCATGGAAACAAGAGAGCAAAAGAGGCGGCCAAAGAAGCGGCAAGAGAGGTAGCAAAAGAGATGGCAAAGGCTATGCTGGACGAGGACATAGACATGGTTAAGGTGATGAAGATCACAGGGCTGACGGAAGAGGACCTTCTGCACCTCCGGGATACCGCCGTGACAGTGTGAGCAATTCCCCCAAATGCTGCGGATTAAGTGGCTCAGATAAGGCCATACGACTCAGATAAAGTCACAAAGTACAAAAAGGGCATGAAATGATGTCCTTTTTTGCTACACAGGGGAAATCGCCCCAGACGAGGGAAAAGTATTTCCCCCTATTGACACCATACCGGAGACGGTCTTCTACACCATGAGCGTGTACTTCCTGGCGGCGAAGGTGACCAAGACCCGCTTCACCTTGGCGGGGGCGCTGTTGGCCACCCTGGCGGGGACGGTGATGAGTGTGGTGCTGACGGGGTGGATGATGTAAAGAGGGAATAGGTTGGCAAAAAATGAATGATTTGATGATATGCAATTAAAGATAGCAGACAGGATCAAAAACAATATTCTGCCATCAGCGCTTGGACTGGAATTAAATAAGCAGTTCGCTAATAGCCTTGAATTGCTTACTCCCGATGGAAGATACAATTATATTGCTTATCTGTTGGCAGATGAAAACGGCGTTTCTATTAAGGTGGCCAAATATGCAGGAAGGGATAAGGTAGATCTGACTGAAAATGAGGAATATGGATATTGTTCGTTGATCAAGGCAACGAATTATGTTCTGGAAAAAATGAAGATTGAGAATGTTACCAAGGCAAAAGTGACCAGCACAAAGAGGGTAGAAAAAAATTTGGTAGAGCCGGTTCCGATGAGGGAGGCTTTGATCAATGCCATTGTTCATAATGATTTTTCAAGGGAAATTCCACCGGTATTTGAAATTTTTAGTGACAGGATGGAGTTTACTTCTTATGGCGGTTTAATTCAGGGACAGAGCCGTAAGGATTTTTTTGCTGTAGTAGTATGCCCGGAAATCGGGAACAAATGCGTGTGTTTAGGGATGTAGGGCTGGTGGAACAGCTTGGCTCTGGAATGAGCGGCATATTGAAGGCATATGATGAAAGTATTTTTGAAATATCAGAACATTTTATCAAGGTCATTTTCCTGTTTTCGGTGGAAAAGGGAAATGTTCCTGCTGATAAATGGAGTGGCGATGAAAATGGCGATGAAATAAAAATTTTACAAACCTTGGAAAACGAACCGGACATTACGGCCCAGAGATTAAGTAAGAAAACCGGATTCAGCGTCAGAAAGATCAGCCGTATCATAAAGAAGCTACGGGAATTGGGAAAGATCATCCGTGTAGGTTCTGACAGAAAAGGTTATTGGAAAATAAACGAATAGAGAATAAAAAGTTTTCCTTTCTTGCAACGCCAAGGGAGATGGTCTTTTACACCATGAGCGTGTACTTTCTGGCGGCGAAGATGACGAAGACAAGGTTTACTTTGGCAGAGGATTTCGGAGAAATTTATCTTTAGAACTTGCTGCCGCGCAAACAGCTTGGTACAATCAAATAGAAAGAGGGCATTCAAAATCTGGCGGCAGACGTGGAAAAGAAGTGCAAACTTCGGTCTGCCAAGGGAAGGACATCGGATACGGGGGCTGTGTTATGGCGGATTTACTGGAAAATCTCAATGAAAGACAGCAGGAGGCAGTGCTGGAGACCGAAGGGTACGTGCGGGTCATCGCAGGGGCGGGCAGCGGGAAGACGAAGCTTTTGGTGAGCCGTTATGCCTATCTGGTGCAGGACTATGGCATAGACCCTGCCAACATCCTGTGTGTGACCTTCACCAACAAGGCTGCCGGGGAGATGAAGAAGAGGATCCGTGCGCTGATCGGGGGAGAGAACGAGATCAGCCTGGTTTGCACCTATCATGGTTTCTGCAACCGGCTTCTGCGGGAGAACCCGGAGAAGCTGTTCTTAAGTCGTCAGTTCCAGATTATCGACTCCCAGCAGCAGAAGGCCATCCTGAGTGAGATCTACCAGAAGTTTGAGTTGAAACTGGACTACGCCAGCTTTGAATCCATGCTTAGGAAAATTGGGCATGTGAAACGGGACACAGGGTATGTGCCCAGGATGTGCAGCCCTAAGCCTGTCCAGATTCTGCCTGAGATCCGCAATCAGGACGACCGCATCATGGAGGAATTCTTACAGCGGCAGAAGGCCACCTATTCCCTGGATTTCCATGACTTGATTTCCTTTGCCCTGTACCTGCTGGAGACGGAAGAAGCTGTTCGGGAGAAATGGCAGGACAGGCTGAACTATATCATGGTAGACGAGTTTCAGGACAGTTCTTCCACAGAGATGCGCCTGGTGGAACTGCTGTCCGGGAAGTACCGGAACCTGATGATCGTGGGGGATCCGGATCAGAACATCTACGAGTGGCGGGGTTCCGATGTGCGCCTCCTTGTGGATTTCGACAAGACCCATGAACCTACCCGCACTATCATTTTAAACCAGAATTACCGCTCCACGCCCCAGATCCTGCGGTGTGCCAACACCCTCATCGAGAAAAATGAGATACGGCTGAAGAAAGATCTGTTCACCAGGAATTTGGACGGGAAACCAGTGGTTCATTATCATTCCAAGGATGATTTTGAGGAAATGGACAGGGTGATCGAAAATATTAAGCTTCTCCAGGTCAAGGAGGGCCTGCGGTACTCAGATTTCGCCATCCTCTACCGCTCCGGCTTCCTGTCCCGGGTAGCAGAGAAAAAGTTGGTGGAGAAGAACATTCCCTATGAAATCTTCGGCGGCGTCCGTTTTTATCAGAGGATGGAGATTCTGGACATGCTGGCCTATCTGAAGCTGATCGCCTATGGGGACGACATGTCCTTTCGGAGGATTGTGAACACGCCCCGCAGGAGATTCGGCCGGGCGAAGATGGGTTACCTGGAGGAACTGCGGGAACATGGCGCGGGGTCGCGGAAGGGCGGCAGGGATCAGCCTTTTGGGCAGATGGCGTTTTCCGGGTTGGGGCCAGAGGGACAGGGATGGCTTAGCGTTTCCGATCTGGAGCCGGAGGGACAGGGACGGTTTAGCGCTTCCGGGACGGAGGTGCAGGGACAGAACCGGCCTGCCACCCTTTTTGAGACCCTTGCGGGGCATCTGGAGGACCGGGAATTCCAGAACAGCGATGCGGGAGCCTTTGTACAGTTCATCCGCGGTATGCAGGAAAGCCACCACACGCAACGCATTTCGGAAATTGTCAACCGGGTGGCCGAGGACTCCGGCTATGAGGGTTATATCCGGGAACTGGGGGACGAGGAGCGCCTGGACAACCTGGCGGAGTTCAAGCGCATTGCCAATGAGTTCGAGCGGGAGTTCGGCGAGGATTTGAGTCTGGAGGACTTCCTGCGCCAGATTGCACTTCAGTCTGGTGAGGAAGGGGATGAGGAAAAGGATGCCGTGAAGCTGATGACCATCCATTCCTCCAAGGGGCTGGAATTCCCGGTGGTGTTCATCCTGGGGTTCACGGAGGGGATATTTCCTTCTTCCAAGACCTTGGGGGAGCGGAAAAAACTGGGCCTGGAGGAAGAGCGCAGGCTCTGTTATGTAGCCATCACCCGGGCGCAGAGATATCTCTTCCTAATGGAATCCGAGGGGACTTCCCAGAACGGCATGCAGAAGCTGGTCTCCCGGTTCCTGGAGGAGATCGGGGAGGAGAATTATGTCCGGATAGGCCGGATTTCGGAGGAACTGTGGAAGGAAAGTAGGGGATATGCCGCGAAGCTGAACCGGGAACTGCAGCAGGAACCCGTCTCCGCAAGCAGGCAGGTGGGCGACGGGGTGGAGCACCATGTCTTCGGCAAGGGCAGGATCGAGGCCATTGATGCGAAGCGGGGAAGCTATTCCATCCGGTTTGAGAGGCTGCAGCTTCCCCGGAATATATCGGCAGATTATTTTCTGAAGGGGCATGAAAAAATAGACAGGAAAACGATTCTGCCTGCGGAGGAGCCTGGAGGGGCAGAGCGGAAGTCCTTGGAGGCAGGGCCTATTGCAGGTTGGGAAGAACTGGGGACAGAACGGAAATCCTTGGAGGCAGGGCCTATTGCAGGCCGGGAAGCCCCGGAGGCAGAGTGTACTGCAGGCCAGGAACCTACAGAGGCAGAGTATACTGCGAGTCAGGAAGAATCAGAGGCAGAGCATGCCGCAGGCCGGGAAGCCCCGGAGGTACAATATACTGCAAAGCCGGAATCCACAGAGTCAGAGAGTACTATAAGGAAGGAAACTGTAGAGATAACAGAGAAGAGGACAGGGACAACAGGGGCAGCAGGGACGATAGAGATGGCAACAGATGAAACAGAAACTGCCGAAAATCCAGGAAAGACAAATGCGCCGATACTCCAGGAGCCAGAATCCATTGACGCTGTCACTATAAAACAGACCCTGCTCCAGCAGCAGAAAGAAAATGCGTCCAATCTGTGGAAACGGGACGATGTTCCACATTCCGGCTGGACCTGCGTGGATGTGGTGGACCTGGGGGAACCCGTGGGCATCTGCCAGATGTGCGGCTACCAGATCATCCGATACGCTCACCAGATGGAACATCCAGGGTACCACCATCTTTCTGTAGGCTGCGTATGCGCAGGCAAAATGGAGGGAGATATCGCAAACGCCAGACGCCGGGAGTCCGAATTCAAGAAACGGCAGACGCGGAGGGAAATTTTTTTCCAGAAAGACTGGAAACGCTCCCAGAAAGGCAATGAATACCTTAAGATACATGGCCATATAATTGTCCTGTATCACAATGCAAAAACCGGAAATACATGGAGATATTCTATTGACAATGAATTCTGCAAGGCTCAATACCCTGCCAGGGAGCAGGCGGTGGCAGCTGCTTTCGATGCATTGGAGAGACTGGAGCACCCCGGACAGCAGATGGGGATATCCAGATGAGACGATTCCCGCGAGCAATGAGCCAAGTCAATAAGGTTGACTTGGCCCAGAAGGATATTGTCCTTCACAAAGGGCTTATCCAGGGCTTATCTGGCTTGAGAAACGTTGCTGTATTGGTAAAAGACAGGAAATTCTTGTGCTAAGGCACAGAAGCGGAAAGGAATGTGTGTGGAGAAAATGGGCATGACAGATTCACGGTTGATTTTGTTGGAAGGCATGCCTTCTACCGGAAAAACTACCAACTCGCGGTTTCTACAGATACAGCTTGAAAGGCATGGTATAGGGACAGAATGGATCCATGAAGTAGCCATGCCACACCCTGTATTATTTTTTGATGAAGTGGGATTTACAAAGGAGGAATACAGGCATTTTATAAAAGAATACCCTGCAGCAGCCGGCATTCTTGACAAAATAGCCATAGCCAGGGAAAACACGGTTACGGTAGATTTGAACTTAATCCAATGGCATTACAGAGATGAATTTGATCAGGGAGCTTACCAGGCATTATCACAGTTTGACACCTGGGAATTTCCCATCGAGAAGTATAAACTATTTGCGCTGGACAAATGGAACTATTTTACCCGGCAGGTACTGCATAACGCGGGTAAAGTCTATATAGTAGACAGCGCCATTTTTCAATATCAGATATTCCGATTCCTGTTTGAAAACAGACCCTGTGAAGAATTACAGGACTTTGTCAGTGAGATTGGGGCTGTCATAAAACCTCTCCATCCATCCCTTGCATTTTTATACCGCAAAAATGCGGAAGCAACAATTGCCTATCTGGAAAAAGACCGTGGGACTTCCTATCTGGACTATCTTTATCAAAGGGATAAAAACCGGCCATATTACCAGGACAAACCTGGTGGAGCGGAAGGTTTTAAGCAGTTTTTGCGCGACTATAATGCAATGGCCAACCAATTATTTCATTCCTTTGCAGGAAACAAGATTTCCCTTGAAATATCAAAAGGGAACTGGACTGACCTGGAAGATGAAATGCTGTCATTTTTAGGTATTGGGCGCACCCCCGATATAGAGGCCTGTGCGCCGAACGGTATCTATAAAAACAGGGAACTGGGTTATAGCATCAAAGTGGAAAACCTTTCCATGATTGATTCTGACGGAACGGAGCGGAAGCTGACGCCCAAGAATCAAAAAGAATTTTATGTGGACTGGCTGCCAGTTATCCTGCGGTTTGAAAATGGCAGATTGGTTCTGGCAGGGTCACAGATCTGTGACCGTTGGAGCGCCACAGGGATGAAGTATGATAAAGTAGAATAATTGTTCTGGCAGTAGCACTGTTGGTCGCCCTGGCTGGGACGGTGACGGCATGGCGCTGACCAGGTGAATGCTGTGAAAGCTTTGAGCATTCTCCACAGATAGTTGAACTGCCCTGCAAAAATTCAAATGCCAGGTTATGGCGCAGAAGTGCATATTCCAATATAATCAGAAGGTAGCTGTAACGCAGCAAAAAGGAGTATAGGAAAGGAAATAGTGCATATGGAGATCAACCTGGCAGATAAGCTGAAGAACTTAAGAAGAGAAAAAAATGTGTCACAGGAGAAGCTGGCACAATACTTGAATGTCTCATTCCAGGCAGTGAGCAAATGGGAGAATTCCAATACCTACCCAGACATTTCCCTGCTGCCAGATATTGCCCGTTTTTTTGGCATTACCGTTGATGAACTGCTACAGGCAGAGAAGATGGATGAGAAGGAACTGTACCAGGAATACGAAGACAGGGCCTGTGAACTGTTCCGTAATGGGGAGAGGGAGGCTCTGATTCCATTATGGCAGGAGGCTTACCACAAACTGCCCAATCATATAGGGGTGAAAGAGATGCTGATGTCCAGTTACTTTGACACAGACAAAGTTAGGTATCAGAAGGAAATTATCCAGATAGGGACGGAAATTTACAACAGTGATGCGGGGAGCTATTACAAAGGACAGGCAATTGAACAGATTGCCAGGACTTATTCAGAAAGCGGGAATGAGGACATGGCAGAATTCTGGGCAGGGAAGGCCGGCCAGATTATGCACTGCCAGGAAAGCCTGTTTATGCAGATCCTAAAGGATGGAAAGGATCTGGAAGAACAGTTCAGCTATGCAAACTACTGGATATTGAACCGGTTATGTTATATGGCTATGCAGGTATGTGGCCGTAAGGACATGCCAGGAGGCCTTGCCTATATATGTGAGGTGGAAAGGGCGGTCACGAAATTATATGAGATCGTGTATCCGGACGATGACATGGGCTTCGAAGACCTGCGTCTGATGTGCATCATGCATAAGGCCATAGCGGAAGACGGGAGCTTACTTGGAGATGGGGAGGAGATGGCAAGATACGAACTGTCCCGTGCTCTGGAATGTGCCTGGAAGTCCATGTCTGTTAAGGAACATGACCTGTCCCATCCCCTGGTGAAGAACTGGCATGTGCAGGCCGCTCCCTCTGACAATAAGCAGGTGCTGCATCTTCTGAAAAAGGAGCTGGCCAGGGAAGGATTTGACAGCTACAGGCAGACAGAGTGGTTTACTCACATGGAACAGGAGCTGGATGCCCTGCTGTAGGTAGGGAAAAGTGGTAGTCGAAAGGGGCAATGCAGATGCATATTGAGACGCAGAGGGTTGTAATCCGTAACTACACAATGGACGATGCCAAAGACCTGTATGCTATCCTGGGTAATGCCGAAGTAATGAAGAACTGTGAACCCGCATACAGCTTTGAAAAAACTTCCCACTTCCTGTCAGAGTTCTGCATAGGGAAAAATGCTGCTGTGGCTGTAGACCATAGGGACAGCGGCAGAATGATTGGCTATATCCTGTTCCACCCGCTTGTAGAGGATGTCTACGAAATCGGCTGGTTTTTCAACAGAGACTTCTGGGGGCAGGGATATGCGTATGAATCTTGCAGGGCGGTAATTGACTATGCGTTTCATCGGCTTGACGCGCACAAGATATTTGCCGAAACCATTGACGGAGTAAAATCAGTAGGCCTGATGAAAAAGCTGGGCATGCAGCTGGAAGGGATCCAGCGAAGCCATACAAGGGACAACGATGGGAACTGGGTAGACTTTTATCTTTATGGACTTCTGAGGGATGGGTGGGAAGCAGGGTAAAAGGTAACAGTTCAGTGTCCTGTCTGAACTATTCCGGTAAAAGGTATAATGACCTCCTGGAACTGGCGGTGATCCGGCTGGAGACAAGGATGACCAGGGAGCGCATCCTGGAATAATTTCCAACTGTGCGGTTGGACGCTCTTTTGAGCATCCAACCTAACTCCCACATTCGCAAAACCCGCGCTTACGCGCTTTTGCGTCTGCTGAGCATCCGCGTTTTGCTCATTTGGCATTGGGTTGCTAATCCAATCGTTCGCCTGCATCGCAATGAATTGCATGCAGGCAAGCCATTGGATTGCAACTGCACAGTTGGAAAAATTGTAGAGACGTTTCCAGCTTACAGAAAGCGAAGCAGAAGAATATTTAAGGCTGTTTTGGAAAATGTGTATATATTTCTGCCTTTCCTTACAGCCTGTTTTTATACAATACATTGGTTTTATATAAAACACTTCACTATTTATTCGTAAAAAAGAAAGGCACCATCGGAGCCTAAACGGTACAGTTAGGAGACTGTAACGTAGAAAGAGCGGGATAATCTTTTCACTACCAAGGGGCCTGGGCAGTGATTGGATGTACTGAGGATTATTTTGAAGTAGCAGGAAGGTGGAAAGGAAGATAGGGTTTATGATATAAAGCTTTTTTCATTTGACATATAATCAAATATGTTGTAAAATTATTCCATAAGAAAATAAAATTAAAAGATAAAAGGATGATACAGGATAGGAAAATGGATATTTGGATAGCGCATATCAATGGTGCGGGCGAAATACAGACGATAAAGGAGCATTTACTGGGCACTGCAGAACGGGCAAGGCAATTTACTTCGGAATTTGGATGTGGAGATGTAGGTTACCTGTGCGGCCTCATGCACGATATAGGGAAGTATTCTGCAGAGTTCCAGAAAAGAATCCGGGATCCGGAGCATACCAGGAAAGTAGATCATTCTACAGCAGGGGCAAAGGAACTTCGTCAGATGTCCCTTGGAAATATTCCTATGGCAATGGCCGTGGCAGGCCATCACTCTGGACTGCTGGATGGCGGCCTGGAAAAGCAGGCCCTGCCCCAGGATGGGACATTCTATGGAAGATTAAAGGGTAATGTGCCGGAATACGGGGAATGGAAAAGGGATATTATGCCCTTGAAAGCTTCTATTCCGGCTTTTTGTGCCACTGGGAAGCACCCTGTATTTACAATGTCCTTCTTTATTCGTATGCTCTATTCCTGCCTTGTAGATGCTGACTATCTGGATACGGAGGCATTTATGGGCGAGAAAGGCGTGGGAAGGGGGGAATATGATTCGTTCGAGGAGCTTCTCGGACGATTCCGGCGCCATATTGAGCCCTGGATGGGAAGGACAGTATTTGAGAACGAAAAACAAGAACAGCTTTGCAGAAACCGGACAAGGATTCTGCAGGACTGTATGGAAAAGGGCGGGGCTCTGGGAAAAGGGATCTATACACTGACAGTGCCTACCGGCGGAGGGAAGACTACAGCGTCTCTGGGATTTGCATTAAAGCATGTAAATGCCCACAAGATGAAACGTATTATATATGTAATTCCGTATACATCTATTATTGACCAGAACGCTGCCATCTTTAGTGATATTTTAGGGGAAGAAAATGTCCTGGAGCATCATTCTGGAGTGCTATATGAGATGGCAGAGGATATGGCGCAGGACACAGTAGCCTACCGGAAAGTTCTGGCTACGGAAAACTGGGACAAGCCTGTTATTGTAACCACGGCAGTCCAGTTTTTTGAGTCGTTGTATTCCTGTAAGAGTGCAAAGTGTAGAAAACTGCACAATATTGCCAACAGCGTGATTATTTTTGATGAGGCACAGACATTGCCTGTGGCGTATCTGGAGCCATGTGTGGCTGCGATTTCGGAATTGGTGGCCAACTATGGGAGTACGGCCATTCTGTGTACAGCCACCCAGCCTGCCCTGGAGGGGATATTTGAAAAATATCTTCCGGATCTGGTGATGCGAGAGATCTGTGAGGATTCCGGGAATATGTATGAGGTGTTCAGACGTACCTGTATCAAAGATATTGGTACCCTGAGCTTACAGGACCTGGTGGAAGGCCTTGCAGGAAAACAACAGTATCTCTGTATTGTAAATAAACGGAAGACCGCCCAGGAAATCTATGGGCAGATAGAGCAGGAGGGAGCCTGCTGTCTTACTACGCTGTTGTATCCTGCTGACAGAAAGGAGAAAATTGTCCAGATCCGAGAAAGGCTGGCCCAGGGACTACCCTGTAGGGTGATTGCCACTTCCCTGGTAGAGGCGGGAGTAGATCTGGATTTTCCGGAAGTGTTCCGGCAGGAGGCTGGACTGGATTCGGTGATCCAGGCCGCAGGGAGATGTAACAGGGAAGGAAAACGGCAGGCAGAGGAAAGCGTAGTATCTGTATTCCGGCTGGAGGATAACAGATCCCGATACCTGGATCAGAATATATCGGCATACCAATGGGTACAGAAAAAATATAAAGATGTGGCCAGCAAAGAGGCAGTTACATATTATTTCCAGTTTTACAGAGAACTGCTGGGACAGGAGAACCTTGACCAGAAAGGGATTCTGAAGACAATGGAGAAGGGAATAGACGGAAAATGTTTCCCCTTTGCCACGGTGGCTGGAAAGTTCCATTTAATAGATCATGACACAGCGGCAATTTATATTCCCCTGGAGGAAGGAGAAGCCTTAGCGGAGGAAGTCCTGGCAGGAAAGGCAGATAGGAATACATTTCGGAAGTTGGGGCAATATGCTGTCAATGTGTATCCCGATCATCTGAAAGCACTGTGGGATGGGGGATGCCTGGAGCAGATAGGGGATTCTGGTTTTGTGCTGCGGGATATGTCGAAATATTGCATGGACACAGGATTGCAGATGGATGTGGATACAGGAATCGGAATTTTTGTATAAGGAACTGTGATGTGTGGAATGCGCTTTTGGATGGCGGCAGATGAGACCTGCCGCCATGGACAGCACACATAAAATCATTAATTTTTCAACCCACGCTTTATTCCTGCAAGCAGTGAGAAAAATAGCCATGTATACATGGATATTTTCGAATGCCACAAGGGTCAATTCCCGTCTCTGGGTGCTGCGCCGTTGTTTGTGTTGGGGCCACTGGATTTTATGCATAATGAGATGGGCAGTCTTGTGTTAAGTCAACTTGTGGCCTAAGCTTGGCTTGCAAATCACAGGTGCATGTTACAGGGCCAGTATTCGGCTGTTTATGGCATTATAAATTACATGCCTCGCACGATAGTGCGTCTACAGTGTTTCGTGACGGATTATTGACTAAGCGACATGGATATTGTATTCGAAAGAGAAAATTTTTGCAAGAGGTAATAAATAGCAATTGACTTTATAGAAAAAATGTGGCATAATAAATGCGCAAGGAATTTAACACATAAAATCATTAATGAAATTTTAAAAAAGGAGGTGATGCTTATGTCAGTCAAAGTAGAGGCATGGGGGGATTATGCCTGCTTTTCCAGACCCGAGATGAAAGTAGAACGGGTATCTTATGACGTGATGACACCTTCGGCGGCCAGGGGGCTGCTGGAAGCTATATTCTGGCATCCGGGCCTTAAGTGGGTCATTGATAAGATTTATGTACTCTCCCCTATTCGGATGACGAACATAAAGCGGAATGAAGTGAAAGCCAAGATATCGGCCGGCAATGTGAGATCAGCCATGACGGGAGGGAGAACATCGCTATTCTTATGCACTTCAGATGAGATACAGCAGCGTTCGGCCCTGGTCTTACAAAATGTGCACTATGTGGTTGAGGCGCATTTTGATATGACATTACATGCGGCGCCAAGTGATAATCCTGGGAAATTCCAGGATATTATAAAACGCCGACTCCGCAGGGGGCAGTGTTATCATCAGCCCTATTTCGGCTGCCGGGAGTTCCCGGCGGCATTCCGGGAATGGCAGGACGGAGAGATCCCGGCCATCGGTGAGACCAGGGATCTGGGATATATGTTGTGGGATATGGATTACAGCGATGCTTCCGATATTAGGCCGCAGTTTTTCCGGGCAAAGCTGGAGCAAGGTGTGCTTCATCTGGAAGATTGTGAGGTGGTAAGATGATTTTGCAGGCTTTGGTAAAGCGGTATGAAGACCTGCTGGGCCAGGAAGAGGCTAAGGTGCCCCGTCTGGGCTGGGGGAAGACCAAAGTGTCTTTTGGCTTAAACCTGGATACGGAAGGGGGGGTAGAAGATCTTTTTGTATTACGTGTCTCCCAGAAAACAGGGAAAAAGGAGGTGATGGCACCACGGACATTGGAGGTGCCCATGCCGGTAAAACGTGCGGTGGATATCAAACCTAATTTTTTATGTGATAATTCTACATATTTGTTCGGGGTGGATGAAAAAGGGAAACCGGAAAGAAGCCTACAGTGTTTCCAGGCGTGCAGGGAACTTCACCAGAAAGTTCTGGGAGAAGTGGACACACCTGCGGCCAGGGCAGTTCTTCGGTATTTTGAGACCTGGGATCCTGGACAGGCAATGGGCCAGCCTTTTTTTGCAGAGAACCAGAAAGAACTTATGGCCGGAGCCAATATTCTGTTTTACTTTGACGGGAAATCTGTCTTGCAGGACGGGGCGGTAAGGCAGGCCTGGCAGGCCTATTATGACCGGACGGATAGTGGGAATACCGGCATATGTATGGTGACAGGGAGGGAAGCCTCCTTGGCCACACTGCATCCTACCATAAAGGGGGTGACCGGGGCGCAGGCCATGGGAACTTCCCTGGTCTCCTTCAATGCCCCGGCATTCTGTTCCTATGAAAAGGAACAAGGTGGGAATGCACCAGTGGGGGAATATGCAGCGTTTGCCTATGCAGCCGCCTTGAACGAACTGCTGGAGGACAAGGCACATAAAAAGGTGATCGGAGACACAACAGTAGTATACTGGGCAGAAGGCGGGGGAGCAGTCTACCAGGATGTGGGCCTGGCGGCCATGTTTGGGGCAGACGAAGGGGGAGGCATCACGGATCAGGAGTTAAGCATGATCTTTGACAGGATCCAGCGGGGGGAACCCATAAAGGTAGAAGACCAGTGGCTGGATACAGAAAAACATTTTTATGTGCTGGGGCTGGCACCCAATGCCGCCAGGCTGACGGTTCGCTTTTTCCTGACAGATTCCTTCGGCAATATGCTGAGGCATGTGGGGGAGCATTACAAAAGGCTGGAAATTGTAAAACCGGCGTATGATAATTTTCAGACCCTTCCCATGTGGAAATTACTTTCAGAGACGGTAAATAAGAATGCAAAGGACAAAACCCCATCTCCCCAGATGGCGGCAGATACCCTGCAGGCAGTGGTTATGGGAAGGCCATATCCGGCCTCCCTGCTGAACGGGGTGATGATACGGATCAGGGCCGAGAAAGATGTTACACGGGGACGGGCAGCCATTATCAAGGCATATTATCTGAAGAATGGGAACAGGGACTGTTCCAGGGAAGAGGGGGTATTGGAGATGGAACTAAATGAACAATGTAACAATGTGCCGTACACGCTGGGAAGGCTGTTTGCCGTGTTGGAACATATCCAGCAGGAAGCGAATCCGGGAATCAATGCAACCATTAAGGACAAATATTTTAATGCGGCGGCATCCACCCCGGCACAGGTATTCCCCGTACTGCTCAATCTGGCGCAGAAGCATTTGCGGAAATTAAGCGATGGGCAGAAAATTTATTTTGATCAACAGATTGGTGGTCTAATGGAACGCATTGGAGAGGAATATCCCAGACGCCTTAATCTGCCCAAACAGGGATCTTTCCAACTGGGCTATTACTGCCAGACACAAAAACGTTATCAGAAGAAGGAGGAGAAGTAGATGAGCGAGGCGATTCAAAACAGGTATGATTTTGTGGTACTTTTTGATGTGGAAAATGGGAATCCGAACGGTGATCCGGATGCGGGGAATATGCCCAGGGTGGATCCGGAGAGTGGCTATGGACTGGTGACGGATGTGTGCCTTAAGAGGAAGGTCCGTAATTATGTGGAGATGGTCAAAGAGGGGGAGCCGGGGTATGAGATATATATCAAAGACAATGTTCCCTTGAACCGTAGTGATGCCAGGGCTTTTGAACGTCTGGGCGTAGATGCAGACAAAGTGAAGGCCTTGAAGAAAGAAGATCCTGAACTGGACAGGAAGATACGGGATTTCATGTGCCAGAATTTTTACGATATCCGGACCTTCGGCGCTGTGATGACCACATTTGTAAAAGCCAACTTGAACTGCGGACAGGTGAGGGGGCCTGTGCAGCTTGGTTTTGCCAAGTCAGTGGATCCAATCCTGCCCCAGGAGGTTACGATTACCAGGGTGGCAATTACAACGGAGAGTGACGCGGAGAAAAAAGGAACAGAGATGGGCAGAAAGTACATTGTTCCCTATGGGTTGTATCGTGTGGAGGGATACGTTTCTGCGAACCTGGCCAGAAAGGTGACGGGATTTTCCGAGGAAGACCTGGAACTGCTGTGGCAGGCGATCTTGAATATGTTTGAGAATGACCATTCTGCTGCCAGAGGAAAAATGGCAGTGAGAAAGCTGATTATATTCAGACATAACAGCGAACTAGGCTGTGCGCCTGCCTATAAACTATTTGACTCCGTGAAGGTAGAGAGACGGGAAGGGATCGAGGTTCCCAGGGGATTTGCGGATTATGAGGTCGAAATTTCCCGGGAATTGCCGGAAGGGGTAACTTGTATCTGCAAGGAATAGAAGCCTTTCAGCCTGAATTTGTTACTGGAAGAAATAGAAGGGGTCTGAGTATGTACGCAGAAGAAGACTATCTCATGCTCTCTGGCATCCAGCATTTTGCATTCTGCAGGAGACAGTGGGCAATCATCCACATTGAGCAGCAATGGGCCGAAAATGAGCGGACAACTGCCGGGGAGCTGATGCATAAGAAGGCACATGACGAAGGCTCCATTGAAAAGCGGGGGGATCTTCTGACCATTAGGGGTTTGCGTATTTCCTCCCGCGAACTTGGACTGAGCGGCCAGTGTGATGTGGTGGAATGTCACAGGGATGATAGAGGCATAGATCTATTTGGATATGAGGGAAAATGGCTCCCTGTCCCTGTGGAATATAAGCATGGTTTACCCAAGGAAAACAATGCGGATGAATTGCAGCTTTGTGCCCAGGCCATCTGCCTGGAGGAGATGTTCCAGGTGAGGATACCAGAAGGGTTCCTGTATTATGGGGAAAACAGACGGCGCAGCCAGGTGGAATTCACGGACTCCCTGCGGGAAGAAGTCAGAAGGACGGCTTTGGAAATGCATGACTTGTTCCAAAAGGGCTACACGCCGCAAGTGAAACCAGCCAAGAGGTGTAAGGCCTGTTCCCTGGAAAATCTGTGTCTTCCCAAGATACAGAAAGCAATGGGGGTACGGGAGTACATACGCCAGGGCATACAAGAAGAGTGAGAGCAGATGTTTTGCTGTGTTTGGGTTATGGGGTGGACATTTTCGCAGTGATAGGGCTTATCTGACAGGTGCAACGGTAAATGTATTAGGAGGGTGCTATGCGAAAATTACTGAATACACTATATGTCATGACAGAGAACTGCTATCTGACTCTTGATGGAGAGAACATTGTGATACAGGATGGTGAGAAAACACTTGGCAGATTTCCCCTCCATACCTTGGAGAATATCATATGTTTTACTTATAAAGGAGCCAGCCCTGCGTTGATGGGTGCCTGTGCCGAGCGGAAGATAGGGATGAGTTTCTTCTCCCCCAGGGGCAGGTTCCAGGCAAGGGTGGTGGGGAAAGAGTATGGGAATGTCCTGCTGAGAAAGGAGCAGTACAGGATATCGGATGATGAAAAGAGAAGTATATCCTATGCCAGCAATGTGATTGTTGGAAAGATATATAACTGTAGGTGGAGCATAGAACGCACTTTGCGTGACCATGCGTACCGCGTAGATGCAGAGAGGCTGAAAACGATATCCAGGATCTTGTATGACACCCTGTCCCGGATAGATGGTATAACCAGGCTGGATGAACTCCGTGGGATGGAGGGAAAAGCAGCAGAGCAGTACTTTTCTGTATTTGGAGACATGATATTGAACCAGAAAGAGGATTTTGCATTTACAACAAGGAACCGTAGGCCACCGCTTGACAATATCAACGCCATATTGTCTTTCGCTTATACTGTACTTGCCGGGGAATGTGCCAATGCCCTGGCAAGTGTGGGCCTGGATCCTTACGTGGGATTTATGCATAGTGACAGGCCAGGTAGGATGTCCCTGGCACTGGACATGATGGAAGAACTAAGGCCCATCCTGGCTGACAGATTTGCCCTTACACTGATTAATACGAAGGCAATACAAGCCGTCCACTTTGAAAGACAGAGGGATGGGGCGGTTCTTTTAAATGACAACGGCAGGAAGGTATTTTTTACAGCATGGCAGAATCACAAGAAGGAAAACATAACACATCCGTATCTGAAAGAAAAAATTCCATGGGGCCTGGTTCCTTATGTACAAGCCTTGCTACTGGCCCGGACAATTCGGGGAGATATGGAAGCGTATCCGCCATTTTTATGGAAGTAGGTGTTTGAATGCTGGTATTGATTACATATGATGTTTCCACCCAAAGTGTGGCAGGAAGAACGCGACTTCGAAAAGTTGCAAAAGAATGCGTTAATTATGGACAGCGTGTCCAGAACTCTGTATTTGAGTGCATTCTGGATGCTTCCCAGTTGTTGTTGCTGAAAGACATGCTCGTGTCACTGATTAATGAGAAAGAGGACAGCCTGCGATTCTATTATTTGGGCAATAATTACCGAACAAAAGTGGAACACTTTGGCTGTAAGACTTCTTATGATGCAGAAGGAATTTTGATGATATAAATTGGTGCGAACCCTAGGTGAACATGAAAGACTAGAAAGGATCGCACCAAAAAGGGAAGGGGGATGAAGGGAATGCTATGCTCACACAGGAAATGGGAGAGTTCTATTTGGTGATTTTGTACAAAAAAGAATCTTGATTTTAAATTAAAATGAGTTTTTTGCTGTCACTCCCCGTGCGGGAGTGTGGATTGAAATGCCCCACTCGCCGTCAGCACGGCCCAGCAGCAGCGTCACTCCCCGTGCGGGAGTGTGGATTGAAATGTCGGATAGGTCTTGGATCCGATCGGCGAGCTGCCGGTCACTCCCCGTGCGGGAGTGTGGATTGAAATCCCTTCCTCGGTCTGCTGGCCGATAATGTCAGCAGGTCACTCCCCGTGCGGGAGTGTGGATTGAAATTGCGAAGGCTTCGCAGAGGGTGAAGCTGTCCCAGTGTCACTCCCCGTGCGGGAGTGTGGATTGAAATCCCGGAGTGTAAAGAGGGAAGGCGGCGGGCTGCAGTCACTCCCCGTGCGGGAGTGTGGATTGAAATGTTAATGCCTGGTTGAGAAGCGAAGGGAATATATGTCACTCCCCGTGCGGGAGTGTGGATTGAAATGCCGCCCCTGGTGATCCGAGTGCCGGAACTTTTAGTCACTCCCCGTGCGGGAGTGTGGATTGAAATTCGTTTCGTCGTGCTTCTTTCCTTCAGCTAAAAGGTCACTCCCCGTGCGGGAGTGTGGATTGAAATGGCGTTCATCCTATCACTTCCTTAATCTCTTTACGTCACTCCCCGTGCGGGAGTGTGGATTGAAATCAGTTTGCCGCCGTGGTGATCTCATGATAAAGGGGTCACTCCCCGTGCGGGAGTGTGGATTGAAATCCTATAAAAATGCGGCCATTTTACTGGCTGCCCTTGTCACTCCCCGTGCGGGAGTGTGGATTGAAATCGCCATTGCGGCCAGATACGGCACCACGGTGCAGTGTCACTCCCCGTGCGGGAGTGTGGATTGAAATCCGTATAAACTTGTTATGAGAGCAACGCCCACGCGTCACTCCCCGTGCGGGAGTGTGGATTGAAATACTTATGGCGAAGATGAACTGACCGTGAAGGTATGTCACTCCCCGTGCGGGAGTGTGGATTGAAATAAATTGCGCCGGGCTGATCACGGCTTCACAGAAATGTCACTCCCCGTGCGGGAGTGTGGATTGAAATGATTTCTGCCATGCCTGCTGCCCTCCCTTACCCTGTCACTCCCCGTGCGGGAGTGTGGATTGAAATTTGAGCAAGTCTGTAAGCTGATATATGGTGTTCTGTCACTCCCCGTGCGGGAGTGTGGATTGAAATTACTAGTAGTCATATTACCTCCTATTGCCTATAAAGTCACTCCCCGTGCGGGAGTGTGGATTGAAATAAAAAATTATCATCTACAAACGATTGCGCCAACGCGTCACTCCCCGTGCGGGAGTGTGGATTGAAATCGTCGTCCCCTTGGGCAGATAAAGATTAATCCGCGTCACTCCCCGTGCGGGAGTGTGGATTGAAATGTCTCCAATGTCCGAAAATGTACTTGTCAATGTCGTCACTCCCCGTGCGGGAGTGTGGATTGAAATAAAATTCAAAAGAGACCACGCTTCGGTCGATACAGTCACTCCCCGTGCGGGAGTGTGGATTGAAATAATCAGATCTGGAACAGCCCATTTCGTTATCTGGTCACTCCCCGTGCGGGAGTGTGGATTGAAATTGAATCTCTAAATCTCCATTTATCGTTTCTTTGCAGTCACTCCCCGTGCGGGAGTGTGGATTGAAATTTTTATGATAGGCGGTCTCTCATGAACTGCTTTCGTCACTCCCCGTGCGGGAGTGTGGATTGAAATTAAACTGTACTCCGCAAACCATCCAACGACATACGTCACTCCCCGTGCGGGAGTGTGGATTGAAATCGAATAGTCTGGTGCCGATCCCGTATCCCGTAATGTCACTCCCCGTGCGGGAGTGTGGATTGAAATAATAGCTATTGAAATTGCCTCTTGACAGGCGTATGTCACTCCCCGTGCGGGAGTGTGGATTGAAATCATCTTGATACTAAAATGTCCTATTGCAGGATAGGTCACTCCCCGTGCGGGAGTGTGGATTGAAATAGCCTTAATCATCTCTTGAGTTGTTGTGGTACCGGTCACTCCCCGTGCGGGAGTGTGGATTGAAATTTTGGTTTGTAAATAATGCAAAAAAAGAAAGTGGTCACTCCCCGTGCGGGAGTGTGGATTGAAATCTATCAAAATGCCATTTTGAAATACATCACTCCGTCACTCCCCGTGCGGGAGTGTGGATTGAAATATCTGTACTGCTTATCCTAACCGAATTCTTTATGGTCACTCCCCGTGCGGGAGTGTGGATTGAAATTCAGCAGCAAAAAGAAAGGAGACAAGGAGAAATGGTCACTCCCCGTGCGGGAGTGTGGATTGAAATATCACCTTTTCCTGGTATAGTCCAGGTGTTCTGCGTCACTCCCCGTGCGGGAGTGTGGATTGAAATTAAAAGTCCACATATTGCCTTTGTAAATTCCATTGTCACTCCCCGTGCGGGAGTGTGGATTGAAATCGCAGACATGCCATACCTCCATAAAATTTTTAGTGTCACTCCCCGTGCGGGAGTGTGGATTGAAATTTGTGTCCTCGTCCAGCTCCTCCTCCAGATCATTGTCACTCCCCGTGCGGGAGTGTGGATTGAAATTGTAAATTCTTCTGGAATCTGATAACCTTGATGCTTGTCACTCCCCGTGCGGGAGTGTGGATTGAAATTGCCAGACCCACATATATCTGCCTATCATACGGAGGTCACTCCCCGTGCGGGAGTGTGGATTGAAATGGAATCTCGCAAGCCATGTGTAGCCGCCTAGTAAAGTCACTCCCCGTGCGGGAGTGTGGATTGAAATACCATACAGAGGCCACTTGCAAGCCGTCAGATATGTCACTCCCCGTGCGGGAGTGTGGATTGAAATCTGCCATGGTCCTACTATGCTCTACCGTTTCCGGCGTCACTCCCCGTGCGGGAGTGTGGATTGAAATAATGTTCCCATAGCGGATAAGATAAGGCGGTTTTGTCACTCCCCGTGCGGGAGTGTGGATTGAAATGGAAATCCATTTGATGCCATAATATCTTGTCAATGGGTCACTCCCCGTGCGGGAGTGTGGATTGAAATCTCGTGCCGATCATAATTGTGTATAGGATTGTAGGTCACTCCCCGTGCGGGAGTGTGGATTGAAATTGCCGCTGTGCTGGTATGGCACAGTAAGCCCGGGGTCACTCCCCGTGCGGGAGTGTGGATTGAAATAACGACTTTCTCGGACGTCGCGTTTCCTTTTTTAGTCACTCCCCGTGCGGGAGTGTGGATTGAAATTTTGTTAGCGTCTACCTATTCCGCCACCATCCAACGGTCACTCCCCGTGCGGGAGTGTGGATTGAAATCGAAAACAAAATGATATCAAGCGGCTCGCCATGGTCACTCCCCGTGCGGGAGTGTGGATTGAAATAAATGTACAACGTTACAGCAGGTAGCCAGTCAAAAGGTCACTCCCCGTGCGGGAGTGTGGATTGAAATTGGATGTATGAGTGCTGTGAGGACGAGGACGGAAGTCACTCCCCGTGCGGGAGTGTGGATTGAAATATTCTTCTTGCAGATATGGCTTTCCGTGAACTTCGTCACTCCCCGTGCGGGAGTGTGGATTGAAATAGGTACGGGCATGGTCTCCAAACGGCACAATCCAGTCACTCCCCGTGCGGGAGTGTGGATTGAAATCATTTTGTTGCGAATCTTGGTGAATACCATGCCAAGTCACTCCCCGTGCGGGAGTGTGGATTGAAATCCTCCTGTGGTTTGTTTGCCTTGCTATGTATAGAGGTCACTCCCCGTGCGGGAGTGTGGATTGAAATGTTGCTATGTATATAGTATATCAAAAATTAAGCGTCACTCCCCGTGCGGGAGTGTGGATTGAAATCTGGAAGCGGAATAGGGACAGGATGCGGGGCAGGAGTCACTCCCCGTGCGGGAGTGTGGATTGAAATTAATGCTGTATCTCATACCCTGTCCAGTCAAGGAGTCACTCCCCGTGCGGGAGTGTGGATTGAAATCCACCTACTCCGGCACCTCTGGTATCCCCATCCGTCACTCCCCGTGCGGGAGTGTGGATTGAAATTCCCTCTCGACTTCTCCAGAAATTGCATGCTCCCTGTCACTCCCCGTGCGGGAGTGTGGATTGAAATCGTGCCGTTTTGAATTATCTGTCAATACATCAAAGTCACTCCCCGTGCGGGAGTGTGGATTGAAATGCCGTCACCGGGATAAAAAGAAATGTCGATTCTGGTCACTCCCCGTGCGGGAGTGTGGATTGAAATTCAGCGTGGAAAACTACCCTATGATTTTAGAATGGTCACTCCCCGTGCGGGAGTGTGGATTGAAATATCCTCTACAGCATCCGGCACCTCCACATCGATTGTCACTCCCCGTGCGGGAGTGTGGATTGAAATACGTGAAACATACGCGGAGAGTGAAGCCGAAGTAGGTCACTCCCCGTGCGGGAGTGTGGATTGAAATTGAGGTGTCACCGCCCCGGGCTTGCAACGCAAGCGGTCACTCCCCGTGCGGGAGTGTGGATTGAAATATAGAAAGGAGAGCACAAAATGGCCAAGGAAAGTGTCACTCCCCGTGCGGGAGTGTGGATTGAAATCGGGGAGGGGTTACGCTGTGTGGCTCTTGAGCCAGTCACTCCCCGTGCGGGAGTGTGGATTGAAATCGGGCATAGGCAGTCCGAACATGGCACTGATAAACGTCACTCCCCGTGCGGGAGTGTGGATTGAAATCCCGAACAAATGTGCTGAAAATCAATTGTGCAAAATGGTCACTCCCCGTGCGGGAGTGTGGATTGAAATCTCTACAAGATAGAGGGATATGAAGGGTGCTACTGTCACTCCCCGTGCGGGAGTGTGGATTGAAATCCTTCCAGCAGGCCTTTGTGGATTCTGTCCTGGGGTCACTCCCCGTGCGGGAGTGTGGATTGAAATCGGCAAGGAAGGTGGTCAGTATTATTTAGTTTTTGTCACTCCCCGTGCGGGAGTGTGGATTGAAATAAGGTTCTGGGTGTGGGGCTTACTGATATACAGAGTCACTCCCCGTGCGGGAGTGTGGATTGAAATTGTCTCCGTGTCATTTCTCTCTGGCACCTGGCATGTCACTCCCCGTGCGGGAGTGTGGATTGAAATCAGGTGACATACTATGAATTGCCGAAGGAGGTGTGGTCACTCCCCGTGCGGGAGTGTGGATTGAAATCCCACAGATGGCGCATTTGTCTATGCTCCCAAGCGTCACTCCCCGTGCGGGAGTGTGGATTGAAATGGAGTGCGTTGAGAAAATAAGGAGGGATGTGCAAGTCACTCCCCGTGCGGGAGTGTGGATTGAAATGAAGAACTGTGTAATTTTTATGACAACAATCAAGTCACTCCCCGTGCGGGAGTGTGGATTGAAATAATCCCATATTTCTGTTTGGCCTCCGCTATGGCTAGTCACTCCCCGTGCGGGAGTGTGGATTGAAATATCAAACACTAACCCAGACAGGCATTCAGGCAGTGCGTCACTCCCCGTGCGGGAGTGTGGATTGAAATCCAATGGCATATCCAACGGAATCCTGGAACATCTTGTCACTCCCCGTGCGGGAGTGTGGATTGAAATCGTAGGATTGCCCCGGATGATACAGTTACCTGGCGTCACTCCCCGTGCGGGAGTGTGGATTGAAATGAGATGATAGGCGGATTCATTACAACCATAGTGGATGTCACTCCCCGTGCGGGAGTGTGGATTGAAATTGGGCTGCTGTGCCTACATACCCGCTGATCCCGTGTCACTCCCCGTGCGGGAGTGTGGATTGAAATCCGGGAAGAAATCATGGAAAACAGGAACAGGTACGTCACTCCCCGTGCGGGAGTGTGGATTGAAATCGCGTCCCTCCTTGCGGCTGCCGAGCCGGAATGAGTCACTCCCCGTGCGGGAGTGTGGATTGAAATATGGTTCATGCAGGAAAAAGAAGCCATGGGGAAGTCACTCCCCGTGCGGGAGTGTGGATTGAAATTGGAGGAACTGGGGGAAGGGCACCAGATAGAATACGTCACTCCCCGTGCGGGAGTGTGGATTGAAATCATGTTCGTTTCCAAAAGGCTGCTGGAAGTGAGGGTCACTCCCCGTGCGGGAGTGTGGATTGAAATGCAAAATTTAGTCATTAAAGTAAAAATCCGTACCGTCACTCCCCGTGCGGGAGTGTGGATTGAAATATTTGACTACTCACAGTATGAAAGTAACAATACCGTCACTCCCCGTGCGGGAGTGTGGATTGAAATACGAAGACTTGGCAACTCCCGACAAAAAACACGCGTCACTCCCCGTGCGGGAGTGTGGATTGAAATTGGAAGGCCTGCTGAAGCTCCTGGAAAAGACGTAGTCACTCCCCGTGCGGGAGTGTGGATTGAAATCCGGTACGAGAGTCCTCGGTATTTGGCTTACAATGTCACTCCCCGTGCGGGAGTGTGGATTGAAATTGAAAATGCTGAAAGAGGAATATGGCGAAGAAGAGGTCACTCCCCGTGCGGGAGTGTGGATTGAAATTTTGTCGCGCCCTGCCTATTAGGCGTTTCCGCGCCGTCACTCCCCGTGCGGGAGTGTGGATTGAAATCTATCTCCTGCGCTCTTGTCATATCCTCCACCCTGTCACTCCCCGTGCGGGAGTGTGGATTGAAATCTTGCAGAACACCATGAACAACAACACCAGAGACGTCACTCCCCGTGCGGGAGTGTGGATTGAAATCGTTGTCCCCTTGGGCAGATACAGATTAATCCGGTCACTCCCCGTGCGGGAGTGTGGATTGAAATCAGGCAATGCTCCCTAAGCCAGAAGTTAAGGGAGGTCACTCCCCGTGCGGGAGTGTGGATTGAAATGCGTCCCACAAAGTTTGCACTCGCAAAGCCAGAGTCACTCCCCGTGCGGGAGTGTGGATTGAAATCATTGATGGAGTCCAGATCGCATTTTATTTTGACGTCACTCCCCGTGCGGGAGTGTGGATTGAAATGGAAAAACACACAAGTGTAGGCCTTACCCTTTAGTCACTCCCCGTGCGGGAGTGTGGATTGAAATCATGCTCGCCGCCACTCTCGCCCGGTTTACCTCCGTCACTCCCCGTGCGGGAGTGTGGATTGAAATTCGTCATATCCTCCACCCTTGCGGCTCTGCCGCCGTCACTCCCCGTGCGGGAGTGTGGATTGAAATGTAATTGCAATAGTTTTTGCGGATTGATACACCCGTCACTCCCCGTGCGGGAGTGTAGATTGAAATTGTGAATACATAGAAAGAATCTGCGAAGAGCCGCGTCACTCCCCGTGCGGGAGTGTGGATTGAAATCGTGCCATATCCACGTCGCTGCATGCCATCATATATGTCACTCCCCGTGCGGGAGTGTGGATTGAAATCTCCGTCATTACGCTCAGTTCCTTGTTGATGTTGGTCACTCCCCGTGCGGGAGTGTGGATTGAAATAAGGAGACTGCATCATATGCAGATAATGAGATGCGTCACTCCCCGTGCGGGAGTGTAGATTGAAATATTTTTAAATTTATCATACATGTATCTATCGCCCGGTCACTCCCCGTGCGGGAGTGTGGATTGAAATATGGGGCTGCCAACGGACAGAATTTCCGGGTAAGCCGTCACTCCCCGTGCGGGAGTGTGGATTGAAATCAGGTCTCCACACCTGTAAGGAGAAAGGTAGTATGTCACTCCCCGTGCGGGAGTGTGGATTGAAATTGAAGGACCCGGATCCCCTGTCGTCCCCATCCGGCGTCACTCCCCGTGCGGGAGTGTGGATTGAAATCTGGGTGACATGTTGACTTTTTCCGACATTTATGAGTCACTCCCCGTGCGGGAGTGTGGATTGAAATCCAGACGATTTTTAAGTCGTGGCCGATGATTTCGTCACTCCCCGTGCGGGAGTGTGGATTGAAATGAGGCAAGCAACCTCCAGTGCGCCAGCCTGGAATCGTCACTCCCCGTGCGGGAGTGTGGATTGAAATCCCGGCCATGATCCCTGTTATGACATCGTCCATGGGTCACTCCCCGTGCGGGAGTGTGGATTGAAATTTGCCGGGCATGCAATTATCGTTGCGAAAACGTCCGTCACTCCCCGTGCGGGAGTATAAAATGGAATCCGCTTTGCGGCAGACTTGACACCCACGTATTTTAGAGCGCTTTGCCCTGCAGAGAGGGACATGGAGTATGCTTAATATGATGGGGGACTCATCTGGGTTAATCTGGCACAGAAGGCAAAATAACCATGTCCAGTGTTAAATAACAAACTATAGTCGAAGATATGTGAATAAAATATTTTCCTAAATTGTTCGCCTGTCATAATGTGGCTCTTCTCCAACTGATACTGGGAGGACAGATGGCGATGTGCGCCAAGCTGGTCTGCAATCCGCAGGGCCAGTTCTTTGCCGGCATTCATGACCAGCTTATCCATTGTGTTCAACGGAATATCCAGCATGGCGCTGACAGCGCGTAATACCAGGCTTTCCTCCAGGATCATGAAGATCTGTATCCTTTCCTGGCTGACGGAGGAATATGTCAGTTGGACAAACAGGCTGGTTCCAAAGTCCTCCCCATCATAATGCTCACTCACAATCTCCGTCTGCAGCCTGAAGATTTCCTGTATGGTGGCAGCCAGGGCATTTTCCAAGGCATCCATATCAGCGCCGGCATTATCTGCTATCCACCTGTTTGCGATTCTGCCGGTAATGGCCCGGTCCTCGATCAGAATGTGGGCGGTAAGCCATCCAAGACAGATGCCCAGGAAGTGTTGGATGGATTCTTGTGAATAGTTGGATTCGACAAGATCCTTTTCCAGGGCAGGAAGCGTTTTATACCGCATGTCATCATGCAGGCGTTTGTGCATCTCATATCCTTTATAGCCGATAGACTTCATATAAGACTCTTCGTCAGCAAAGTGTTCACTGGCATAATTTTTAAAATATTTGATGCCTTCGGCACAGGCCCAGTGTCCATTATGCTCCTCCCGGCTCAGATGAGTCAGCCTGCGCACGATTGAGAAAAGCTTCCGGTGTGCATTGTCCACAGAAGCAACCCCGATGTTAAATTGTTTGTTCCATTCAGTTTCTTTAGGCATGATGCTCCTTGACCAGATGGGTATTGCCCCAGAGCTGATGTTATGAAATACAGGATATGGTTTGTGAATATAATATGTCGAATAACAAAATAGTGTGTCAGTTTCTGGGGGCAGTATTTTCATCATATGGTATGGACTGACACAATGTTATAAATGCCTGGTTCTAAAATCAAATACGCTGTTGCCCATGGGAATAAAAAATAGACATCCCGCTATAAATCACGTATAATAATCCCACAATCATTTTGCACTGGGAGGAGTGGGAATGAAGCGACCGAACATTGTCTTTGTTATGGCGGACGATATGGGCTACTGGTCCATGGGGTGTGCAGGAAATGGGGAGGTTCAGACCCCGAATCTGGACATGCTGGCCCGGGAGGGCATGTATTTTCCTGACTATTTCTGTACCTCACCGGTCTGTTCCCCGGCCCGTGCCTCAGTGCTGTGTGGGAAAATGCCCTCCCAGCATGGTGTCCAGGACTGGATCGCCAGGGGCCATATCAACTATGCGGAAGTGGCGCCTGCCCTGCGGGAAAAGCACCAGGACCCGGAGGCTTCCTGGGAATATGCCTGGTCGAGACAGCAGCTTGTGGACGACCAGGCCATCCGCTACCTGGATGGCTTTCGGACTTATACCGACATCCTGGCAGAACATGGCTATGTCTGTGGTCTGGCCGGGAAATGGCACCTGGGTGATGCCGGGCATCCCCAGAAGGGATTCTCCTACTGGGAACCTCTTGCCATGGGCGGTGACAATTATTTCTACCCGGTGGTGCTTCAGGGAGGCCGGTTTGACATGCTACGGGGGACGTATGTCACCCATTACATTACGGGGAAGGCGTTGGCATTCCTGGAAAACAGGGATGCGGACAGGCCCTTTTACCTCAGCGTCCATTATACGGCGCCCCATTCGCCATGGGACCGCGGGCAGCATCCGAAGGAATACTATGACCTGTATCAGGAATGTCCGTTTGCGGCAACACCGGATGTGCCGCCCCACAGATGGGGGCCATCTTATACAGGGGAAGACAGGCGTATGTGGCTTAGGGGCTATTATGCGGCCATTTCGGCTATGGACAGTGACATTGGGAAGCTTATTGGCTATCTTAAGAGGGAGGGCCTCTGGGAAGATACGATTTTTATCTTTACAGCTGACAATGGCATGAGTATGGGACATCATGGGATCTTTGGCAAGGGGAATGGCACGTTTCCCATGAACCTGTACGATACAGCGGTGAAGGTTCCCATGCTGGTCACCTACCCGCGGGGGATCCAGGGTGGTACCGTAGCCAGGGGGCTATACAGCCACTACGATCTGCTGCCCACCATAGCCGGGCTGATGGGGGAGAAACCGGATACAGACTGTCCAGGCCGCAGCTTCCAGGAGATTTTCCAGGGGCAGATCCCGGATGGGCGGGATGCCGTGGTGGTCTATGATGAGTACGGCCCGGCGAGGATGATCCGTACCCATACATACAAATATATCCATAGATATCCCTATGGGGAGAACGAGTTCTACGACCTTGTGGCAGACCCCGGAGAGGAGAACAACCTGGTGTCATCGGAAGAGCCGCAGGTACAGGAGACGATAGCCGCTTTGAAGAGTGAGATGGAGCAGTGGTTTATCCAATACTCAGACCCGGACAGGGACGGGAGCAGGCAGGCTGTATATGGATCCGGACAGATCGGAAAAGTAGGCCGGGAGGGCGGTGGCCGGAAAGCTTTCCTGGGCCTGGGGGAGTGAGTTGCCAATCCAACATCGCGCCTGCATTGCCATAAACGGAATACAGGCAGGCCATTGGATTGCCGTCGCACAGATAGAAAATGGTTCGTGATACAACCGGTTCAGTAAATCGGGGTTTGGAGGGTACAGTTGCATGGTTTATTTTACAAATGGACAGATAACTATTCGTAATATGGAGTATGAGGATGCGCAGGCAATTACGGATGCTGAAATTGAGCAGGGGTGGGATGCCTCTATTGACAAATACCAGAAAAGGCTGGAAGACCAAAGACAGGGAAAAGCAATTTCATTGGTTGCGGAATATTCCGGAAAACCAGTTGGATATATCAATATTTATCCTAATAATACATGGGGAGCATTTGGAGGAAAAGGCTACCCGGAAATTGTTGACTTTGGCGTTTTAGAAAAATACCGGAATCAAGGTATTGGTACAGCTTTAATGGATACAGCTGAAAAAATTGCCGCAACATATGCGGACACAGTGTACCTGGGTGTAGGACTTCATAGTGGCTATGGAAGTGCCCAGCGGATGTATGTGAAGCGAGGTTATATACCGGACGGTTCTGGTGTCTGGTATCAAGACAAAATATGCAAACCATATGGGGAATGCAAGAATGATGACGATTTGGTCCTGTATCTTTCAAAGAAATTGTGAGGGGACGAGCTAAGGTATGGAGCACTGCCCTTTTTGCCGAAAAGGAAAAATTTTATGGACAATTATCTATACAAAAGGGAAACCGTAAGAAAACGGGTGGCCCTGCCAGGTGCGGAAAAAGAGGGATGGGCAGGAGGATGGAGCGGACAGATGAATCAAAAGCATTATCTTCTGGAATGCTGTGTGGACAGTGTGGAATCTGCCCTGGCAGCAGTATCTGGCGGTGCAGACCGCCTGGAATTGTGCGGCGACCTGGTGGTAGGGGGCACAACCCCCAGCCTGGCCCTGTTTGAACAGGTCCGGGAACTGGTGGATATTCCCATCCGGGTCCTGCTGCGTCCCAGGTTCGGGGATTTCCTGTATACAGTCCACGAATACAGGGTGCTGGCCAGGGAAGTCCAATTGTTTGGAAGCGCTGGTGCAGAGGGGATCGTGGTGGGATGCCTCACGGAGGACGGTGCCCTGTGTATGGCCCAGATGGAAGAACTTGTGGGGCTGGCAGGGGAAAATGGCATGAAAGTGACCCTGCACAGGGCTTTTGACCTGTGTGCCGATCCCATGGAAGCCTACGGGTGCGCTCAAAGGCTGCAGGTGGACACCATCCTTACATCCGGCCAGGAGAGAGACTGCCTTACGGGTCTGCCCCTGCTGCAACGGCTGGACAGACTGCAGCGGGAGACAGGCGGTCCCCGGATTATGGCGGGGGCAGGCGTGACCCCGGAGGTGATCAGCCATTTTCTTGCCAGGACCGGGATCACTTGTTACCACATGTCGGCTAAGAAGGAAATGGAAAGCGGCATGCGTTATCGCAGGGAAGGAGTGCCCATGGGGCTGCCCTCCTTAAGCGAATACACCCTTTACAGGACAGACAGGGAGACTGTAGCCCGGGCCAGGCAGATCCTGGATGGACAGGGCCAGGGTGCATAGGAACCTGACGGGAGAAGATCCCCGGTATCAGAACAGGTACATGACACAGACCAGGCTTTTTATGGCCTGGTTTTTGTGTATTTCTTTAAAAAAATTTAAGGTGGATTGCCGCATTTTTTTTAGAAAAAACTGGTATGCTGTCGCATAAACTGGTAAATAGAGGGAATGGCAGCATGAAGGATATAGAAAATGTGCAAGTGACAGGAGATGGGAAAAATATGGCGAGGGAGGAAAACACAGACGGGATTATAGCTGCGACAGCTGCGTATGAGGCCCGGGGTACTGCCGGTATGGATGCAGGTGCGGGTCCGGACAGGGAGAAGTTGTCCGGACTTACAGCCGGGGAAGTGGCAGAGAAGGTTGCAAGAGGGCTTGTGAATCACACAGACATTACCACAGGCAAGACTGCCGGGCAGATCGTGAGTTCCAACCTGTTTACATATTTTAACTTGATTTTCCTGATACTGGCAGTGCTACTTTGCATGGTGGGATCCTACAGAAGCCTGACATTTTTGCCAGTAGTCATTGGAAATACCATTATCGGCATTGTACAGGAGCTTCGGGCCAAGCAGATCCTGGACAAGATGAACATGCTTCATGCGCCCAGCACAGTTGTGGTGCGGGATCATGTGCAGTCCCGGATCCCCTCAGAGGAACTGGTACAGGGTGATGTTATACTGCTGTCTGCCGGGAACCAGATCTGTGCGGACGCAAAGGTGCTGGAAGGAAGCATTGCCGTGAACGAATCCCTTCTCACCGGGGAAGCGGATGAGATCCGGAAGGATGCAGGGAGTACCCTGCTCTCTGGCAGTTTTGTGGTAGCCGGCCAGTGCTATGCGCAGCTGGAGCATGTGGGGGAGGCTTCTTACATCTCCCGCCTGACTGCCCAGGCCAAAGCACTGGGCTGCGGGGAGCAGTCAGAGATGGTCCGTTCCATCAACCAGTTGGTGAAGTGGGTGGGTATCCTTATCGTTCCAGTGGGCGTGGTACTGTTTGCCCAGGCATATTTTGTAAATGGGGAGACCATCCGGACCAGCATTGTATCCATGATAGCGGCCATTATCGGCATGATTCCCGAAGGCCTGTACCTGCTTACAACAGCGGCCCTGGCCCTAAGTACCATTCGTCTGGCAGGCAGGAAAGTCCTGCTGCATGACATGAAAAGCATCGAAGCCCTGGCCCGGGTGGATGTGCTGTGTGTGGATAAGACCGGAACCATCACGGAACCGGGGATGCAGGTGGCGGGGATCCTGCCTTGCATCGCAAGGGGACAGGATGGGGAGGAATCCTGCCAGGGGACCAGATGCCTGGAGGAAGCCAGCCTGGTATCCCTGCTGGCAGATTATGCGGCAGCCATATCGGACAACAATGCCACCATGCAGGCTATCAGGGAATATATAGCTGGGTTTTCAAGGGAAAATACTAACCCTGCCAATAGGGACTGTGGCATGCAGGGAGGGATAGAAAGCAGCCAGGAGAAGACCGGGGACACCATCCAGGCAGATGCAGAAGAATCCAGCCAGGGGAAAACTGGGAGGACCATCCAGGCAGATGTGGAAGAGGGCAGCCAGGAGTCCCGGGAAGCCTGGGTCCGGCACACTCCCCTGGCCACGCTGCCCTTCTCCTCCTCCAGGAAATACAGTGCCGTCCTGTTCCCGGAGGGAAAGTATGTGCTGGGTGCCCCGGAATTTGTCATGGGGGAAGACTATCCTTCCATATCCGGAGAAGTTACTCCCTACTTGAAAAAGGGGTACAGGGTGTTGGTAATTGGGATGTGTATAGCCGATACTGCCGGCAGCCAGAAGCCGGAGGTTACATTTGACAGCTGTCTGACAGGATCATTTCCAGAAGACTCCCTTAAAGAGGAAGACTCCCTTAGAGAGGAAGACTTCCTGGGGGAGGAAGATTCCTTTGGGGAGGAACATCCCCTTGGGAAGGTGCACCCTCTTGGATATCTGATCCTTACCAACCCTATCCGGGAGAATGCTGTGGAGACCTTCTCCTACTTTAAGGAACAGGGGGTGACCGTGAAAGTACTCTCCGGGGATAACCCGGAGACTGTATCGGAAGTGGCAAGGCGGGCGGGCATAGAAGGTGCGGAACGTTTTGTGGATGCAGGAACCCTGCAGTCCCAGGAGGCCCTGGAGGAGGCAGCAGAACAGTATACGGTCTTTGGCCGGGTGACGCCAAGACAGAAGCAGGTCCTGGTACAGGCCCTGCAGAAAGCAGGACATACCGTAGCCATGACCGGGGACGGGGTCAATGATATCCTGGCCATGAAGGATGCGGACTGTAGTGTGGCCATGGCTTCCGGCAGCGAGGCGGCAGCCCAGGCAGCCCAGGTGGTCCTGTTGGACTCGGATTTTGCCCATATGCCCAATGTGGTATGGGAGGGACGGCGTGTGGTGAACAATATCCAGAGGTCAGCCAGCCTGTTTCTGGTGAAGAATATCTTCTCCCTCCTGTTGGCGTTATTTTCCGCGGTGCTGGCTATCACCTATCCCCTGGAGCCGTCCCAGATATCGCTGATCAGTATGTTTACCATCGGAATTCCCGGCTTCCTGCTGGCCCTGGAACCCAACAGGAACAGGATTGAAGGGCATTTCATCCGGAATGTGCTGCTGAAGGCTTTCCCGGCGGGCCTGACAGATGTGCTGGCAGTGGCCGCACTGGTGATCTGTGGCCAGGCTTTTGCCCTGCCCAAGGATGACATTGCAACGGCATCTACCATGCTTCTGGCTGTGGTGGGATTCATGATTCTGACCAAGATCAGCTTCCCCTTCAACCGCATGAAGTGGGGCATCCTGGTGCTGAATGTGTCTGGCCTGCTCTTTTCCGGGATTTTCCTTGGCAAGCTTTTTGCCATGAGTGAGATGTCAGAGATCTGTATCCTGCTGATGGTGGTATTTGCCTTTGCCGCGGAATCCCTGTTCCGCTATTTGTCCATGGCCATTGAGAAGATAAGCTGCGGGGAATGGGGACGGAAGCTTCGGAAGGTGGTGGAACTGGTGTTGTGTAAGATGGAAGCGTGAAGGGAGTGTACGGTAAAGTTAAAAAGCCCCCTGCAGGGCAGCATGGGAGCCTTGCAGCCCTGCAGGAGGTCAAATGCTTCTTATTAAGCTTCTTTCTTATACGGTTTCACCAGGAACAGGCTGATCAGCAGTGCAATCACATACAGCACAATGGTGAAGTACAGCACATTCTGGTATCCGATGGGGTTGATCATGTTCCCATGGGAGTCAGCGAAGAATTCCCCGGTATTGTTCACGATCAATGTGGCAATCTGGTTGCCGGTCAGTCCTGCAAAGGCCCATGCGGAAAGGGTAATGCCATGGATGGCGCTGATGCTGCCCATGCCGTAATGGTCGGAGAGCAGGGTGGGCACGTTGGAGAAGCCGCCGCCGTACCCGGCATTTACCATGAAGATCAAGGCCAATACCAGGATTACCAGGAGGATACTGCCCTCTCCGTTCTGGATGCCCCTGGTGAGGATGGTGATACCCGTGAAGGCAATGGAGAGGATGAAGATCAGCTTGTAAATGGTGTTCCTATCCTTCAAATGGTCTGCCCAGGCAGAGAAGCCAAGCCGTCCGCCTGCATTGAAGATAGCGGAGACAGTGGAGACCACACCTACCACACCTGCCAGGCCGATGCACTTTACGATCATCTTCTCCTGGGAGATGAGGGCCAGGCCGCAGGTGATATTGATATAGAACATGAGCCAGATCCCGATATAATTGGAGATGGGACGGGTCTTGATGGTAGCCATGATACCCTGCCCTTTTTCCTTCTTCTGGGGTTCATGCCAGCCCTCCGGCTTGGCCAGGAGCAGATGCCCTGCGAACATCATCACAAAGTAAACAGCCGCCAGGATGAAGAACATCTTGTAGATGCCGCCATCTCCCAGGTTATCTAAAAGGGCCTGCATGATGGGGCTGGCAATGGCTTTTGCACCGCCGAAGCCTGCTACAGCCAGTCCGGTGGCCAGGCCTTTCTTATCCTTGAACCAGAGCATCAGGGTCTTCACTGGGGAAAGGTACCCGGTCCCCAGACCGATTCCCATGATGAAACCATAGCACACATAGATGCCGACCAGGGCCAGGGGACTGTGCTGGTGGGTTCCGCCATAATAGATGAAGAACCCAGTGCCTGCCATGCCCAGGGCAAAGGTAATGGCGGCGATCAGGGAGGACTTGTGGATATCCTTTTCCACTACATTGCCCAAAAACGCTGCGGACATGCCCAGAAAGAAAATGGCAAAGCTGAAAGCCCATTCCGTGGCTCCTTTGGAGAAACCGATATAATCAGCGATCTCCTGGCTGAAGATGGACCAGCAGTATACCGTACCGATACTGAAGTGAAGGAGCAGCGCCGGGATTGCGGCGCGCACCCATTTGTTTTGACAGTTTTTCATAGTTGTTATGTACCTCCTTGCCCGCTCTGCCGGGCATACTATCAGTATTTGAAAGTGTCCTTTCCCATGGGAAACCTCATTCCCTGCTATGAAAAAGGCCATATTCCCAAACCGATACTATTTTACTCCTAAATATCCAAAATTTCAAGACGAAAGATGGTGTATTCTGTATAACAGTTCAGCTAGTGTTACTGTTCACAGGTGCCAGGCTGGACACAGTTATAATAACCAAGTTACTAATATTCCTCTGCAATGTCCATCTCTTCCTGTTCAGATTCAATGGAAAGCTTATACCATGGCGTGTGGCGCAGGTAGACCACCCAGTAACCAATGCCGATGCTCAGGCCGCCTGCCAGGTTGCCCAGGGTTACAGGGACCAGGTTCTTCAAGAGGAAGGTGCCCGTGTTCAGCCCTTCTGCGGCAATCCCGTATTCCCTGGAGGCAAAGATCCCGGCCAGGCAGAAGTAAATGTCGGCTATGCTGTGCTCGAACCCACAGAGCACGAAGAGCATGACCGGCCAGAAACTCATCAGCAGCTTTCCGGCCACCTGTTTGGAGGCAAAGGCAGCCCACACGGCGATACACACCAGCATGTTGCAGAGGATGCCCCTGATGAAAGAATCCAGGAAGGTAAGGTTCGTGCGGTGGGTGGCTGCTTTCACGATGCTGTCTGCCAGATTTCCGCTAAAGAGGTCGGGGGTATGGCCGTAGACCACCAGCAGGGCTACAAGACCGGCTCCCATGAAATTGCCGATATAGACGCAGACCCAGTTTTTCAGCATGGCGGACAGTTTGATTTTTTTGTCCAGAAAGGCTATGACAATCAGGTTGTTCCCGGTGAAGAGTTCGCTGCCGGCTACCAATACCATGGCCATCCCGGCAGGAAACAGGCAGGCGCTGATAAGCCTGGACAGGGAAGGGTTCTCCACGGTGGCACCGCCTACTGTGGAGGCAATGCCTGCAAAACCAATGAACAGGCCGGCG
The DNA here is from genome assembly GCA_910586215.1 of uncultured Acetatifactor sp. Classification (GTDB taxonomy): domain Bacteria; phylum Bacillota; class Clostridia; order Lachnospirales; family Lachnospiraceae; genus Acetatifactor. Next base: position 51,846 of record CAJUGH010000012.1, on the reverse strand, counting down.
AAGATCCCCAGCAGGATCATTTTGAAGGCAGGCAGCTTTGTCTTGTGGATGCCGATTTCAATGTAACTTTGGGCAATCTCCAGGGGTGAATGCATAGATGTCCTCCTTATATGTGCATGTTAGACGTAAAAAGAACTTTGAATTATCTTGTTGCTGTTTATCTCTATCTTCCCTTATTTTACCATAGGGACAATGGGATTGAGAAGCCCCTTTTGAATATTCGGGGTTGCTTTTCATGGGGTGTTGTCGCGAGGTGTTGTCACGCGTCTTTTGTGTGACAAACCCGAGATTGCTGAACCAGGTGGGAATGGTATCAAGGGAAGTGCCATTCCGGACAAAAGGAACGGATAAATAGAATCAAGAATTATGGACAAAAGAAATAACAGAATAATACAAGAAAAATCAATATAGAAGGAACCATAAAAACTATATAAATAAAAGAAAATCAATATAAAATACAGAAAATTTTTTTTGAGCCAGGGAAAAAGAAAATAGTAAAGATAAAATAAATCAATCATACAAATAAAATAAATCATTGAGGGAAGTTAAAATCTGTGCTATGATAATCCAACCAAATACCATGAGAGCGGATCACTTGAAGGAGGAGAATCCCATGCAGAATACCGTACCCACGCACAATACGATACCTATACAGAACACCATATCCATACAGGATAAGTATGCCAAGACCTACTTCCTGCCACCCCAGGTTACATACGATTGGGTGAAAAAGGACTCCCTGGACAGGGTACCCATTTGGTGCAGCGTGGACCTGCGGGATGGTAACCAGGCCCTGGTGGAACCCATGGGGCTGGAGGAGAAGCTGGAATTTTTCCGGATGCTGGTGGGAATCGGGTTCAAGGAGATCGAGGTGGGTTTCCCGGCCTCCTCGGACACGGAATACCAGTTCATCCGTGCCCTTATTGAGCGGCGCATGATTCCGGAGGATGTGACCATACAGGTACTCACCCAGGCCAGGGAACATATTATCCGCAAGACCTTTGATGCGGTGAAGGGGGCACCCCATGCAGTGGTGCATCTCTACAATTCCACCTCCGTGGAACAGCGGGAGCAGGTGTTCGGGAAGGACAGGTCGGCCATTCGGAAACTGGCAGTGGACGGCGCCCAGCTCTTAAGACGTATGGGGGAGCAGACCCAGGGGAATTTTACTTTTGAGTACAGTCCGGAGAGTTTTTCCCAGACGGAGGTGGAGTATGCCCTGGAAGTGTGCAACGCTGTTCTGGATGTATGGCAGCCGGATGCAGGGCGCAAGGCCATTATCAATCTGCCTACTACAGTGCAGGTGGCCATGCCCCACGTATTTGCCTGCCAGGTGGAGTACATGCACAAGCATCTGAAGTACCGGGACAATGTGGTGCTCAGCGTCCATCCCCACAATGACAGGGGATGCGGTATCAGCGATGCGGAATTCGGTGTCCTGGCAGGGGCAGACAGGGTGGAGGGTACCCTGTTCGGAAACGGGGAGCGCACAGGGAATGTGGACATTGTGACCCTGGCGCTGAATGCCATGTGTCACGGGGTGGACAGCGGCCTGGATTTCTCTGACATATGTGGAATCCGGGAGACATATGAACGCCTTACGGGAATGAAGGTCCATGAGAGGACTCCCTACGCAGGGGATCTGGTGTTCACGGCTTTCTCCGGCTCCCACCAGGATGCCATCAGCAAGGGCATGGCCTGGCGGAAGGAGGGGAAGAGCGGGAATCGATGGGATGTGCCGTACCTGCCCGTGGATCCGGCTGATGTGGGCAGGGCGTATGAGTCCGATGTGATCCGCATCAACAGTGTGTCGGGAAGGGGTGGTGTTGCGTTTGTGCTGAAGCAGCATTTCGGTCTTTCCCTGCCTGGGGACATGAAGGAAGAGGTGGGCTATCTGGTGAAGGGAATCTCGGACAGACGGCACAAGGAACTGTCCCCCGCGGAGATCTATGCCATTTTCCAGGAGACTTATATGGTGCCTGGAGGGATCTTCCGGATACCGGAATGCCATTTCAGACAGCAGAGGGATATCCTGGTGGAAGTGACCATAGACCAGGGAGGGCGGTGCCGGGTGGTGAAGACCCGGGGAAATGGCAGGCTGGATGCAGTGAGTAACTGCCTGAAGATCGTTTTCGGGCTGGACTATGAACTGGCAGTGTATGAGGAACATGCCATTTCCAGGGGATCCAGTGCCAGGGCGGCGGCCTATGTAGGGATCCTGCAGGAAGGGAAGACTTACTGGGGAGTAGGGGTGGATGAAGACATCATCAAGGCATCCATAGCTGCCCTGGCAGCGGCAGTGAACAGGCTGGCAGTGGACAGACAGATTGCCAGGGGCCGGGAGGACAGGATCGTGGACCTGGTGAGTGCCATCCAGAATGGCTACCGGCATGTGACCCTGGAGGAACTTTCGGAGACTTTCCACCTTTCCAAGCCTTACCTGTCAAAATATATCAAGGAGAAGACAGGCATGACCTTCCAGGAGGCTGTGAAGGAGGAGCGCATGAAACGGGCCTGCGCATTGCTTAGGGAGACAGACCAGACGGTGGAGGCCGTGTCGGCAGAGGTGGGATATGAGAATGTGGAGCATTTCAACCGGCTATTCAAGAAAAAATATGGCTGCACACCGATGCAGTACCGGAAGAGGACGTAGTACAGCCATTGTTCCCTCCGTAAGTGGCAGATGCGCCAGGAAGCCCATTGCAAAGAAGACATCCGCAAGTACGGCGGCTTCACTTCTCTGGGTACATCCACCCGGAATATTCCAGAATGGACTGGTTCTCAGCGCGGTTTTCTGAATACTGCATCTGCTTGCGGTATTCTCTGGGAGACATGCGCATGATTTTCACAAAATAGCGGTTCAGGCTGGACACAGAGTGAAATCCCACCATCTCAGAAATATTCAGGATGGATTCTTCCGTGCTCCGCAGCAGGTTACAAGCCTTGGAAATCCGGGTGCTGTTGATGAAGTCCAGGGGTGAGGTGCCCATGATATCATGGAACACCCTGCGGAAGTGAGTGGGACTCCAGTGGCACAGATCTGCCAGAAGCTCGATGGAGAACTGCTGCATATAATTTTCTTCAATATAATCCAGGGCAGGAGCGATCACCAGGGCATTGTCTGCCTCCTGCTTGTCTTTTTGTGTGGCTACATTGCCATCGGGGACGGCTTCGGTCTTGCTCTGGAAATGGTAGCGCGTGATCTCAATGTAGAGAGACAACAACAGTCCTTTGGCGCTGAGTTGATAGTTGGGCTGCTGCCCTTCCAACTCCCTGATCACTGCCGTGACCAGGTTGTAGAGGGAAGGATGCTCCTGCCTGCTGAAGATAGGCTGGAAATTCTGACAGGAATGGGCCGTCAGGTCTGATGGTCCCCAGGAGGCAGGAAGGATATTCCGGAACAATTCCTTTGGCTCCATGTACAAATAAGACCAGTGGCTCTCCGTGCCCGGCGTGCTATAGGTGGTGTGGGGAACATTCTTGGGTATCACCGTCACATCCCCTTCCTTGAAGGGAAGGGGTTTCCCAAAGACTTCTATAAAACCACTGTCAGAGTGACAGATGCCGATCTCCAGGCAGTTGTGGAAGTGCAGCCTGCCACTGGGTATATCGGAAATCTTCCAGTAGTCGCCGGCTAGCAGCAACACGGGAAAATGCATGGGCAGATAGTAATTGCGATATTCTGTGACAGAATTCTTTTGTTTAGCCATCGCAGTCTCCTTTCGTGCCGGGTGTGCTGCATGCTTCGACCCATTGTGATAATTCCTGCTTCTATAATAGCAGACAAACAGGACAAATTCAACCTCAAAAATGAATTCCTGGAACCAAAGAAAATCAACCATAATTTTCGGTGCAAAATCAAGAATCTGTTCATAAATATTTCATGGAAATTTTTCAATCTTCCAAAAGACTTTCCAAAAGCGTGTCAGAATGTCCATAAAAAGAGTGATAACCAAGCTGAAAATGTAAAACATTTTAATGTGTCATTTTTTAAAAGATTCCATTATGGTTGTTTTTGCATGGTTTTCTCTGCTGATTGCTTAGAAAAAGCTGGCAGAATGTATGATAATAAACATAATAAAAGGGAAGAACTGTACAAATTGACGGGGAATTTATACGGGAGGAAAATGGAGGAGGTCAAGTATGGCAAAAAGTAAGAATGCCAAGGCAAATGTCCAGACGTCTGTCACTTGGAAAAATGCTTTTAAAAGGGACTGGCAGCTATATCTGCTGTTGCTGTTTCCCCTTGTGATGGTCATTGTATTCAGCTATGCGGCATATCCGGGTCTTAGGCTGGTCTTCATGGATTATAAGCCGGCAAAAGGTTATGAAGGCAGTGAATGGGTGGGGATGGCAACCTTTGCCAAGATATTTAAGGATGCGGATTTCTTCCGGGCTCTGAAGAATTCCATAGTATTTAATCTGATGGACCTGGCGGTAGGATTTCCTATGCCGATTATCCTGGCCCTGATGCTGAATGAGCTTCGCTACCCCAGGTTCAAAAAAGTGACCCAGACAATCCTCTACCTGCCGCATTTCCTGTCCTGGGTTATCATTGGTGCAGTGGCATATTCCATGTTCCGGCCGACTACGGGTCTGGTAAACATGGCGCTTATGAATGCAGGTGTGATCCAGGAGGGCATTCCGTTTCTCACAGAGAAATACCATTGGGCAGCGACTTATCTGCTGGTGGGTGTCTGGCAGGGCATGGGCTGGGGCACCATTATCTATCTGGCTGCCATAACCGGTATCAGCGGGGATTTGTATGAAGCAGCCATGATCGATGGGGCCAATCGGTGGAAAAGGATGTGGCATATTACACTTCCTGGTATCAAGGGAACGGTGGTCACACTGCTGATCATGAATCTGGGACGGGTGATGGGAAGCAACCTGGAGCGACTGAGGGAGTTTGGCAATACCCAGGTCAAGGATTTCCAGTACCAGCTGGCTATCTACATATATGACAAAGGCCTCGGCGGCGGTAAATTCAGCATGTCTACAGCGGTGAACCTGTTCCAGTCTGCGGTTGGTGTGGTGCTGGTGCTATTGGCAGACCGGGTTGCAAAGAAGCTCGGTGAAGATGGTCTGTTGTAGGAAGGCGGGAGGTGAGATAAGTGGCTAAGAAAAAAGAAGAAGTAATACGTGGCGCGGAAGTGTCCAGTGATGGCAGCAGGGCTATCAACAAATTCCGGTTCAGTGACTTTGTCATGATGGCAGTGATCGTTCTTCTGTGCTTGACATGTATCCTGCCGTTCCTACACCTGGCAGCAAAGTCCATATCCAGCAATACATTTGTTGTGGCAAAGCAGGTTGCGTTCTGGCCGAAAGGCATTACCTTTGATGCTTATGTGTCAATCTTCAAGGACGGCAGCCTGACCTACGCTATGATTTACAGTATAATCGTAACACTGATTTTTACCGCCCTTGGCATGGCAGTCTGTACCTGTGCGGCGTACCCCTTGTCTAAGAAGCGGCTGAAAGGCAGGACATTTTTTACCTTTGCGCTGATGATCCCCATGTATTTCGGGGCTGGCCTGATTCCCAGCTATCTGCTGATGGATAAGCTGAATCTGCTGGATAATATGTGGGTGCTGATCCTGCCGCTGATTTATTCGCCCTATAATATGCTGATCATGAAGAGTTCCCTGCAGAGTACCATACCGGATAGCCTGGAGGAGTCCGCATTTCTGGATGGGGCCAGCAACCTGCAGATTCTGTTTAAGATCGTGCTGCCCCTGTCCAAACCGGTGATTGCAACCCTTTCCCTGTTCTACGCAGTGGGACGCTGGAACTCTTATGCAGATAATATTTACTACATTCAGACAGATAAGCTGAAGATGGCACAGTATAAGCTGGCCCAGATGGTATCCTCGGCCAATGCGGCCCAGACAGTATCCCTTTCCGAAGGGGCTGCTGTGACCAGCACGCCGGAAGTGCTGCAGGCAGCGGCGGTCATGGTAGTGACAGTGCCTATCATCTGTATCTATCCTTTCCTGCAGAAGTACTTTGTGAAGGGCGTGATGATCGGGGCTGTAAAAGGATGAATGGAGATTGGAAGTGCAAATTTCATACAGGTAGTTTCCCGCATGGGCGGGTCGACTATATACACATTTTTTAAAGGAGGACATTTTTTATGAAGAAGAATTATCTTCAGAAGGTTCTGGCTATGGCCCTGGTGGGAACCATGGCATTGGGAACCCTGGCTGGCTGCAGCGAAAAAGAAACACCTGCATCCGGCAGCAATGAAAGTACTTCTGTGCCTGAGAGCAGTGACCAGCAGAGTACAGAGGAGAGCAGCACCCAGGACGCGGGCAGTGAGGATGCAGACGGCGCCGGTGTGGCTGGCGTGGAAGGCTATACCGCTTTTGCAGAGAATGTGACCTTGAGCATCCCTGTATATGACAGAGGACAGGAGGGTGTTCCTGCCATCGGAGAGAACTATTGGGAGCAGTGGCTTCAGGAGAATTTTGGCGACAAGTACAACATTACCTTGAAGTTCGTGCCCATTACCCGTACAGATGTATTGACATCTTATTCCCTGCTGGCTTCCTCCAAGAGCCTGCCTACTTTCCTGATGGAATATGATTTCCCGAAGCTGGCCGGCTGGGTTGCTGACGGAAGCCTGACCACATATGACCTGGATCAGTTTGCGCAGATTGCACCTACTTATTATCAGAGAATGGTGGATCTGGATCAGATCAAATACACCACCATGGACAATGGAACCTATTTTGTGCTGGCTGAGAGGCCTTATTACAATACCAGCTATACCTTTGTAAAATGGGTGCGTATGGACTGGCTGAGGAAGGTGGGCTATGACCATATTCCTGCAACCCGTGCCGAGTACATTGACGCCATGACCAAGATCCAGGAGGAGGGCATTGCAGATCATCCGGCAGGAGGCGCTACATCCGCGGATATGCGCGGCATCGACCAGAGCTATCAGTTTAGGGATTACCCCATGAATGAGGAAGAGTGGGTTATGTATGGTGACTACGCCATTCCTGCTCTTGGCTGGGAACCCAACAAGAAACTGCTGAGAGAGCTGAATGAGAATTACAATCTTGGCTTTACCAATCCGGAGTACTACGTAACCGATGTGGAGACTGCCAAGGCTAATTTCATCAATGGCAAGACATATGAATACAGCGATTACATTGCTGCCAACATTGACTGGCTGAATTCCTTCTATGCCACCAATCCTGATGCAGAGCTGGCCATTGCCGTACAGGCTACAGAGGCAGATACGGAATATGGCACTGTGCCTGCAAGCCGTTCCGATAACCCGTTTGGTATGATGATCGGCTTCTCTTCCCAGGCTTCTGAGGATGAGATCAAGGCGGCCATGATGTACATGGAGTGGATGCTGCAGGAAGAGAACCTGTTTGTGATGCAGTGGGGCTTCGAGGGCGACAACTTCAACTATGGGGAAGACGGGCTGCCTGCATCCGTGAACTATGCGGACTACGAAGGCGAGCATAAGCAGGGCTTTAGCAACAACAAGGACTATTGGTGTGTGGCAATTGAGGCCAGAAGCGCCGGTACCATTGAGGATACCATCAAGGCTGCCACTCCCCAGGGCCTGCCTCAGGACTTCAGCGAAGAGCTGATCCAGCACTACTACAATAAGGTTGCAGCTGCAGAGAAAGGCTGGATTATCACCGACTGTATGTTTGGTACTGTGCTGACAACCATTGAGGAATACCAGGGAGACCTGTTGTCCATGTATGCAGAAGCCAGGGATGATCTGATTATGTGTGATCCTGAAGAGTTTGATGCAAAATATGATGAGTGGGCGCAGAAGTATGCTGATGCAGGTTACAGAGCCATTGCCGAGGAGAGATTACAGGCAATGAAGGATGGTCTGACCTCCGCAATGCAGCAGTAATCCTGGAAAGTGTATACCAGGTTTCGCAAAAGCATATAAGTATGGAACAGATAGCCTCCCAGAAGTGGGGGGCTATCTTATACAACAGAAACCGGAATTGTTTCAGGTTTTTCGAATTAGGAATTGCACATATCCACATAAAAGTTTACAATAGAGAACAGAAGCCAGGCCGGAAGGCGGGGGGCAAAAATGACCAAAATGCCGCAGGCAGCGGCAGAACGGAGGGTGTTATGCTACAGTTACAGTACGACAAGCAGCAGATTGAGGATGTGATCGACAAGATTGTGAAGAAGACCATGAATATGGATCTTACCTGGGACTGGCCCTGCGGTGTGGCCTATTATGGAATCAGCGATGCCTATGAGAAGACGGGCAAGGAAGAGTACCTGAACCTGCTGAAGGACCGGGTGGATGAGCTGATTGACCTGGGGCTGCCCAGGGTGTGGACCGTGAATGCCTGTGCCATGGGGCATTGTCTGATTACCCTGTTCAATGCCACGAAGGAGCAGAAATACTATGATATCCTGATGAGTAAGATTGCCTACATCCAGAAGGATGCCCTCCGTTTCGGGGATAATGTGCTGCAGCACACGGTGTCTGCCAACAATGATTTTCCGGAGCAGGCCTGGTGCGATACCCTTTTCATGGCGGCTTTCCTGCTGCTGCGGGTGGGTGTGATGAACAAGGATGAAGAGATGATTAACGATGCACTGAATCAGTACTACTGGCATATCAAATATCTCCAGAATCCCAGCAGCGGCTTCTATTACCACGGGTACAACAATATTACGGGAGACCACATGTCCGGTATCTACTGGGGCAGGGCAAACGCATGGGCAGCTTTTACCATGTCCCAGGTAGGCGGGATCCTGCCGGAATGCTATCTGTATCCCAAGTATATGGATGTGGCCGGTTCCTTGAATGAGCAGCTTGCAGCCTTGAAGACGGTGCAGACCGAGGACGGACTCTGGCGGACGGTGCTGGATGACCCGGACTCCTATGAGGAAGTCTCTGCTTCTGCCGGAATCGCCGCAGCCATGCTTACCAGGGGCAACCCCCTCCACTCCAAGTACATCAACAAATCCATCAAAGGGCTGCTGGCCAATGTGAGCGAGGATGGCAAGGTGATGAACGTGTCCGCGGGTACGGCAGTGATGAAAGACAAGGAGGGATACCGGGGAATCTCCAGGGACTGGATCCAGGGCTGGGGACAGGGCCTGATGCTGGCATTTCTGGCCACACTGCTACAGGCTGATAAAATTGAGAAGGATGGTGCACTGTAAGTATGTTTCGGAAGAGATTTCTCTTCGGGGAAGAGGTACCAGGGGAGGGTGGCATAAGCATCTCCCCTGGGGATCTCTATCAACCGGAAGTGGGATATGGATTTGTGACAGAGAAAAACAGGCGGGAACAGGAACTGCTCCAGTTCCCGGAACTGAACGCGGGATTTGAGACCACCTATTGGTATCAGGAGCAGGAACTGACCTGTGTGGAAGGGGAGGAAGGATCCTGTTTCCTGGACTCGGACGGGAAAGTGACCAGCCTGCAACAGGAGGCTGGGGAGACCTGGCAGGGAGAACACAGGTGGATTCCTCTGTCATTCAAAGCTGACGTACCCAGACAGGGCAATTATAAGGTAACGTTGGAGATTCCGGCCAGGGCCTCCGGGGAGGAGAAGGGGCAGATGTTGCTCTTTACCGGGCGCAGGCGGCTGGCTTTCCTGGGGGCGGTTCCCGATGCTTCCCAGGCCCGGGGAGGTATGTTTTCCCATACCATGACCGTGAATGTGTGCGATATTGTGCCCAGGGGACAGACGAAGGTATATGAGGACAGGAGCCTGGACATCACCCTGGTGGCAGCCAGACCCCGGATCCAGGCTCTATATATAGAAGAGACAGACTGCCCTACCCTTTATATTGCGGGGGATTCCACGGTTACGGACCAGAGCGCAGCGTATCCCTATGCGCCCGGTACCAGCTACAGCGGCTGGGGGCAGATGCTCTCTGCCTACCTGAAGGAAGGGATTGCCGTGTCCAACCATGCCCATTCCGGGCTGACCACGGACAGCTTCCGCAGGGAGGGGCACCTGGGGGTGGTAGAACAGTATGGCAGGGCCGGGGACTATATCCTGTTCCAGTTCGGCCACAATGACCAGAAACTGGCAGAACTGAAGGCCAGGGAGGGCTACCGGGAGAACCTGCTGCGTTACATAAAGGAAAGCCGGGAGAAAGGAATGTATCCCCTGCTGGTGACACCCCTCGCCAGGAACACCTGGAAGGGAAATGACGGCACCTACAATGACCTGTTGGAAGAATATGCCGCAAGCTGTATGGAGGTGGGGGCAGAAACAGGGGTACCGGTACTGGATCTCCATGGAGAAAGTATGGCGTTCATCCTGAAGAAAGGACTGGAAGGGGCGAAACCCTATTTCTTCCCTGGAGACTATACCCACAGCAATGACTATGGGGCATACCACATGGCAGGGCTGGTGGCGGCACAGATAGGGAGCGTCTGCGGCAGCCATCCGGATCCGGCCTACAGGTTCCTGGCGTCATGTGTCACGGAAGGGTTTGGCCCATGGGAACCGGCAGGAGAGATTGTACCTCTTTCCAAGCCGGAGCAGTTCAAGGATGTGGCAGATCCGGAGGAAGGGGCAACGCTCCTGGCAGGGACAGACCGTCTGGAAGAGCCTGTGGACCGGGCATCTGCCCTGGACATGGTGATCAAGACTGCCCGGTTCTTCCCCACCAATGTGTATAATGATATGTATACGGATGTGGTAGGGCATGAATGGTACGCAGGGACAGTGGAATGCGCCTGGCAGAACGGACTGATTGATCCTGGAATGGTGGAAAATGACTGTTTTTATCCAGAACGGCCAGTGACGCTGGAGGAATTCCTGGTCTTCGCGGTGAACGGATACAAGAGCAGGAAGAAGCTTCCGGAGGCCGGATCCTGCATATATGATGAAACGTGTGCGGCATACGCCAGGCCATACATACAGGCGGCTTGCAGGCTGGGACTGCTTCCGGCTGACGGCAGCGGGAACCTGGGAAGGATACTTACCCGGGGTGAGGCCGTGGAACTGTGCCGCAGGCTGAAAATCTGAATCATTCCCCGAAGAATCGCTAAAGCGATTCTTCCCAGTTTTTTCACGAATTGTTTGTGTCGGCTGCGGTGGCATGACGGGAATTCTTCCCAAAGTTTTTGCGGATTGGATATCGGAGTTTGAACGATAGGAGGATAGAGAAGTATGTCGAAGACAAAGGGTGGTTTTACACTTCCCGGAGAGTCGGGGTATGAGAAGCTTACCCTGCAGATGGCAGAGAAATGGGGTGCGGATGTGATCCGTGACAGCGATGGAACGGTGCTGTCAGACGAGATTGTTCATGCAGGGTATGGGATATACTCTACCATCTGCATCATCAGGGATCACAACGCATGGGCCAGGGAGAACCTGGACAAATTGCAGCAGACGTTTCTGTGTACCCCTGGAATGGTAGCCACAGGTGCGGATGTGACCATCAGCCTGATGGAGAGTTTTTTTGCAGAGCAGTTTGCCATCAATGACAGTGAGCGGGCCTTACCTTACTGGGAAGTATATGACAGGACCACAAATGAGAAGGTAGACAATGGAAAATGGAGTTATGACAAAGGGGCCGGCACTGTGACCGTGAAGGATATCACCCCTTTTCACAAGTACACAGTGAGTTTCCTGGCCTACCGGATCTGGGAAGAGATTTCCATGTACAATCACACTACCAACAACTGGGACAAGGAGCATCTCATGCAGATTGACCCCAGGTATCCGGAGACACAGGCCTATATGCTCTCCTGGATGAAGAACTGGTGTGAGACCCATCCGGATACTACGGTGGTGCGCTTTACCTCCATGTTCTACAATTTTGTGTGGATCTGGGGCAGCAACGAGAGGAACCGGCAGCTTTTTTCTGACTGGGGATCCTATGATTACACGGTGAGTGACCTGGCCCTGGAGGAGTTTGAGAAGCAGTACGGCTACCGGATGACAGCGGAGGATTTTATCAACAAAGGTCAGTTCCATGTGACCCATATGCCGGGAGACCGGAAGAAGGCAGACTGGATGGCCTTCATCAATGATTTTGTAATCACCTTCGGCAAAAAACTCATTGACATGGTACACGCGTATGGCAAGAAGGCATATGTGTTCTACGATGACAGCTGGGTGGGGGTGGAGCCTTACAATGGCAGGTTCCAGGAATTTGGTTTCGACGGGCTGATCAAGTGCGTGTTCTCCGGCTATGAGGCCAGGCTTTGTGCCGGGGTGGATGTGCCCACCCATGAACTGCGCCTGCACCCGTACCTGTTCCCGGTGGGCCTGGGAGGTGCGCCTACCTTCACGGAAGGCGGGGATCCTACCCTGGATGCCAAGAAATACTGGAACAGTGTGCGCCGCGCCCTTCTGCGGGCGAAGATTGACAGGATCGGACTGGGCGGATACCTGCACCTGGTGGAGCCTTTCCCGGACTTCTGCGACTATATAGAGAAGGTATCCGACGAATTCCGGCTGATCCAGTCTTTCCACGAGGCAGGCAGGCCCTATTCCATCAAGACCAGGGTGGCGGTTCTCCATAGCTGGGGGGCGCTGCGCTCCTGGACCCTGTCCGGACATTTCCATGAGACCTATATGCATGACTTGATCCATATCAACGAGGCCTTGTCCGGCCTGCCGGTGGAGGTGAAGTTCATTTCCTTTGAGGATGTGAAAAAGGGTGCCCTGGAAGATGTGGATGTGGTGATCAACGCTGGACGTGCAGGCAGTGCCTGGAGTGGCGGGGACAATTGGAAGGATGATGAGGTAGTCACCCTGCTCACAAAATGGGTCTATGAAGGAGGCACTTTCCTTGGGGTGAACGAGCCTTCTGCTGTGGAGGGCTACGATTATACCTTCCGTATGGCCCATGTGCTGGGTATTGATGAGGATACCGGTGCCAGGGTGTGCCATGGCAAATGGAACTTCCAGGCAGGGGATGAGGAGGAAGTACTGCCGGAAGGTGCCACGGTGGAGGCGAAGGAACATCTGTACCTTACGGACGGCCAGGCGAAAGTGCTGCTGGCAGAAGGGGACAATCCTCTTGTGACAGTACACGCATTTGGCAAGGGAAAAGGGATCTATCTGGCTTCTTTCCAGGTGGACCAGGAAAATACCCGTATGTTGTTCCACTTGATCCGCTATGCAGGAGGGGAGGGTACCAGCGGACTGTATATGACAGACAACCTTTATACAGAATGTGCTTACTATCCCCAGAGCAGGAAACTGGTGGTCATCAACAACAGCGACAGAGAACAGACTACCACAATTCCCACGGAGGATGGCAGCAGAACCGTGACCATTGCGCCATATGATACCGTGTTCATGGAACTGTAGGGCGTTGCTTTACTGTATGGACCCGGGATGCTAAAAGATAAAAAGGAAAAGATCCGAGCAGTTTACGCTGCACGGATCTTTTCCTTTTTACGGAACCCTACTGGGGATTGGTGAATCCCTCTCCTTCTACTTCCACGGGATTGTGCTCCATGGTGTTGAAGCGTAGATCCAGGAACTGCTGGTACTCCTTGAAGAACAGTCTCCGCAGATCCTCGGAATAACCCACCACAGCCCAGGGGAACATGGTACCAACCCTCTTCAGGAACTCCTGTGTGGTAGCCTCATTGGGCATGGACAAGGTTACGGCAGATTTCTGCCCCCGCAGGTACAGGATGGAACTGTATGTAGTACCAGTCTTGATGCCGTTGGTACGGTGGGTCGTGGTACTCTGGTAAGCCCACACAATGTCCTTGTTGGCGAAGGCCCGCATGGTGGCGCCGCTGCTGTAATATGTCATAAGCCGTCCTACCTTGATGCTGCCGTTCTTGGTGATGGAGGTAGCAGAAGCGTAGTCAGATTCCACATAAGACTCACTGTATCCGGCATTCACGATGTCCTGGCGCAGCTTCTTCAGATAACCGCCGGAGGTGGCTTTCACGATCCGGAGGATGCCGAAGATGAGACAGACAACACCGCCGGCAAACCCGATCAGGAATACGGCATTCATGCTGGCCTTGCTGGCATACACGTTGATGTAATAAGGAAGGGTAATCTGTTCGTACTCCGCTTCCGTGAAACCTTCCGTGCCATCGTCATAGACAAAATACTCCTTGAAGTAACGAAGTTCTTCTTCGTTCAGCTTCTTGACCTCACCGGACAGGGTAATGGGATCAGAATAGTAACCCGCTGCCGTGTTCTCGTACATGTCTTCCATCTGGCTCTTGTATTTCGCAGGAACCTTGATGGCCAGGTAGCGGTCATCGTTGAAGCTTCCGTCCCTGGTCCAGATCACATAATACAGGCTGGTGGTCCGCTGGGTAGCCCTGGGGGCACTCTCCTGGTACTCATATTCCTCTATGCAGGAACCGAAGTTCACTACAACATTGGCTTCCACCAACTGTCCGGGGTGGATCTCATCGGGTGCTAAGTCTTCAAATGTGGTGTAGCCGAAAGCAGCGGAGAATGCTTTTGCACCTAAAAACACGGTAAGCGCCACTCCGGCGATCAGCAGGATGATGGTTCCCAGCAGGGAACTTTTCAAGGACTTTTTCTTCAGTTCGTCAAACATGTTATCTCCTCCGACACGAAAATTTTAGCTGATATTAAGTATAATACTTTAGGCCCGGATCCGCAAGTGATAAAAGGAAGGTTTTCACAGAAAAATGTCGTGCCGGCTCCTTTTTATGGCCGTGAAAGTCACCTTCAGGCCACTGCCATTTGCAAAAAAAGGTTGCACGGGAGGCGCAATATAGGGTATATTGGAAAAAACAGAAAAATGGGAGGTGCAGACATGAAATTTCAGGATATGCCTTACCAGCGTGTGGACTTTGCGCAGGTGGAGAGCAAGATGAAGGAACTGATGGAGGCATTTGACAGGGCGCCGGACGGTCCTGGGCAGTTTGCCGTACACCAGCAGTATTATGGACTGATGGACCAGGTGAACAGTCTGGTAACCATTGGGAATATCCGCTTTGACGTGGACACCTCGGATGCCTTCTACAGTGGGGAACATGAATACTATGACCAGCAACTTCCCGTACTCCGGAACCTGGTGCTGGAATATGAGAAGAAGCTGTACGATTCTCCTCACCGGGCCTACCTGGAGGAGAAGATCGGGCCAGTGGCGTTTCGGAACATGGAGATCTCCAGGAAGGCCATGGATGAGAAGCTGATTCCCCTGATGCAGGAGGAGAATGCCCTGGTCATGGAGTACAACAAGCTGATCGCCAGCGCCAAAATCGATTTTGACGGCAAGGAGCTGAACCTTTCCCTAATGCGCCCTTATACCGTAAGCCGGAACAGGGAGGTGAGGAAGGCGGCCTGGGGGAAGATCAGCGTCTTTTTCCAGGAGAACAAGGAGCAGCTTGACCAGATCTTTGACAAGCTGGTGAAGAACCGCACAGCCCAGGCACAGAAGATGGGGTATGGGAATTACCTGGAACTGGGATATTACCGTATGAACCGCAACTGTTATGGCAAGGAGGAGGTGGAGGCCTTCCGCAGCCAGGTGAAGGCTTATTTTGTGCCTTTTGCCGAGAAGCTACATGAGAGGAGAAGGAAGCGTCTGGGGCTGGAGGCCTTGAAGCTCTATGACGAGTCCGTCTATTTCAAGGAAGGGAATCCTGCACCTTGTGGCACGCCGGAGGAGATCATGGCAGCAGGACAGAAGATGTACAGGGAACTGTCACCAGAGACAGGGGAATTCTTTGACTTCATGATGGCGAATGAACTCTTCGATGTGCTGGGACGCAAGACGAAGCGGGCAGGCGGTTACATGACCTATATTCCCCTGTACAATTCCCCCTTTATTTTCGCCAATTTCAATGGTACCAGCGGGGATGTGGATGTAATCACCCATGAGTGCGGCCACGCTTTCCAGGGGTACCTGTCAGGCATGGATCCCATTAGGGAACATGCGGATATTACCATGGAGACAGCGGAGATCCACTCCATGTCCATGGAATTTTTCACGGAGAAATGGATGCCCCTGTTCTTCGGGGAACGGGCCGGGGATTATGTGGACATGCACCTGGAGGATGCAGCGGCCTTCATTCCCTACGGCTGTATGGTGGACGAGTTCCAGCACATTGTGTACGGGAATCCGGAGATGACACCCGCAGAGAGGAACAGGGCATGGCTGGACCTGGAGAAGGCCTACAGGCCCCATCTGGATTACGATGGGGATCCTTTCTTTGCCCAGGGCGGATTCTGGCAGAAGCAGCTTCACATCTACAATTATCCGCTCTACTATATCGATTACTGCCTGGCCCAGACCTGTGCCCTGCAGTACAAGGTGAAGATGGATGGGGATTTTGTGGGGGCCTGGGAGAGTTACCTCCACCTATGCAGGCTGTCTGCCAGTGATTTCTTCACCAACATGATTACGGAAGTGGGTCTTCGGAGTCCTTTTGAGTCAGGGTGCCTGAAAAATATAGTGGAAAAACTTGAAAAATATGTGAAATAACTTCCCTTTTCCCGTGAAATGCTGTAAAATAGGCATTGTGTTTCGCGGCTGTGGCAAATGAAGTGCAGACGTGAAGCCAGGAGACAGGAATGTGGCAGAGGAAGGAGACATTTACGATGTCTAAGAAGGAGATAAAGGAAACAGGGGAAAAGCAGGAAAAAGTACTCACAAAATATGACCGGAAGGTGCAGCGCAGGAAGGAAGAGAAGGAGAGAGAAGAGAGGGAGAAACGCATCAGCATGATCACAGGGATCGTGATCGTGGTGGCGCTGGTGTGCCTGGTGGCATCTTTCCCCATCCGCACCTACCTGACGGTGAACGGAACCTTTGCCAGGGTGGCGGGGGAGAACATCTCCAGGGTGGAGTTCGATTACAATTATAACCTGGTGAAGAACGAGTACGTGACGCAGAACGGCTATATGCTCAGCTACTTCGGCCTGGACCTGTCCAGGGATCTCTCCACCCAGATGTACACAGAGACATTGTCCTGGCAGGATTTCTTCGAAGAGATGGCCATGGATAACCTGGTGAACAATAAGGCACTGAAGCAGCAGGCCCGGGATGCTGGATTTACCTATGACACGGCCCAGGAGTATGCGCAGTATGAGAAGGCCATGAAGGATGCGGCATCCGAGGCCGGGGTATCCCTGAAGGAATATGTGAAGCAATTGTACGGACCATATGCGACCATGTCCCGCCTGGAGGGCATCGTGAAGGAGACGATGGTCATTGGCGCCTATTTTGATGCCATGCGGGAGGAGAGACGCCCCTCTGGCGAGGAAATCCAGGCCTACTATGAGGAGAATATGGACAGCTATGACTCTGTGGATTACCGGGTGGTGACAGTGAATGCGGAACTTCCCACGGAGCCTACCGAGTTGGCTGACCCTGTGGAAGACGAGACGCCTGGGGAGGGAGAAGGGGAAGGCACGGAAGGGGAAGAAACCCCATACCAGCCTTCCGAGGCAGAGATTGCTGCCGCCATGGAAGAGGCCCGGGAGGAAGCTGACAAGGAAGTGAAGACGGTAGCCAGGGAGGGGGAGTTGAACGAGAATATGAAGCGGTCTGATGCTGCATCCCTTCTCCGTGACTGGCTCTTCGAGGAGGACCGGAAGGCAGGTGACACTACTGTCATAGAAGATTCCACCAACCACAGGTATTATGTACTGGCCTTTGAGAAGCGTTATCTGGACCAGACACCTACGGCCAATGCCCGTGTGATCACGACCCAGGAGGACAATGGACAGGCTATCCTGGATGAATGGACGGCAGGGGCGGCTACAGAAGAGAGTTTCGGAGAACTTGCGGACAAGTACAATGCCACTTCCGGCGTGGAAGGCGGACTGTACAAGGGACTGGTGTATGACAATATGGCCCAGGAACTGAAGGACTGGATCTTCGACAGCGCCAGGGAGCAGGGGGATACCACTGTGGTTACGGTTCCCCTGGGAGACACCCAGACTACCTATGTGATGTATTATGTGGGGACAAACCAGCCGGAATGGTACCTCAATATTGAGAATACCCTGCTGAACCAGGCCATGGAAACTTATATGGAGGAGATCAGTGCAGACTGTGCGGTGGAAGATCCCAAAGGGAACTTGAATTATCTTGCAGTACGTGCGGCACAGGAAGCAGCCAGCCAGGAGTCTCAAGGGTCAGACAGTGAGGGAGACCAGGATGGTGGTGACAGCCAGGACAGTGAAGGCGGCCAGGATAGTGGTGACAGCCAGGACAGTGAAGGCGGCCAGGATAGCAGTGACAGCCAGGATGGTGGAGAGGACCAGTAGACAGACAAAAGCAGTCCTTGAGACAGGAGAACAGCACATTAGTAAGGCGCCATAAGGATACAGGCAGGAATACAGAAGATAGCGGGAATGCAGAAGAGGATGGGAATGTTGCAGCCATGGAGGGCGGGGTCCTCCGGCAGGAAGGCAGCAGGATGCAGAAGGCGGCGGGGAGACCTGGCCGCCTTTGGCGTGAGGGAAGGAGGCAGACTGGTGGGACAGGAGATAAGGATCCATGTGCCTGAGAAGGCAGAATATATCCTGGAGACCTTATATGGGGCCGGATATGAGGCCTATGTGGTGGGAGGCTGTGTGCGGGATGCCATCCTGGGCAGGGAGCCGGAGGACTGGGATATCACTACCTCTGCCAGGCCGGAGCAGGTGAAGGCGCTGTTTCCCAGGACCGTTGACACTGGCCTGCAGCATGGCACTGTCACTGTGATGCTGGGACAGGAGGGCTTTGAGGTCACCACTTACCGGATTGACGGGAAATACGAGGACAGCAGGCATCCTGTCCAGGTACAGTTTACCCCCAGCCTAAGGGAGGACCTGAAGCGGCGGGACTTGACCATCAACGCCATGGCCTACAACAGACATCAGGGCCTGGTGGACAGCTTTGGGGGCCTGGCAGATATCCAGGCTGGCAGGATCCGCTGTGTGGGAGATGCGGGGGAGAGGTTCGGTGAGGATGCCCTGCGTATCCTGCGGGCCATCCGGTTCTCTGCCCAGCTTGGCTATGGGATCCAGGAGGACACGGCAGAAGCCATCCGCAGACTGGCCCCTGCCCTGGAGAAGATCAGCAAAGAGCGGATCCAGGCAGAACTGGTGAAGCTGCTGTGTTCTCCCCATCCGGAGGTATTGCGGCTGGCCTATGACAGTGGTGTCACAAAGGTAATCCTTCCGGAATTTGACCGGATGATGGAGACGGCCCAGAATCATCCCCATCACTGCTACAGCGTGGGGGAACACACCCTCCGTGCCCTGTGTTTCGTGGATCCGGGACGGATATTGCGGCTGGCGGTACTGCTCCATGACATAGGCAAGCCGGATACCCTGGAGGTGGACGGGGAAGGCATCACCCATTTCCACGGCCATGCCCAGGCGGGAGCCGCCATGGCCCAGAACATCCTGGAGCGCCTGCGGTTTGACCATGATACCATACGCCGGGTGTGCCGCCTGGTACTCTTCCATGATTACGGCAACAGCCTGGAGCCGGACTTAAAAGCAGCCAGGCGGCTGCTCCATAAGGCCGGGGAGGGGATCGTGCCGGATCTGTTTGCGGTGAAGCGGGCCGACATCATGGCCCAGAGCGGACTGCAGCGGCAGGAGAAGCTGCACCGGGCCGACTGCTGGCAGCAGCTTAGTGAAAAGGTGCTGGAGGAGAAACAATGTATCTCCTTGAAAGACCTGGCTGTCACGGGAAAGGACCTGCTGGGACTTGGCATGAAGCCTGGCAGGGAACTGGGCGTACTGCTGGAGGGACTGCTTTCCCTGGTGCTGGAGGATCCTTCCCTGAACACCAGGGAAGAATTGCTGGCCCGGGCCAGAGAGATGCTTGCACAAACGTAAACACGTTAACATACTTTGGCAACCCGTCTCATAGTATATAAAGACCTTTCGGAACTGTTGCCATGCATTTTTAACAATTCCGGGGCAAGGGGTTTGAAAACGATGGGAGGGTCTTAAAGTGAACGACAGGTCAGTGGAACTGCTGGAGCAGTATGAGGTGGAAGTGCGTGGCACCAGAAAGGGCAGGGGGGCCATCTTGTGTGATACGGATCAGGGAACACTGATCTTCAAGGAGTATACCGGAAATGCAGGCAGGGTAGAACTGCAGAATATGCTGCTACAGGAGATTGCACGCAGGGGCAGGGTAGAGACGGAATCTATTCTTCCCACCAGGGAAGGGGGACTGTTTGCCCAGGATACGGATGGCACGAAATATCTGCTGAAGACCTGGAGTGAAGGCAGGGAATGTAATATCTATGACAAAGGGGAGTGCGCGGAAGCCGTGCGGCTACTGGCCCGTCTGCATGACTGTATGGAACTGCCTGGGGATACCCCCGGGCTGCCCGAAGCGTTTTCACAGGAGCGGGAATATGAGAAGCATAACAGGGAACTGAAACGGGTGAAGAAATATCTGAAGCAGCGGGGACAGAAGACCTGGTTCGAGATCAGCCTTCTGAATGATTTTGACTTCTTCCTGGAGCAGGCCCTGGCTGTCACGGAACAGTGGCAGGCATACAGTGCATCCCAGGGGAGCCAGGTTCAGGGAAAGGACGGCACCAGAAGCTTCTGCCATGGGGATTACCAGTACCACAACATCTTAAAGGGAAAAGAGGGGTGGTTCCTGGTAAACTTTGAAAAATGCCTGCCCGATAATCCTGTCAGGGACGTATACCTGCTGATGCGCAAGTTCCTGGAGAAGGGCAACTGGTCTGTGGCCCTTGGCACGGAACTTCTGGAGACGTATGGCAGGGAACGCCCCATCGGGGCATATAGCTGGATCGACTTATATTACCGTCTGTCCTATCCCGAGAAATTCTGGAAGATTGTGAATTTCTATTACAACTCCGGGAAAGCATGGATACCGGGAAGAAATCAGGAAAAATTGGAGAAACTGGTAGCACAGGAGAAGGACAAACAACATTTTCTGGATGCGGTCTTCCGGGATGTATCCCGGATGGCAGGACAGGGATAAGGAGTTACTGGTGGCAAAAAGGAAAAAAAGCAGGAAGAACACAGGGAGAAAGGCAGTGGCGGTGGCGGGGATTGCAGCCTTGTTTGCAGTGGTGGCACTGGGAATCTACGGCTATCTCAGGGACCGGGACAGCGGAGGGAGACAGGAGGAAGGGCCTGTTGCCACGCCTGTGCCTGAGAAGGCAGATACAGGATTTATTGTGGCAGGACCGGAACATTATGATTCTGCAGACACCTGCCTGCTGGTGGACCAGGACCAGCAGGCAGGCACATTGACGTTCCTGAACCTGGAACTGGGCAGGAGATATACCCTGTCGGTGGACGGCACCACCCGCTTTGCCGACAAGTACGGGGACGGGCTTACACTGGCCCAGCTGGAACTGGGGGACATTGTGGACATCACATTTTTAAAGACCCAGAAACATCTGACTACCCTGCAGCTTTCCAGCCAGTCCTGGACATACACCCAGGTGGAGCGCTACGAGATCAATACTTTGCGGGGATGGGTTTCCATCGGGGCAGAGGTCTACCGGCTGACTTCCAATACCCAGTATCTGTCCGAGGGCAGGCACATTGAGGAGATGGACCTGAACCCTTCGGATATCCTGACATTCCAGGGGATCGGGAAGCAGGTACTCTCCATCAAGGTGGACAAGGGCCATGGCTACCTGCGCCTGGAAAATGACGCGAACTTTGTGGGAGGCTGGATTGAGATTGGACAGACCCTGATCCAGAGAATCTCAGAGGACATGCTCCTGCTGGTGCCGGAAGGGAGTTATCAGGTGAATATCAGCCACCGGGGGGGCGGCGGCACCAAGGAAGTGGTGATCCACCGGAATGAAGAGGTCACACTGGACATTGGGGACCTGGAGGTTCCGGCACCTCAGTACGGCATGGTCCTGTTCTCCATGGATCCTGCCAAGGCGGAACTGTACATTGACGGCACCAGGGTGGATACCTCCGGCCCTGTATCCCTGGAATACGGCCTGCACCAGATGATTGCCAGGGCAGAGGGATACCAGTCGGTGACCCAGTATATCCGGGTGGGTCAGGAGTCTGCGGGCATCAATGTGGTACTGGATGCCAACAGGACCGAAGATGTAGGGACTACCGGCACGGACAGTTCCTCCACGGATGCCACAGACACCACATCGGGATATTACAAGATCTATGTGGATGCGCCGGAAGGGGTGGAAGTATACCTGGATGGCAATTATATGGGGGTGACACCATGTAATTTCAAGAAAACAGCCGGCACCCATGTGATTACTCTCCGGAAAACAGGGTATACTACCAGAAGCTATACTGTGCAGGTGGATGAAGAGGCCAAGGATATCTCCTATTCCTTCGCGGACCTGGTGGCAGGGGAAAGTTCCATTACGGATGCCCTGCTAAACGGCATGTGGGACAGCGTGTTGCAGTGAACAGTAATCAGTAATGTAACAGTTCAGCAGGCGATAGTCGATGAAAAACCGTTACTGTTCACAGGTGCCACCGCCAGGTGTTTTCACGCGCTTTTCGCGTGACAAACCCGGGACTTCCACGCGCCAAAATGGGCTGTCTTTGCCCGTTTTGTATGCATAATTGCTGTGAGCGGAGTGAACAGTAACGAAAAACCTTGACAACCCCTGGAAAAACAGTTATATATATGTATAGACGTTTCACGAGAAGCATCTACAAGAATACAAAATGAAAGCTCAATACAGGAGGAGTTCAATATGAACAAAACAGAATTAGTGGCAGCCATGGCTGAACAGGCTGGCGTATCCAAGAAGGATGCCGAGAAGGTTTTGAAGGCTTTTACAGATGTTGTGGAAGAAGAGTTGAAGAAAGGTGAGAAGGTTCAGCTGGTTGGCTTCGGTACCTTTGAGGTATCCGAGAGGGCTGCCAGGGAAGGCAGAAATCCCCAGACTGGCAAGGCTATGAAGATCGAAGCTTCCAAGGCTCCTAAATTCAAGGCTGGCAAGGCCCTGAAGGATGCTTTGAACTAAATCGGACGGATGACTGCGGAGAACCTTTTTGGGTTCTCCTTTTTTTCGGAAGAAGGGATTATTGTAAGGCAAAGGAGGGAAATGTAGGTGAGACTGGACAAATACTTGAAGGTGTCGCGCTTAATCAAACGCCGTACCGTGGCAAATGAAGCTTGTGACGGAGGGAGGGTGCTCATCAATGATAAACCGGCCAAGGCCTCTGCCAATGTGAAGGCGGGAGATGTGATTACGATCTCCTTTGGCAACAGGGAAGTAAAGGTGGAAGTGCTGGATGTACAGGAGACTGTCCGGAAGGAAGAGGCGGGGGAACTGTTCCGATATATATAACTCTTATGCTGCAAAGGGAACCATGCGCATACTTTGCAGGAAAAGTTCTTCGGATGCATGTACGGACCAGGTGCCGCATATATATAACTGGGAGGGAGATCCCGGAAGGCTCTCCCCCAAGGAGGGTATATGGAGGATTTAAACAGCAGTTCGCGCATGCACAAAGTTACCATGACAAACAGGAAGAGCTGCCTCATAAACGGTGTGAACGATGTGTTGTCATTCGATATCCACGAGATCCTGCTGGAGACAGAACAGGGAATGCTGATGATCAAGGGGGATGACCTGCATGTGAGCAGGCTGTCCCTGGAAAAGGGAGAGGTGGACATAGACGGGAAGATTGACAGCTTTACCTACTCCGATGTGGCGAATGCGGGCCATAAGGGCGGGTCGCTCTTAAGCAAGCTGTTTGGGTAAGGCCCATGGCTGGTGAGAACGAGTTCCTCCTGCATGCCCTGCTGATGGGGATCTTCATCACATTTCTATATGACCTGCTGCGGATCTTCCGCCGGGTGGTACCCCACAACGGATTCTTCGTGTCCATGGAGGATCTGGCTTTCTGGGTCTACTGTGGTGGGGAGGTGTTCCTGCTGATGTACCATGAGGGGAATGGCAGCCTGCGATGGTTTGCAGTGCTGGGGGCAGTCCTGGGTATGCTTCTCTACAGGAAGCTGGTGAGCAGGCTGTTCGTGAAATACACATCCCTGCTTCTGTGCAAGGTCCTCCGGGTTGTGGGAAGGATCCTGGAATTCTTAAGCCGGCCCTTCCGGAGAGCATGCAAAAGGAGTGCCGCCATGGCGGCCAGGGCAGGATGCGGTATAAGGGGCAGGTACAGACGGGGAATGAGAGATTTCAAAAACAGGTTGACGCGTTCCTTGAAAGAACTTAAAATGGTAGTTAAGAAATAACTGGAAGCAGATTGTGTGGTGCAGCCAGGTAGTACATAGACATGGAACTGGGACACAGGTCCGGACAGCGCGGGGTGCGGGAAAGGAGGGGCAATGGCCAGACGCAGGGTTGCCTATCGGAAGAGAAGCCAGAACAGGTTCAGCATGTTCCTGGTATCACTGGTAGTGCTGATGATCATGGTAGTAGTGGCCGTGAAGAGCGTGGAACTTGACGGGAAGCTGGAAGCGAAGGTTGCCGAAGCAGCCCTGCTGGAACAACAGATTGCCGCTGAGAATGCCCGTACCGAAGAGATTGCAGAATTTGGCAAGGAGGTCCAGACCAAGGGATTCATAGAACGGATCGCCAGGGAGAAGCTGGGACTGGTGTATGAAGGTGAGATCCTGTTCAAAGAGGAATGAGACCATGCAACAATTGTAAGGCGGCTGAACTGTTATGATGAGATTCCTTTTCATGGAAGCTTCATGAGGGTGGACATATGGTTAGAAAAGCAGGAAAGAGGGTTCCTGCTTTTTTTGTCGCAAAACTTTAAGGGAAAGTGTCCTTGATTTGACAAAAAAAGGAGAGAGGGAATCCTATAATGGGTGGCGTTGAAAAATCCGGCTGTTCCCAGACGGTAAAAAAGTAACCGGGATCCCTGTAGAAGCAAGGAGCATACAGGGAAGGGGACAGCCAGGGAAAGGCGCAGGTGCAGGAAATGATGATAGCAGGAAGGGAGAACCAAACATTACAGAACCGTCTGCACGGCGGCAGGAAAAGGAGACAGGAAAAGGAACTGCTGACTGCACAGGTATCGGACCTGTGCAGGAGCCGTCTGCTGAATTATGCGGATACATTCATGGAACTGGCCAGAAGTTATGACAGGGAGTTCCTCACAGGCATGAAGGACAGGCAGGCCGTGCTGGCAGAGCGCAGGCTCTGGGAGAACCGCCAGGTGATCAAGGGACACCTGCACGAGATGGCGAAGATCATGACAGAGATTGCAGGGGAGGTGATCTGTTACCATCCCATGGAGGAGAAGAAGAGAAGGCTGCTCACCCAGGCCATGAAGGAAGAAGGGATCCGGGTGGAGAATCCCTGCTACATACCCAGGGAGAATGGGAAAGAGGCTGTGGTGCTGACCATGAGCACAGACAGATATAACGGCCTGCCTGGGGAGGAAGCGGCAGATATGATATCCGTGCTGCTGGACAGGAGGCTGAAGCTGTCTGTGTCCAGCCCTTACATGGTGGAGAAGGCACCCCACAGCTTCGTACTGGAGGAGGAAGCCCGTTACCTGGTACTCACGGGATTTGCCAGGGCCGTGAAGGAGAACGAGACCATATCCGGGGACAATTACTCCGTGCTGGAGGAGGACCCGGGCAGGATCATCCTCATGCTGTCAGATGGGACAGGCTCCGGCGAACAGGCCGGCAGGGACAGCGGCCAGGTGCTGGATCTGATGGAGAAGATGCTGGAGGCAGGCTATGGCACGGAAGCAGCCATCAACATGGTAAATGCCGCCCTGTTTGCCCTGGGAGAGGACCAGAATCATCCCACCCTGGACCTGTGTGACATAGACCTGTACCAGGGTACCCTGAAACTGCGCAAGGCAGGAGGGGCCGTCTCCTTTCTGAAGAGGGACGTCCAGGTGGAAGAACTTGCCACAGGCACCCTTCCCCTGGGAATCTTCCAGAAAGTGGATGCCCAGCCCCTGTGCCGCACCCTGCAGGATGGGGATTTCCTGGTGATGGTCACAGACGGTGTGGTAGATGCCTTCGGCGGGGAGGAATATGAAAGGGGACTGCTGCAGGTGCTCTCCCGGATGCAGGAGGTGAACCCGGAGGAAATGGCAGAGAGGATCCTAAGGATGGCACTGGTGGCCTGCGGCGGCAGGATAAGGGATGATATGACCGTGGGAGTGGCCGGGATCTGGAGACCATAGTTTTCACAGTAACTTGACTTTTCCCCTGGAATAGGATACCATGCACATATGGACATGCGGCGCAGGACAGAGGAAAAGGTGTTCTCTTACATCAGGGAGCACAATCTGATACGCCGCCAGGACAGGATCCTGGCTGGTGTCTCCGGAGGGGCAGACTCAGTTTGCCTCTTATTTCTGTTGCTGGAATACAAGAAAAGGGAACCCATGGAACTGGCCGTGTGCCATGTGAACCATGGCTACAGGCCGGATGCGGCGCAGGATGCCCGGTATGTGGAGACATTGTGTGCCCGGGAAGGAATTCCGTTCTACCTGACAGAAGGAAATATGGAAGAGATTGCCTGCAGGGAGAAGTGCTCCATGGAGGATGCGGGGAGGAGACTCCGCTACAGGGCTTTCAGGCAGACGGCAGAAGAGTTCGGGGCAGACCGGATTGCCGTAGCCCACAATGCAGATGACAGGGCAGAGACCATGCTGTTCCACCTGTTCAGGGGAAGCGGCCTTAAGGGTCTGCTGGGGATAGCCCCCAGGAGGCAGGAGATCATCCGGCCCATCCTCTGCCTGGAGCGGCGGGAAGTGGAGGAATACCTGGCAGGGCGGGGCATCGGATTCTGTATGGACAGTACCAACAGAGAGGACAGCTATACCAGGAACCGGATCCGGCATCACATCCTGCCCTATGTGGAGACGCATATAGCAGCTGGGGCTGTGGCCCACATGTGCCGGACCGCAGACATGCTGGCTGAGATGGAAGACTATCTGGCAGGCCAGGTGGCCCGGGCCAGGGAAACCTGTGTGACGAACAGCCCGGAGGGGGAAAGGCTGACATGGCAGATACAGGTAGCAGGCTTTATGGGGCTTCACATTGTCTTACAGAAGCGCCTGCTTCTGGATCTGTTGCAGGAGATGTCTCCCACAGGCAAGGACATCCTGGCGGTGCATGTGGAGGATGTACTGAAGCTGTTTACTGGGACAGGAAACAAGAGGGTAGACCTGCCTTTTGGACTGCAGGCCATACGCAGTTACGGACAGGTGCTGCTGAAGAGGAAGGAGGCGGCGGGCAGGATGCCTTCTGCCGGGCAGGCGGAGGTTCCGGCACATCTGGGAAATTTCCGGTTTTGTGATTTTTTCCCCAAAAATCGGCAGGAAATTCCTTCAAACAGGTATACGAAATGGTTTGATTGTGATAAAATAAAAGAACCACTTGCCATACGGTTCAGGCAGACGGGGGACTACCTTACCATTGCAGATGGACAGGGGGGCATTGCCCACAAGTCCTTGAAGAACTATATGGTGTCAGAGAAGATACCAGGACAGCTTCGGGACAGGATACCACTGCTGGCGGAGGGAAGCCATGTGTTGTGGGTGGTTGGCTACAGGATCAGCGAATATTACAAAATTAGCGGGAATACAAAACATGTTTTGCAGGTACAATTAATAGGAGGCTGCGCAAGCGGCGAAACGGAGGAAGAAGATGGCAGAGCGTATCAGGGTACTATTGTCGGAGGAAGAGGTGGATGCCAGGATCCAGGCGATCGGTGAGCAGATCAGCAGGGATTACGCTGGGAAGCAGGTGCATCTGGTGTGTGTGCTCAAGGGAGGCAGCTTTTTCATGTGTGAACTGGCCAAGCGGATCAGTGTGCCGGTGTCCCTGGACTTCATGTCCGTGTCCAGCTATGGCAGCGATACCAAATCCAGCGGCGTGGTGAAGATCGTGAAGGACCTGGACGAGTCCCTGAAGGGCAAGGACGTGCTGGTGGTGGAGGATATTGTGGACAGTGGCAGGACCTTGAGCTATCTGCTGGAGATGCTACGGGACCGGGGGCCTGGTTCTTTGCGCTTATGTACCTTGTTGGATAAACCCGAACGGCGGGTGGTGGAAGTGAAGGTAGACTATACGGGATTTCAGATTCCAGATGAATTTGTGGTGGGTTATGGCCTGGACTATGACCAGAGGTACCGCAATCTGCCCTATATCGGGGTGGTAGAGTTCGAAAATTAGGAGGCTTTTGGTTTGAGGCAGAACAATCGAGGAGTAACTTCATATCTCATATTTATGGTTTTGGCGCTGCTGGGGGCAGGCCTGCTGTATAGTACCTGGAGCAGGAAGAACATGGAGGAAGACTATACACGGGCAGAATTTGTGGCAGACATGGAGGCCGGGAAGGTAGAGTCCGTGGAGGTGATGCCCAACAGTGAGACGCCCACAGGCGCCCTGCGGATCTTCCTAAGGAATGGACTGGAGAAGAAGCTGTATGTGACAGACGTGGTGGAGGCAGAGGAGCTGATCCGCTCCCACGGATTTGACCCGGTGGTCTACGATGTACCCCGGGAGAACTGGCTGGTGACCACCCTGCTGCCCATGCTGATTGTCCTGGGAGTGGGAGTGGTGTTGTTCCTTATGATCAACGCCCAGAATGCAGGCGGTGCCAGCGGCAAGATGATGAATTTCGGCAGGAACAGGGCCAGGATGACTATGGGTGACAAATCCATCACCTTTGGCCAGGTGGCAGGCCTCAGGGAGGAGAAAGAGGAACTGGAAGAGATCGTGAGTTTCCTGCGGGAACCAGGCAAGTACACCAAGGTAGGTGCCAGGATTCCCAGGGGCGTGCTGCTGGAGGGCCCCCCTGGAACAGGCAAGACCCTGCTGGCCAAGGCAGTGGCCGGGGAGGCAGGGGTTCCCTTTTTCAGTATCTCTGGTTCGGATTTTGTGGAAATGTTCGTGGGTGTGGGTGCTTCCCGCGTCCGTGACCTGTTCGCGGATGCCAAGAAGAACTGTCCCTGCATTGTGTTTATCGATGAGATTGATGCTGTGGCCAGGCGCCGTGGAACCGGTATGGGCGGCGGCCACGATGAGAGGGAACAGACCTTGAACCAGCTGCTGGTGGAGATGGATGGATTCGGCGTCAATGAGGGAATTATTGTGATGGCAGCCACCAACCGGGTGGACATCCTGGATCCCGCCATCCTGCGTCCGGGCCGCTTTGACAGGAAAGTGGCAGTGGGCAGGCCGGACGTGGGCGGCCGGGAAGAGATCCTGCGGGTGCACTGCCAGAACAAGCCCCTGGGGGATGACGTGGACTTGAAGCAGGTAGCCCAGACTACGGCCGGATTCACGGGGGCAGACCTGGAGAACCTGATGAATGAGGCAGCCATCAATGCAGCCCGCAACAGCAGGGTCTATCTGCTTCAGGAAGATATCAGTAAGGCGTTTGTGAAGGTGGGAATCGGCGCGGAGAAGAAGAGCCGCATTGTATCAGAGAAGGAGAAGCGGATCACGGCGTACCATGAGGCCGGCCACGCGATCCTGTTCCATGTGCTGCCGGATGTGGGTCCTGTGTATACCGTGTCCATCGTGCCCACCGGAACAGGGGCGGCCGGATATACCATGCCCCTGCCAGAGAAGGATGAGATGTTCCTGACCAGAGGGCAGATGCTGCAGGATATCATGGTATCCTTGGGAGGCCGGATTGCGGAGGAACTGATCTTCCAAGATATTACCACAGCGGCGTCCAGTGATATCAAGCGGGCCACCCAGCTGGCCCGGAAGATGGTGACTCGTTTCGGCATGTCCGACAACATTGGCGTGATCTGTTATGATGACGATGACGACGAAGTGTTTATAGGACGGGATCTGGCCCACACAAAATCCCACAGCGAATCCGTGGCGGGGGATATTGACAGGGAAGTGAAATCCATCATTGACAAATGCTATGCAGATGCAAAGGACGTAATCCGAAAGTACGAGACGGTACTGCACAGTTGTGCAGATAAGCTGCTGGAGAAGGAGAAAATAGGCCAGGAAGAGTTCGAAACCCTTTTCGCTGCAAATGGCTGAACTGTTACAATACTACAAACTACAGATGGTGCATATAGCGGTGATAGTCCTGTTTCGAGATGTCAGGGTGTGTCTGCAAATGTTTCCCACAGGATGTCTTAATGGTGGGGACAAGACGCTTATGGGAATATTTACCAATAGATCATTGGTAGAAATACACAAAAAACTAGTGCGGCTTTTGTGATATTTGTGAAAATTGAGACTAGCCAAATGGCGGGACGGATGGTATGATAATATGCGTAACCCCCCCAATACATTATATAGTTTTTTGCTATACCCCATAAGAAAGAAATACCTTCTCTGAAAAGGACAGTCACCCCATGGCTGTCCTTTTTACCGTCCTGGGATTTCTGCCGGGGACAGCCTTCCAGACAGCAAAGGGATGGGCAGGAAATATCTGCCAGACAAAAAGGGAGTAGGAAGAGATGACTGATTTGCAGGAAAACGAGAGGCTGGAAAATATCCGCCAGTATATTGCCACCATGCGCCCGGTGTTCAACAGAAGGGCACTGTTTACGGACACCACAGAAGAATACCTGACCCCGGCAGAGCCGGAACCTTATGAAAGGGTGAAGATTCGGTTCCGAACGGCCAAGAATAATGTGGATCATGTGATCCTGGTGTGCGGGGAGAAGAAGCGTGCCATGAAGAAGGCCTGGTCAGATAAGCATTTTGACTATTATGCCTATGAGATCCTGCTGGGGGAGGAGAAGCTGACCTACCATTTTGAGGTACTTACAGGGCGGCTGAAGGGCTTCTATGACTCCCGTGGGGTAGTGGAGGAGATCAACGAATATTATGATTTCGTGGTGATCCCGGGATTCAAGACACCCAGGTGGGCCAAGGGCGCGGTGATGTACCAGATCTATGTGGACCGTTTCTGCAATGGGGATCCCACCAATGATGTGCAGACGGGGGAGTATACTTATATCAATGAACAGGTGCGCAGGGTGGAGGACTGGAACCGGTATCCGGCCCAGATGGATGTGCGGGAATTCTATGGAGGGGATCTGCAGGGGGTTCTGGACAAGATGGATTATCTGCAGGATCTTGGGGTAGAGGTATTGTACTTTAATCCCCTGTTCGTGTCTCCCTCCAATCATAAGTATGACATCCAGGATTATGACTATATAGATCCTCATTTTGGCAGGATTGTGGAGGACGGGGGAGAACTGCAGCCTGCCTGGCAGAAGGAGAACCGCCAGGCCACCAGGTATGTGAAGCGAGTGACGGACTATCAGAACCTGGAGGCCAGCAACCAGTTGTTTGCCAAGGTGGTGGAGGAGGCCCACAGGCGGGGTATGCGGGTGATCATGGACGGTGTGTTCAACCACTGTGGCTCCTTTAACAAATGGCTGGACCGGGAGCGGATCTATGAAAATGCGGAGGGCTACGAGAAGGGGGCTTTTGTCAGCGCGGAAAGTCCTTACCGGGATTATTTTCTCTTCTACCAGCAGGACTGCTGGCCATATAACGGTTCTTATGACGGCTGGTGGGGCCATGACACATTGCCGAAGCTGAACTATGAGGACTCCCCGGAACTGTTCGATTATGTGATGAAGATTGGGAAGAAGTGGGTATCGCCTCCCTTCAATGCGGATGGCTGGCGGCTGGACGTGGCGGCAGACCTGGGGCGGAGCCAGGAGTACAACCACTACTTCTGGCAGGAATTCCGAAAGACGGTGAAGGCGGCCAATCCGGAAGCCATTATCCTGGCAGAGCACTATGGCAACACCAGGGACTGGCTCCAGGGAAATGAATGGGATACTGTAATGAACTACGATGCCTTCATGGAGCCGGTGACATGGTTCCTGACTGGTATGGAGAAACACAGTGATGATTTCCGGGAAGACCTTCTGGGCAATGCGGAGAGTTTCTGGGGGGCCATGCGCCATCATTGTGCCAGCTTTGCCATGCCCAGCTGGCAGGTGGCCATGAATGAACTGTCTAACCATGATCATTCCCGGTTCCTGACCCGGACCAACCATAAGGTGGGACGGACAGGAACCCTGGGTCCCCATGCTGCAGAACAGGATGTGAACAAAGCGGTATTCCGGGAGGCAGTGGTGATCCAGATGACCTGGGTCGGGGCACCTACCATCTATTATGGGGATGAGGCTGGCATGTGTGGGTTCACGGATCCGGACAACCGCCGCACATATCCCTGGGGGAGGGAGGATCAGGAACTGATTGCCTTCCACAGGGACATCATCCGTCTGCGCCGGGAGAACGATGAACTGCGCAGGGGTTCCCTAAAATATATGGATAGCGACTACAATTTCCTGGCCTATGGCAGGTTCCACAGACGGGGACAGTGCATGGTGCTGGTGAACAACAATGATACGCCCATCACAAGGCAGCTCTTTGTCTGGGAACTGGGCACGCCCAAACACGGCTGGATGCGGACGCTGATTCGGACAGATGCGGATGGGTACCGCCTGGGGGGGACCCGGTACCAGGTGGTGGCAGGGAAGATCGTGGTGGAGATGCCGGCCACATCTGCCATGGTATTAAAATATGAGGAGCGGGAGAGGAACTTCTTGCAAAAATGATGCATTTGGGTTGTATACTGACAGATATGCGCAAGGTAGGTCCGTAAGTCCGGATAGGACATGGAACCATTACGGAAGGCCAATGGCACGCTGGCACTGGTGGCTTCCTGCGAAAAGCGGGACAGGCTGTTGGCAACGTAGCAGGAGGAGCACATCTTGAAAAAGAAACGGATATCTGTAGCCTGGATGGCCTGCGTCTGTCTGCTGGGGATGGTGCCTGTACCGGCATCTGCCCAGGACAAGGGAGAGGAACTGACCCGGCAGTACAACGAATACCAGGAGCGGTTTGCCGCTATAGAAACCCTGGAGGATCTTAAGGAGAATGGCTATGTCCCCTTGGAAAGCCAGAGTTTCCCAGTGCTGCTGGAATCTTTGGGGGAGGAAGAAGTCACATTCCTGCCGGTGATGGAAGAGCGTTACCACAGGCTGGGGATACTCATTGCGGACAGCCAGGGGAATGTACTGTTCAAGACCAACCAGCTTGAGACCAATTATAAATGGACAGGGCAGCTGCGGCAGCCTGTCAGGGACATTGCCTCCGTGTCCTTTCAGGACCTGGACGGGGACGGACTCACTGACATTGTTCTGATTACCAACTGCCAGAATGACACCGGGGACTATGCCGGGAAGGTGTACAAAGTAGGGGATGTACTGTTCCAGAAGGAGGGAGGCTTCTACCGGGACTGGCGTATCTCCGACAAGATCAACCGCTTCAGTATGAACAAAAGTGCTGATTTTATTGCGGCCTACGTGCGTGACGGCATTTCCACAGAGGTACTGTATACGGCCACTACCCTGGAAGAACTGCTGGAGAATGGCTTCCAGGTGGTACAGGAACAGTGCTATTACCGCAATTTTGAGAAACAGGGCAGGCTCCAGGTGGTGCCTGGCAGCATACGGATGGCAGGGTATGACACTTTCATGGTCTACCTGGTTAATGAGCAGGGGTATATCGTATGGAGCTTCCAGCCCATGGAGGATTATGACAATCTCTACGCCTTGAAGGGCATGGCCTGCCGGGACTTGGACGGCGATGGGCTGAAGGACCTGGTGGTGCTTGCCAGGTACAGCTATGCGGGGGAGGATGGCACCCTGATGGTGGACACCAGGTGTTCCATCTACTACCAGAGGACGGATGGATTTGTACAGGATACGGAATTTGAAGATAGCTACCAGTGTACAGAGGAAGATACGGTGAACGGCCTGGTGGATATCATCCGGGAATATTGGGGGTGGACAAAGGAAGAATGATACGGATACTGATTGTGGATGATGAGAAACCCATCTGCGACCTGATTGACATTAACCTGTCAGCGGCTGGGTATAACTGCAAGGCAGTCCAGGACGGCCTGAAGGCAATCGACTTGATCGAGTCGGAGCCATTCGACCTGATCCTGCTGGACATCATGCTGCCTGGTGCGGATGGGTATGACATCATGGAGTACATAAGGCCCTTGAAGATTCCGGTGATCTTCATCACCGCAAAACATGAGGTGAAAGACAGGGTAAAGGGCTTGAAACTGGGGGCAGAAGACTATCTGGTGAAGCCGTTTGACGTGGTGGAACTGGTGGCACGGGTGGAGGTGGTGCTGCGCCGGTACAATAAGACAGAGGTAGTACTTACCGCCGGGGACGTGGTGGTGGACGAAGAGGCCCGGAAAGTCACCAAGGCAGGACGACCTGTGGTGCTGACCAACAAGGAGTACGGGCTGCTGGTTCTGTTCATACGCAACAAGAATATCGCGTTGTTCAGGGAGACGCTGTATGAGAAGGTGTGGGGGGACGAGTACCTGGCAGACAGTCGTACCCTGGATCTCCATGTCCAGAGACTGCGCCGGAAAATGGGCTGGGAGGACAACCTGGTGGCAGTGTATAAAGTGGGTTACCGTCTGGAAATGCCTTAAGTGCATGGGAGTAGGGGATGAAATTTTTATACAAGATTCTTCTGTGGACGATCATTATCATGGCGGCGGCTTTTGGGTTCAGCGGATATTTCTTCGTGAACTTCGTGTTTGAGACATCCCTGGAGAGGGAGATCGACCAGGCCCTGGATGGCAGCAATATCCTGCAGTTTGCCTTTGAGACCGCGGCGCTGAATGTGCCCACCAAATATGACATGCTTCAGGATATTGCCGTGGAGCAGATCGGTGCAAAGCTGGAGAGCAGCGGCCATGGGTCGGGAAGGCTGCTGCGCCTCTCCAATGAGGAGAAGGAAGTCCTGTATGCCAGCGAAGGATTTCCGGGGGATACGGCCCTGCTGCAGGAGATCGGGGAGAATACCAGGATCTGGCAGGTGATACCCCAGGGGGATCATTACTACATACAGACAGGGATCATGGTCAATGCCCTGGACAGGCACCTGTACCTGGAGACTATGGAGAATGTGACCAGGGTGTTTGAGGAGCGCTCCACGGGATTTACCGTGTACAGGCAGGTGACGCTGGCCATGCTGGCCCTGTGTGCCTTGGTGCTCTTTTTCATCTGCAGCTGGCTGACCAAGCCCATACGCCGCTTGACCAGGGCTACTCGGAAGATGGCAGACGGGGACTATGGCTACCGGGCCAGACAGGTGAGCAACGATGAACTGGGACAGCTTACTATGGATTTCAACAGCATGGCCAATACCCTGGAGGGCACCATCGGGGAACTGAAGGAGGAGGTGCGGGCCAGGGAGGATTTCATTGCGGCTTTTGCCCATGAACTGAAGACGCCCCTCACCGCCATTATCGGTTATGCGGACGTACTCCGTTCCAGGAAGCTGGATGAGGAGAAGCATTTTCTTTCCTCCAACTATATCTATACAGAGGGGAAACGCCTGGAGAACATGGCATTCCGGCTTCTTGACATCATTGTCACAAAACGGGAGCAGGTGGATCTCCAGCCTGTGGAGGCGGGAACCCTCTTCGGATACCTGGAGGATATGTTTGCAGGGAACCGGGAACAGCAGTTGTATACCTCTTTCCAGGAGGGCACGGTGTACGCTGAGGTGAACCTGCTGAAATCAGTACTGGTGAATCTGGTGGACAATGCCATGAAGGCCTCCGAGCCGGGAGGGGTGGTGGAGGTCTTCGGGGAGTGCCAGGAGAACGGTTACATGTTCTGGGTCAGGGACTATGGGGTGGGAATCCCCGCCGAGGAACTGAAGAAGATCACGGAGGCATTCTACATGGTGGACAAGTCCAGGTCCCGGAGCCGGAACGGAGCCGGGCTGGGCCTTGCGCTTTGCGTGGAGATCCTGCGGCTGCACCACAGTGAACTGGTCATTGAGAGCACTGTGGGGGAGGGCACCTGGATCAGTTTCCTGTTGCCAGACAGGGAGTCAATAGGAGAAATATTATGAAGATTCGGAAGATCGCCTTCCTGTTGCTGCCCTTGGCGGCACTGACGGCAGGGCTTGCCATCTGGGGTCCGGAAGCCCTGGCCCGGTACCGGGACCGGGGAGTATTGAACCAGATCCATTCCCAGGAGGTGGAGACAGGCACGGAGGGGTACCGCTATGCCCTGGGGGGCAATGACAAGATCTATATCCTGTCCAAGTGCCTGAATAACCAGATCCAGCCGGAGAGCGAACAGTCGGCCATGACAAGGACGGGCCAGGGGGACCTGGATTACCAGGAACTGACAGGGACCTATGCCTTTGTGGTGAACCGGAAGGATGCGGAGGGAAAGGAAGTATCCGGGGAGGAGGGAATCGAACTGTGCAATGCAGCGGTCCGGGAACTGAAGGAACTGGGTATCCTGCCGGATTCCATCCGGGAACTGACCCCTTCGGCCTACAATGCGGAACTGTACTCTGCAATTGATGTGCCGGAGCCACGGAACAATGTGCTGGTGTGGAAGATCAGCCTGGGCACGGGCAAACAGAATGCAGACAAGAGAAACCGCCTGCTGGACGCTTATGTGGATGCAGATACCGGCAAGATATATGAATTCTATGTGCGGTCCTCCATTACGTCCTGGTCCCAGATAGACCCGGACCAGATGGTAACTTCTTGGGCGGCCTACATGGGCCTGGGGGAGCCACAGGAATATGAAGGCACCAATCCCCTGTCGGAGACTACCCCCCATTTTAAGAAATACAGTTTTGACGGCATGGAAGAAGGCAGCACAGTGGTCACAATAGGCTTCTATGAGGATATCAACGAACTGTTCCTAAAGATATCCAAGTAAGGGGATCAGCAGTATTACGGGCAACAGCCGGGTTAAGGTGTAATTGTCTGCCTGGAACCGACATAAATGTCATGATGCAAAAAGTATGGAAAAAATATGAGAATTAGATGCAAAAAATATGAGAATCTGACGGAGCTTCCCTGTATGCTTTTGGATAAGCAGCAGGGAAGTTTTCTTGTAACTTTTCACAGGGCGGTGCCGCGAGGTGTTTACTTGCGCACTTCGCAGGTAAAATGCGTTTTCTTCTGGCTTCGGGGCCAGGGAACAGTAACACAGATTCCGCTGCGGTAAGAAGAAAGAAGGGGTGGCAGATGTACGGACAGGCAGGCAGGAGACAGGCAAAAGGTGTAAGGCTGGTGCGGATGAGCCAGTATGACAGGATGGGATATGGGGCAGGAAGAGGCTTTGGGACAGGCAGAGGGAGGCAGAAAAAGGGTGCCTGGTTCCTGGCTGTCTTCCTGGGTCTTCTGGCAGCAGCCTGTGTGGGAACCCTTGTCTGCCTGTTCTATATGGATGGCCAGGAGAGCATCACCGTGGTGGAAAACGAGGTCTTTTCCTATGCCGGGGAGCCAGAGGCAGTGCCTGTGCCGGTGGAAGATATTGTCCTGCTGGAGGAGACAGAACCCTATGTCCCCCTGGTGGTCATTGACCCGGGGCATGGGGGCGAGGACGAGGGGTGCAGCAGGGGGGATGTCACAGAGGATGCCATCAATCTGGAACTGGCCAGGATGCTGGCCGCCAAGCTTCGGGAGATGGGAGTGGATGTGGTCCTTACCAGGGAAGAAGAAACCACAGGGAAAAGCCTGGAGGAGAGGGTACAGACTGCGGAGGAGTACGATGCTGACATTTATGTCAGTATTCACCAGAATGCCTGTGAAGAGCGGGAAAATTCTACCACGGGCATTGAGACCTGGTACTATGGGGAGGAGAGCAGACGCCTGGCCAGGCTGGTACACATGGGGACACTGGAGAAGACAAAGGCCAGGGACAGGGAGGTGCGGCAGTCCGATGAACTGTATGTGCTGCGGGAGACTTCCATGCCTGCCTGTCTGATTGAGACCGGTTTTCTCTCCAACCGCAAGGAGCGGGAAGCACTCTGTGACCCGGCATACCGGGAGAAGCTGGCAGCAGGGATCGCCTGGGGCATCCAGTATTATCTCTACCCCAAGACCATGTACCTGACCTTTGATGATGGACCTTCCGAAGAAACCACGGGTAAGATCCTGGATATCCTGAAGGAAAGGGACATCAAGGCCACTTTCTTCGTGGTGGGGGAAAACGTGAGGAGGTACCCGGACATGGCAAGGAGAATCGTGGAGGAGGGTCATACCATAGGCATTCACTGCAACTGCCATGTCTATGATGAAATCTATGCCAGCGTGGACAGTTACCTGGAGGATTTCCAGGCCGCCTATGACGCGGTATACGAGACCACCGGGGTGGAGGTGAAGCTGTTCCGGTTCCCGGGTGGCAGCATCAATGCCTACAACAAGGAGGTATGTGAGGATATCATCCAGGAAATGACACAGCGGGGCTATATTTACTTCGACTGGAACGGCAGCCTGGAGGATGCCGTGAAGAAATCCACGCCGGAGAAGCTGCTCCAGAACGCCAGGGAGAGTACCCTGGGCCGGAAAAAGATCGTGATGCTGGCACATGACATTATACCGAATACGGCTCAGTGCCTGGAGGCGCTGATCGACCAGTTCCCGGAGTACCAGATGGAGCCGCTGACCCCGGAGGTGGAACCTATCCAGTTTTAAGACTATGC
The DNA here is from genome assembly GCA_910586215.1 of uncultured Acetatifactor sp. Lineage (GTDB taxonomy): Bacteria > Bacillota > Clostridia > Lachnospirales > Lachnospiraceae > Acetatifactor. Next base: position 13,464 of record CAJUGH010000012.1, on the reverse strand, counting down.
CATCTTAAGGGATGGCTGGAAATATCCCTTATGTTACCCATATGTGCCTGGAGGCAGGCCACCAAGGCATTAGGGGGCGGTAAGCAGTTCCCACAGGGCGCGGGCAGGCGCATGGAGATGCTTTCCCACATCGTACATCAGACAGATGGAGCGGTGTGGGATTGTTTCTTTTATGGGGATCTGGAAGATTCGTCCTTCTGCCAGGGATTTTTCTGCCAGTTCCAGGGGAAGGAAGCCGATTCCCAGGTTATTCTCCAGCATGGGCAGGATCAAGTCTGCGGTGGCTACCTGGATGTCCGGTTCCCACACCAGGCCGCATTCCAGATAGAAGCGGTTGTAGAGGTCGTAGGTGGTGGTATGGCGGTCCAGGGCAACCAGGGGACAGCAGGAGAGATCCCTTAGGGAGATGGGGGTAGGAGCCGGGGTAGGGCCGGCGCTGGAAGAGGTTCCGGGAGTTTGGGCTGCTTGCCCCAGGTGGGCAAAACGGCTGCCCCCTGCCAGGATGTCCTGGAAGGTTTTCAAGGGGACAGCCCGGATGGACGGAGGCAGCCTGCCAGGGGAGGTGGTCACGGCATAATCAATCTGGCCACCCAGCAGGGCCTGTAGGGCCTGGGGGGAGTTCAAATTGTAGACTTTCATGCGGATGCCGGGATATTGTTCCAGAAACAGGCGCAGCTTCTCCAGCAGGAACAGGTGCAGGGCAGTCTCGCTGGCCCCGATGGACACGGTACCGCCCTGGAGGCCCAGGGACTGGAGCAGTTCCGTTTCCCCCATCTGTAACTGTTCAAAGGCAACGGCCACATGGGAGTAGAGCTGTTCTCCCTCTGCAGTGAGCCGGATGCCCTTGTTGGAGCGGACAAGAAGCTGACAGCCCAGCTCGTGTTCAAGCTGTTTCATGGCACGGGTCACATTGGGCTGGCTGCTGTAGAGGGCAGCGGCGGCCTGGGTTAGGTTCTGGTATTTTGCCACATAGTAGAAAATGCGGTAATACTCATAGTTCACAGCCATGGAAGTCTCCTTTCTCCCTTTCACAGGTGGTGCCCTGGATGATTCCCGCGAGTGTTTTGCATATTGTTTCCGGGCAACTGCCATATCAATATTATATGAACACCATATCAATGATACATTTTCCTTCTTCTTTTATTCAGAGTATAATACCACAGGAACCGGGCGTCAAGGACTGGCAGGGCGACACAAACAATGTGCGTACCTGCTGTTTGTACGGCAGGGCCGTGAAAAGTAACATACTCCAAGACTATTTTACAGGGAGGATATGGATATGAACAGAGATCTGACAGTGGGGGATCCGGGGAAGGTGTTGTGGAAGTTCTGCCTGCCCCTGTTTGGAAGCATTATTTTTCAGCAGTTATACAACATTGCGGACAGCTTCGTGGTGGGAAAATTCGTGGGGGAAAATGCCCTGGCGGCAGTGGGGAACAGCTATGAGATCACGCTGATCTTCATCGCCTTTGCCTTTGGGTGTAATATCGGGTGCTCTGTGATTGTGTCCCGGTTCTTCGGCACCAGGGACTACGGGGAGATGAAGACAGCCGTGTATACCTCCCTAATTGCCACGGGAGTCCTGTGCGGGGTACTGATGGTATTCGGCATCTGCTTCTGCGGCAACTTGCTGCAGATGATCCACACCCCGGGGGAGGTGCTGGCTGATTCTGCCCTGTATCTGGACATCTATATCTGGGGGCTGCCTTTTCTCTTTTTCTATAATGTGTGTACGGGAATTTTCTCGGCCCTGGGGGATTCCAGGACCCCTTTCTTCTTCCTGGCTGCCTCTTCCCTGGCCAATGTGGCCGTGGATATCCTGTTTGTGAGGGCCTTCCACATGGAGGTGGCAGGGGTGGCCTGGGCCACTTTCCTGTGCCAGGGTATCAGTTGTGTGCTGGCAGTGTTCTTCGTGCTGCGGCGGCTGGCAGCCATCCGTCTGGAGAAGCGGGCTGCCCTTTTCTCCTGGAGACTGCTGGGACGCATTGCCGTGATTGCCATTCCCAGCATCCTGCAGCAGAGCTTTGTGTCCGTGGGGAATATTATCCTCCAGGGCATTATCAACGGGTTCGGACCTGGCGTCATGGCCGGTTATTCTGCGGCGGTAAAGCTGAACAACCTGGTGATCACCTCCCTCACCACCCTGGGGAACGGCATCTCCAATTACACTTCCCAGAACATCGGGGCAGGAAAGATGGACCGGGTGCGCCAGGGCTTTAAGGCCGGGTGGAAACTGGTGTGGATGCTGTGCGTGCCCCTGACGGCCCTGTACCTAGTGGCAGGCCGCTACCTGGTATATCTTTTCATGGAAAATATTACCGGGGAGGCAATCGACACAGGTGTCATATTCCTGCGTATCGTGTCCCCCTTCTATTTCCTGATCTCCATCAAGCTGGTGGCAGACGGCATCCTGCGGGGAGCGGGACTCATGGGCCGGTTCATGATTGCCACTTTCACGGATCTGGTGCTTAGGGTGGCCCTGGCCTTTGTGCTGTCGGCTTCCTTCGGGGCTACAGGGATCTGGTGTGCATGGCCGGTGGGCTGGGCACTGGGAACGGCGTTGTCGGTGGTATTCTATAGGAGGGGGCCGTGGAAGGAGGACAGGCAGAAGGAGATCAGAACACAAGATAAAGGATGCCGGATATGAGATGCAAGAGGAAGACAGCCGGGTAAAGGTATAGGATATAAAGGGAGCCGCTGCAGGACAGGTGATGAATCATCTGTCCTGCAGCGATTTTTTTGATTATTTTTGCAAAGTCAAAATTCATCGGATTCTGCTTGCAATTTGCGCAGGTTTGTGCTAAAATTCTATCTGATTCTTGTGGATGGGTTCCCGAGTGGCCAAAGGGGACAGACTGTAAATCTGCTGCAAATTGCTTCGGTGGTTCGAATCCACCCCCATCCATCTGTTTGCCGTTTTCCATAGCGTCCGCTGGTGTGGCGGAATAGGCAGACGCAAGGGACTTAAAATCCCTCGGTGGCAACACCGTGCCGGTTCAAGTCCGGCCACCAGCATGTTTTTTATAGGGAAGAACCCACAGTTCCAGCCGTGTGCCGGGGTGGGTTCTTTTTTACTTTATAAGAAAGTCCGGTGTCAGACAATCCAAGGCTGGGGTGTCTGGGGGATTGGGCTTTCCATGTTGCGCGTTTCTCTTGAAGGAATACATCAGACAGGTGGAGCCGGATAAGCGGATGGGAGCCGGTCACGGAGGGGTCCCGGGAGCATGTGGTCGAGAACAATCTGGGCATCCGGGAGTTACAGCAGGAAAGTAGGCCAAAGAGCAGCTGCCATAACATGTCCTTATATATCCAGAATCGGGTGAGCCTGTATGTAAGTGAGCAGATGTAAGATGGAACAGTATGACAATGAACCTGGTTAGTAACGGGAATGCAGGATATGGATGTGCAGGGGATGATACTATGTAAGCGAAACAGGACACTTCCTATTTCGCAAGATCATATCCGGAAAGGATAGGCATGAGACATATACAGAAAGGATGCTATAGAAGAAGCTGGACCAGCCCAAGGGCGATGAGCAGTACTCCGGACAGAGGGTCTGCCATATCCCCCGCCAGTTTCAGAAGACGGCTTTTTCCCAGCCGGTTGCCCAGAAAGAGAAAGAGAAGGGAGCAGGCAAAGGTGGAAACGGAAGCGGGCAGCAGGGGCAGCCCGGCCATACTGGCACTGAGTCCGATCCCAATATTGTTCACGGAGAGTGCGATGCTTAGGGACAGGATCTGGGGAAGAGAGAGCCTGCCTGCGGATTTCCCAGAGGAGGCCAGGTCAGATTCCTGTCTTCCCTGGAGAAGGGCAAGGGTCCACTTGGTGATATAGTAAATCCCTAACAGCATTAGGATCAGGCTGCCTGCGCAGCTTCCCAGGGGAGATGGCAGCAAAGGCGTGATCTGCTGCCCAAGGCTTACGGAGAGGCAGGTGCCGGACAGGGTAATCAGGCTGATGGCCAGATTCTCCCGCAGACGGACCTGCACCCCCCGCAGCCCCAGGCTGATGCCTACCAGCAGTGCGTCCAGGCTGGCTGATACCCCGAACATAAGGGAGGAAATCAGATACATGGTATTTTACCTGTCTGAAAATACTGTTTTATTTACTATATTCAAGTCGGAAAAAAGGGTGAAGGCTGTGGAAAACCGAAAAATCAGTTCCCTCTGGGAAAGGCAGGGGAATTATGGTATAATGTTGACTCACAAGGACATTGAGTCAACTTCTGATTCCATGTGCGCGGAAGCGCACGAAAATATGGTATAATTCTTATATTACGGATGGCCATATAAAAGGTACTCTGGTGATGGGAATCCTGTCACAGAGGGCTGCAAACACGCAGGGAGGTATGGGGATGAGGTTTGTATATCCGCAGGGCAAGAGAAAAGCACTTACATTCAGTTATGATGACGGACAGGACTTTGACAGGCGCCTGGCAGGACTGTTGCGGGATCATGGCATGAAGGGGACGTTCCATCTGAATTCTGGGAACCTGGGACTGCACCGGGGCAGGGAAGTCTTCGTGTCAGCTTCAGAGATCCCGGAGGTATACCAGGGGCATGAAGTGGCCTGCCATGGTGTCTGGCACAGGAATCCGCCCACTATCACCAGGCAGCAGATGGTGCTGGAGATCCAGGAGGACAGGAAGGCCCTGGAGAAGATCACGGGAGGCCTGGTACAGGGGATGTCCTATGCCTTTGGCAATTATAACCGGGAGATCATGGAGATTGCCAGATCCCTGGGCATCAGGTATTCCCGCACGGTGCAGGAGACAGGGAACTTTTTCCCGCCATCGGATTTCCTGGAGTGGCATCCCACCTGCCACCACAACAACCATCTGCTGGAACTGGGGGACAATTTCCTACAGGTGCCGGGATTCTATGAACTTCCGGTGATGTATGTGTGGGGACACAGCTTCGAGTTCGGCAGGTCCGGGGACTGGAGTGTCATGGAAGCGTTCGTAGATAAGATGGCAGGGAAGGAAGATATCTGGTATGCCACCAACGGGGAGATCTGCAACTATATCCAGGCAGTGAGAAGCCAGGAATTCTCTGCAGACGGTTTCACCATGTATAATCCTACGGCTACCGGTGTATGGGTAAGCGTCCAGGGGGATTTTCTGGAAGTGTCACCGGGTGAAATTAGGGAAATCGGGGAATTATAATTGGCAGGGGCAGGACGCAGCTGGCTCCTGGAAGATTGCAATACGATAGTAGGACAGGTAAGGGTTATCTGTGGCTGCAGAAGTCATAAGCGGGAGGTGGCAGGATTGACAGAGGATATGACCATAATCGGTGAAGAAGCGTACAGGGCGGCCAAGGAACTGCTGGACTGCGCACAACTTGAGGAGGGGCAGATCCTGGTGGTGGGATGTTCCACCAGCGAGGTAGGGGGTGCCGGCATCGGCACTTTTTCCAGCCCGGAACTGGCGGAAGCAGTGTTCGGCGGTATCTACCAGGCCACCCAGGAAGCCGGGGTATACCTGGCAGCCCAGTGTTGTGAGCACTTAAACCGTGCACTGGTCCTGGAGCAGGAGGCAGCCCGCAGATACGGCTATGAAGCGGTGAACGTGGTGCCCCAGCCCAAGGCAGGAGGATCCTTTGCCACTTCTGCCTACAAGGCTTTTGAGCATCCCGTGGCGGTGGAACACATCAGGGCCCACGCCGGGATAGACATTGGTGACACACTGATCGGGATGCACCTTAAGGATGTGGCGGTGCCCGTGCGGATCCGTACGGCCCAGATCGGGGATGCCCATGTGGTGTGCGCCCGCACCAGGCCCCGGTTCATCGGTGGCAGCAGGGCGGTATACGACCAGGGACTGCTGTGAGCGCAGCAGTCCCTGTCACTGGCTGGCCACCGCGTCCTCCAGCAGTCCCAGGATGGTCTGGATGGAATCCATCTGGCCACTGCGGTTCATGGCATCCCGGTAAGTCTGTCTGGTAAAATACAGTTCATGCACCTTGTCCGAGAGAAGTTCCACGGTCAGATCATCCTCCTGTAGTACAATGGAGAACCCCTGGGATTCGAAGGACTGGGCGTTCAAAAGCTGGTCCCCCCTGCTGTTGGTGGCAGGCAGGGGTATCAGGATATTGGGCTTTTTCAAGGCCAGCAGTTCGCAGATGGCATTGGCCCCTGCGCGGGAGATCACCAGGTCTGCCATGGCAAACAGATCCTTCAGTTCTGCCTTGACATACTCGAACTGCTTGTAGCCCGGTGTGTTCAGCAGCAGGTTATCCACCTTGTCTTTCCCACACAGATGGACTACCTGGAAGTCTTCCAGGAGCCTGGGCAGGGCATCCCGGACTGCCTTGTTCACATTGGCGGCGCCCAGGCTTCCGCCGATTACCAGGATCACCGGCCTGTTGGCAGTGAAGCCGCATAGGTTTAGGCCTGCCAGCTTATTGCCCTGGGACAGTTCTGCCCGGATGGGGGAGCCGGTGAGGACAGCTTTGTCTTGAGGCAGCAGACCCATGGTCTCAGGGAAGTTGCAGCACACTTTCCGGGCCACGGGAATACAGAGCTTGTTGGCCAGCCCGGGAGTCATGTCAGATTCATGGATGATGCAGGGAATCCCCAGGGAAGCAGCAGCCCGCACCACCGGGACACTGACAAAACCGCCCTTGGAGAACACCACGTCAGGCCGGATCCTCTTGAGGATCCGCCTGGCTTCGGCGAATCCCTTGATCACCCGGAAGGGGTCCGTAAAATTCCGGGGATCCAGGTAACGACGGAATTTCCCGGTGGAGATCCCCTCATAGGGAATGTCGAAGTCCCCGATCAGTTTTTTCTCAATCCCATCATAGGAGCCGATATATGTAATCTCATATCCAGCCGCCTGCAAGGATGGAAGCAGCGCGATGTTGGGGGTCACATGCCCCGCGGTTCCGCCGCCAGTCAAAATGATTTTCTTCATATTTACACCCACCTATGCCATATGTTAGCCTGCATTGGGCTTGCCTAAGTAACAGGCCGGATCCGGTCAGATCATGCTCTCCAGCGCCTTGGCAAGCTGGTCAGGGCAGGAGGTAGACTTCATGCCGCAGCGGATGCCCTTCAGCCTGCTGATGGCGTCTTCCGGTTTCATGCCTTTGACCAGGGCGCTTACCCCTTTCAGGTTGCCATTGCAGCCGCCGGTAAACTGGACAAAGTCAATGACACCATCTTTCAGTTCAATCTCGATTTCCTGGGAACAGGTTCCCTGTGTTTTGTATTTCATATAGGTACCGCCTTTCAGATAAAATGTTATGATCTATATTATAGCAAACAGGAACTGTTTGTGCAATATTTCTGGAAAGACTGCAGGAGACTTTCCAGGTTACCGGTTAAGCTTCCATGTTCGTTCCGTTCCGGTCATCCCCCTGCCTGGCCTGCTGCCGGAAGGTCCTGGGGGAGACTCCGTTGATCCGCCGGAAACAGTCCTTGAAATAATTGCTGCTATTGAAACCGCAGCGTATGGCGATCTCCGTGACAGAAATTTCTGTGGACAGAAGCAGACGGGTGGCCTGCCGGATCCGGATGTAGTTCAGGTATTCCTTGAAGGTAGACCCTGTGACACGTTTGAACTTCCGGGACAGGTAGGTGGGGGTAAGGCTGATGGCAGCGGCTACCTCTGTCAGTGTCAGGGGCATGGCATAGTTCTGTGCAATGTAGTGGAGGGCAGCATTGATGTCTGTGCTGATACCATTGCCGCTTCGGACTTCTTCCTGGGAGAGGGTGGGACAGCAGGACAGTGGCAGGTCGTTATCCCTGGCAGGGTCTGGATCTGCGTAGACGGGCAGTCCATGCCGCTTGATGGTCAGCAGCAGGGTCATGACATGGAGTTGCAGGAAGACATGGGAATAAGGGTCGGGGGCATTGTTCTCCTCCAGCATGGCATCCAGAAGGGGGTCTATTATCCTGCGCCCGGCTTCTGAAAGTACGGCCCTGCCGGTGTGGGACAGCTTTTCCAGAAGATCCGGGTGGGCCTCGCGACAGAGGCCGGAAAGGGACTCTGGAAGACAGTATACTACCGTGCGCTCACAGGGGACGATGCCCTCGTACCGGGTGCTGTGGACATCCCCGGGTGCGATGAGGAAGAGGTCACCCGCCTGCAGGCGGTGGGATTCCCCATCTACAGAGTAGACACAGCTTCCCGTCCGCAGGTAGAAGATCTCACAGTAGGGATGGAAATGTCCATAGGTCATGGAGAAAATGGGAACCCGTGTCTGACGTTCCACATAGATACCCTCATTGTTGTCTTCGGTGTACATGCAGGAGGCCTCCTTTTTGTGAAGTAGGAAAAACATGTAGAAATGCACGGATGGCGTGCGGACAGTAGTGAATATGGATATAGTATACCATGGCCAGGGAGGGCAGGCAAGCCGGGGAGGATATTTTTTATATTAGGATAAATAATCGGTACTTTTTCTGGCAAGGACATAGGAATTAGGTAGTATTTTCCGGACGGTTTCCCTACAATAAATGTGAAAGGTGAAAAGAACACCTAAGCGAAATCTGGAAGTAAATTTCCAAATAGGAAATAGATGCCCGCAAGAGGGTGTGTAAACACCTATCTTTAAGCGGGGAGGAGGTGCGAGAATGAAATATCGCAATGACCAAGTGGAAGACATTCAAGTGGCGTACATTGGAGGAGGATCCAGGGGATGGGCCTGGACATTCATGACCGACCTGGCGATGGAGCCTGCCATCTGCGGTACCATTAGGCTGTACGACATCGACCGGGCGGCGGCCAGGGCCAATGAAACCATTGGAAACAGCCTCTATGACAGGGAGGATGTGCCTGGAAAATGGCATTATTGTGTGAAGGATACCCTGGAGGAGGCGCTGGCAGGGGCAGATTTTGTGGTAATATCCATCCTGCCTAAGACTTTTGACGAGATGGAAGTGGATGTGCATATGCCGGAGCGGCTGGGAATCTACCAGTCTGTGGGGGATACCGCAGGACCGGGGGGGATGATGCGCGCCCTGCGCACACTGCCCATGTTCGTGGAGTTTGCAAAAGCCATCAAAGCATATGCCCCGGACGCGTGGGTCATCAACTACACGAACCCCATGTCCCTGTGTGTGAAGGCCCTGTATGAGACTTATCCCGGCATCAAGGCTTTCGGCTGCTGCCACGAGGTCTTCGGCACCCAGAAGGTGCTGGCGGCCATAGCAGAACAGGAACTGGGCATAGAGAAGATTGACCGCAGGGACATCCATGTGAATGTGCTAGGTATCAATCATTTTACCTGGTTTGATTATGCCAGCTACAAGGGGGTAGACTTGTTTCCGGTGTACCGTCATTATATTGACAGCCATTTTGCCCGGGGCTACGAGGAGAATGACAATAACTGGATGAATTCTACCTTCGCCTGTGCCCACCGGGTGAAAATGGACCTGTTCAACCGTTTTGGGCTGATTGCCGCAGCAGGGGACCGTCATCTGGCAGAATTCATGCCAGGCGGGGAATACCTAAAGGATCCCGAGACCGTAAGCAACTGGAAGTTCGGCCTTACCACTGTGGCCTGGCGCAAGGAGGACCTGCAGAAACGTCTGGAGCGTTCCAGGAGGCTTGTGGCAGGGGAGGAAGAACTGAAGCTGGAACCCACCGGGGAGGAAGGAATCCTGCTGATCAAGGCACTGTGCGGCCTGGGGCGGCTGGTCAGCAATGTGAATATCCCCAACAGGGGCAGGCAGATTGCAAACCTGCCGGAAAGCGCAGTGGTGGAAACCAATGCCGTGTTCGAGCGGGATGCCATCCGGCCTGTGCTGGCGGGAAGCGTGCCGGAGAATGTCCGCAGGCTGCTCCTGCCCCATGTGGAGAACCATGAGAGGATCATGAAAGTGGTGGCCGGGGGTAACAGGGATGTGGACCTGGTGGTGGAAGCCTTCCTGGAGGATCCCCTGGTAAAGGGCCGTGCTTCCCAGGCAGATGTCAGGGAACTGGTGAAGGATATGATGGCGGCCACCTTGTAAGAGGGATTGGGAAAGAACTTGCAGGCAGTATAAGGAACAGTATAGGGAAGCAGGGGACGGAAAGTGCCGTGGCGAAATCGCGCACTATCCGTCCCCTTTTTGAACATGGTGTCTTTTGCTGTCGTTGCCATGGGGAATATGGCGATGGAAAATACTGTAAACATGGGAATCTTTTCGGTATACTTAGAAGTGTGAAGGGAATGAAGATTTTCTAAGGCCAGAAAGAGGTGTGCAATGCTTCGTATATTTATGGAAGAAAAAGTGTTTTCAGCCCTAATGCTTGCGTGTATGGTAATCAGCATTTTCCTGCGACTGTTACTGGGAATGTTATACCGGAAGATGATAAAAGAAGCAGATAATATGGCCATTACGGACAATAAGATGCTGAAACAATGCAAGCTGAAATTTGCCAATTGCTATCAGCTTGGAAATGGCGTGGCCAATATCCCTGTGTTTGTGGATAAATTTTTGAACCGGCTTTCCCTGGGTCCCCTGTCCTTCGAGATGATGTACCACCTGTCGGGGCAGGCCATCCTGCTCTCCGTGGTGTTCGCCGGGGTTGGCATCTGCCGCTGTATCCTAAAGGGCTGGACCCTGGGTGCCATACTGCCATTCTATATCATCAGTTTTATGGGGCTGTACCTGTATTTCTCTGTCTCTACAGTGGTAGATGTCAGGGGGAAGAAACGGATCTTGAAGGTAAATCTGGTGGATTACCTGGAGAACCATCTCTCTCCCAGGATCGATGTGACCAGGGCAGACATGGAGATGCTCTACGGGGATGCCTATGTATACCAGGATGCGGCCTGTGAGGCCATGGGATACGGCCCGGTGAGAGGGGGCGGCTATGGATATGGAACCGGCTATGGCGATGGCTATGGCAGAGAGGCTGCCTCATCCAGGGTGGCTGTTTCCTCCAGGACAGGGAAAAAACGGGGGGGAGGGGCCGACAGAACAGCCAGACAGCTTCCAGGCGGGAAGGAGGGCCGCAGTGCCAGGAGGGCACGGGCGAAGGCAGGGCTCCCGGAGAAACGCACGGTCCAGCTCATGCCGATTGGAAACCGCGCGGCGGCACCAGGCCGGGAACCAGTGCCGGAGGAGTCCATGGAGGAATTCCAGGCCAGGGGAGGCCGGAACCAGGTAGACGGTTATGAAGGAACACAGGAATCCCAGGGCCGGGGCCGCGTGCAGGGCCAGGCCGGAGCCTATGGGTCCCAGGCGGGAGTGCCAGGCCAGGGACAGGCATCGGGACAGGATGGTACCTATACTGCCATGGAAGACGGCACCGGGCCGGAGAAAGCCTGGTTCATGGAGGATCCAGGGCAGAACCCCATGGGTGGACCGGGCAGGGCAGAAGGCATGGGAACCAGCCCTGAGGATTCCTCAGAAGTGACTGAGGAGGAACTGGAGGCACTGCTGAAGGAGTTCCTGGCGACCTAAGGCTACAGATGATACTCTGGCTGGAACGGAAATTTTAAACAGCAGCCAGGCCTACTTTCTGCTTGCGCTTGCCCAGTATTTTTGCTACACTTGAACGAAGGAAACCAGCCTGCGGGGGAGGACTCTGCAGGCTTGTGTGTTTGTATGGGCAAAAGGAGTGGAGATGAAGATTGTAATTCTGGAGAGAAATAGTGTGGGAACGGATGTATCGGTGGACTGCATCCGGGATTTTGGAGATGTGGACATATATGACAATACTGTCACAATAGGGCAGATCCGGGAGCGGGTGAAGGATGCGGATATTGTCATTGCCAACAAATCCCCCATGAACCGGGAGACTCTGGAAGGGGCCGGCCGGGTGAAGCTGATCTGTGAGTTTGCCACAGGATATGACAACTGTGACCTGGAATACTGCAACAGCCGCGGCATCAAGGTGGCCAATGTGAGGGACTACTGCACTGCCATGGTGGCACAGCATACCTTTACCCTGGCCCTGGCACTTAGCCAGAAACTGGTGCATTATGACACATATGTCAAATCTGGTGCCTACAGTGCCCAGGAGAGGTTCTCCAATTTTGACCTGCCTTTCTGTGAACTGGCAGGGAAGACCTGGGGCATCGTGGGCATGGGAAATATCGGCAGGCGTGTGGCTGACATTGCCAGGGCTTTCGGATGCCGGGTGATCTTCCACTCCATTACGGGCAGGAGTACGTGCAGGGAATATCCCCAGGTGGATAAGGACACCCTCCTTCGGGAGAGTGATTTCCTGTCCCTGCACTGTCCCTTAAGCAGCCTGTCCAGAAATTTCATTGATAAGCCAGCGCTTCAGAGGATGAAGAAAACGGCTGTGCTGGTGAATGTGGCCCGGGGAGCCGTAGTGGACAATCAGGCCCTGTATGAGGCCCTGGAGGCCGGGGAGATTGCGGCAGCAGGACTTGACGTGGTGGAGAAGGAACCACTGGGGACAGACAATCCCCTAAGCAGGTGCAAGGACAGCAGCCGCCTGATCATCACACCCCACCTGGCCTGGGCCAGCGTGGAGGCCCGCACCCGCTGTGTACAGGAGGCGTATAAGAATATAGAAGCGTTCCTGCGGGGAGAGGAGAGGAATGTGGTGAAGGGGTAAGGCAAGCATACGGTGCAGGAAGCAGCTTTGCAGCTTGTGCAGGGAAGATAAAAACAATATTTGACAAAAAATAGGAGAACTTTTGCATGGGAGAATACGTAAAAAAAGAAAGAGATGAAATTCCAATCAGTTGAAGCCCTTCAGCAAGTGGTTAATGTTGTGAATGAGGCGGCAGCTGCGGTAAGTGATCTGCTGTCCAACTATATTCGGGACAGATTTGACAAGATTTTTCCACCAGAGGAGATGGAGAAAATTGCAAACTCTAAAGCCAGTAAAGTTCCCTTTGATGCCCAGGATAACCGACACACAACAGAATATGTTACAGGACTATCTGCATATTATCACCGTCTGTTGTCGCTGGGACATGATCCATTGCTTGGATTTGTCGTGGGAGTTTTTGATATCATTACAGGCCGCATGACCACCATTGACAAAACTGGGAAGATTGTTTCACAAGTGATGAACAATTATGCTGACAGGAGAGAAAGCGATATATTTGCTGCTTTGGCTAAGCAGATAATTCATTTTAGATCAGACATTACAACATCGATGGGATTGCCTGTTCCGCTGATGGGGCTGTTTAATCTGCTTCAGTTTGGTAGCATTGGTGAGGAAGAGCAGACGATTGCTGAAATCGTACAGGGGATGTATTACGAGGGGTATGATTTTATACATTTTTGTTCATTATCCATCCCAGTAATGCTTGTAGAAGTGATTGTAAGGCTTGGCTATGCCATTAAGCATATTAAGGAGGGACATAAGATATCGGAGAGCATACCATTTTCAATAAACCGGGAAAAGCATCCAAAGTTGGCAACAATGCTGTTTATTGCCCATTTGGGTGCAACGGCGATAAATGCAGGCAAAGTGTATTTTTCTAAGGATCCAATGGCAATCAATTATCCTCAGTGGATAGCGTTTGCCAAATACTCGTATAA
>CAJUGH010000011.1 GCA_910586215.1 uncultured Acetatifactor sp. | reverse complement strand
GGTTTGGAATCGGCTGATCGGTTTCCAAACTCATAACCACATACAAATCACGGCGAACCCGCTCAATATACCCCTTTTCTAAAAACTTTTGTATCTGCCAGGCTGCCGCGCTGGCCGAGCCGAGCCGCTTGGCAAGTCCATCCCGCGTAAAGCAGCGCATAGCCGCAAGTTCTTTATATAAATCCATTTTATCACCGCCTTTGTTTTTATTATAGAGCAAAATGGTAGTATTTACAACTGTTTTGAGTAAAAACAAAAACGGTTATTTTTAAATTTACACAAAATAGGAGTCATAACGAATACTTTGTGTAAAAATAGAAACATTCGAAGAAAAGGACATCCACCAAAAAAGATGAAATGTCCTTTGGCATATACATTATTCAATTTTATATACAAAGCAGTTTACCGCTGTTTACGCCGCTTTCTGCAAGTGTCTCTATGTTATATTTCCATCCTGGAACGGATGAATGCGTTCAAATGCGTAATGGAAGTGAATGAATGTCTTTTCTTACAATAAGCAGTCTCGGGAAGCGTGACCGCGTTTGCTTGTTACGGGTATCCATACCTCATATTCTGCATTCTGTGGGTCTGGATTTAAGTAAACTTCAATATCGGGGGCATTGGCATACTCATATCCGGAGGTTGGAAGCCACTCTGTTATAATTCGCTGTTCCAATTCCTGTATGGACTGGTTTGTACCCGTCCCGGGAAAAATGGCCCAGGTAGATGCTGGCACGGTATATTCTTCAAATTCATTGCTTGTTTTTGTGCTGGAAACGGCAATAAAATAGTTCCATTGTTCCTCGTCATTGCAGGCACTCACGCCCAAAAGTCCCATTGGCGGCGTATCCATCATTCCTGCCAATTTCTGTATGGTTCCATTTACAGACGCCTCCTGCCACATCCTGGGCACCACCATAAAGTTATTTCCGATCTCCTGATCAAGCGGTGCAGATACACCAATGATGCGGAAAGTTTCTTTGGTTTCCATTCTATAATTCATTTCTGTGGCTCCCTTTATGGCAATTGTAAACACAATGGGGGAAAAAGATTTCACGGATACGCCGGCATTCTTAACAGATGAGGGGGCTATCCCATGAAAAGACTGGAACGCCCTGTTAAATGCGGTGGGGGAACTGTATCCGTATTTTCCTGCAATATCAATGATCCGTTCCTCCCCGCCCTGTAAGTCCACTGCCGCCAAAGACATTTTCCTTCTCCGGATATACTCTGCCAGAGTGATCCCCGCCATATAGGTAAACATCCTCTGATAGTGGTAGGTGGAACAGCAGGCAATCCTTCCAAGCTGGTCATAGTCAATTTCCCCTGTCAAGTGTTCCTCAATATAGCTCATGCTTTCGTTTAGGCGTTCAACCCATTCCATAAGATACCTCCGTATATATGCCATGTGGCCATGAATTTGCCTTTATTATAAGGCTTCTCCTTAGACTTTTCCTCTCTATCCTTGCACAAAAAAGAGAGGTGGTTATCCGATGATTGATATTTGGCTTTTTATAACGCCACATTGTTGAATAAATGGCAGAATAGCCATTTTCCTTTTTGTTGTATCCCTCATTCCTTGCAATTAGAAAAATGCAAATATGATAAAATACCAATAGGGCAAAAATAGAAACACCAAAATTCCAATACCGCTATGCCTATCCATGTCGGGCTATCCGCTTTGAACAATCCAAGCATTGGAGCAATCAGACAAGATACAAAAAACACTCCGTGTATCATGAGCAGATTTTTTAACCATCGGTCTGTTTTCTCCTGTGATGTCACTGTCAATCCTGCAAAAAAAGCAGCTAATGACATGACGGCATAGCCGAGCAGGTCATAGTTGAACAGCAATCCGCATTTCTGAAAATCAAGAAGTATGGCAGCTTGCTGTGTCAGTTCATTTTGTCGGACAGTCGTTAATTGTGCAAAATAAACTAATAGTATGATGGCTGTATATATGACAGAAAAGGACACTGAAATGTAACCCGCTAATTTTGCTCCCTTTTCGGAAAAATAAGCGTATCCGCACATCATTGGCACAAAACTAAACGCAATGAACATGGAAGAAAGGTAACTGCCATAATCAAATCCAAATAGCATAGACAGCGCAAAGCAGATTACCGCGATAAAATTAACAATAGAGCTATACATTCCTATTTTTTGGTTCATCAACATGTACCATCCCTTCCAAAAAGAATATCGGCCAATTTACCAATAGATGCGGCTTTATCATTGGTATTAGCACGCATTCCGCTATCGTTTTTCCTTTCAATGAAAAACAAATGAAATCATACCATAACTAAAATCTCTATGCAGATATTATAGCCGTTCATCTGTAAAATTTCCATGGAAGCATGAAGAAAATTATATACATTTTTGGAGTGGCAGGCATTATAATGATACCAGGATCAAAAGGTTCAAAAATCCGATCATAAAGCTTGTAAGAGGTAGTATGGCGGTTACTGTTCATTGGTGTCATCGCAGACGGCCCGCAGGGGTGGGCAGCGATCAGATAGTGTCAAGTAATCTGTGAAAACGAAACTGTTAGAAGGGAGAAACGCATATGAAAGCAGCGCTTGTGTACACCAGTACCACGCCGGAACTGATTGAACTGGTGGAGAGGGAAGTGAGGAAGAACATTGGGGAGGAGGCAGAACTGGTCAGCCTGCAGAATCCGGGAATCCTGGCCCAGGTGCGGGAGGCAGGGTATGTGACACCCGGGGCGGCGGCAGAATTGGTGTCCATGTATATGGAGGCCGTGTGCCAGGGAGCAGATGCCATACTCAATATCTGTTCTTCTGTGGGAGAGGTGGCTGACAGCGTCCAGGGGGCAGCGGCTTATATCGGGGTGCCTGTGGTGCGGATCGATGAGGAGATGTGCCGGGAAGCAGTGCGCAGGGGAAGCAGGATCGCCGTACTGGCCACGCTTCCCACTACCCTGGCTCCCACCCGGAACACTGTGCTTAGGGTGGCCAGGGAGATGGGGCGCCATGTGGAGATGGTGGACGGGCTGATCGATGGCGCTTTTGGCCTGGACCAGGAGCAGTTTCGGAAGCTTCTGCTGGACAAGGCGGCCCAGGTGAAGGACCAGGCAGATGTGATCCTGCTGGCCCAGGGTTCCATGGCTTATGTGGAGGAAGATATCCACAGCAGGCTTGGGATTCTTACCTTGTCCAGTCCCCGCTTTGGTGCCATTGAACTGCGCAAGGCCCTGGAGAGGAAGGGGCTGAAGTGTGAAGGGAATGAAGATTTTCTAAGGCCAGAAAGTACCTGGCCCAAGAAAATCTAAGTCATTCCCAAGGAATGGCGTTGCCATTCCTTTAAGAATCGCTAAAGCGATTCTTCCCAGGCTTTCACCCATTGTCTGTGTCGGCTTTGCCGGCATGTCTGAAAGTGTGAAAGGTGAAAAGAAAAAACATATGATCGGAAGGATGTAAAAAGGAGACAGCAATGCTGACAGATACCACAAAATCAAGGAATGCGAAGCTAAGGAGCCTTCCCTACCAGGATGTGGAGTGGACAGGCGGATTCTATAAGGAGCGGTTTGACACCTGTGCAGATTCCATGGTACCCCATCTACAGAGGATGTTCGAGAGCAAGGACATCAGCCATGTGCTGGAGAATTTCAAGATTGCAGCGGGGGATGTGGAAGGAGAATTTGACGGTACGGTTTTCGGGGACGGGGATTTCTACAAATGGATGGAATCCGCGGTCTATACGGCTGTGCGCACAGGAAATAAGGCATTGCTGGACCGTCTGGAGGAGTATGTGGGACTCATCGGGAGGGCACAGCAGGAAGACGGCTATATCTCCACCAAACAGATCATCGGGGAGCGCAGCGGGAAGGCTTCCCGGCTGGGGGATATCAATGATTTTGAGGTCTACAATTTCGGACATCTCTTTACCTCGGCCTGCCTGTATTACCGGCTCACCGGCAAGGACAGCTTTTTGCAGGTGGCAAAAGGGGCGGCAGGTTATCTGAACAAGCTATACCGGGAAGCGGAACAGAAGGGGGAGGTCCAGACGGCGGTGTGTCCCTCCCACTATATGGGACTGGCTGAGATGTACCGTACCACTGGGGATCCGCAGTATCTGTCTCTTCTGAAGAAGGCCATTGCCCTTAGGGATTCCGTGAAGGAAGGGATGGATGACAACCAGGACAGCATTCCTCTAAGGGAACATGAGAAGATCATCGGCCATGCGGTGCGGGCCAATTACCTGTATGCGGGGGTGGCTGACCTGTGCCTGGAAGAGGCCGATGCCGAATTGCAGGAGGTGCTGCACAAGGTCTGGAAGAGCCTGGTGACCACGAAGCTGTATGTGACAGGAGGATGCGGCGCATTGTATAATGGTGCTTCTCCCTACGGCTATTTCTTCAAGCACCAGTTGGTACACCAGGCCTATGGCTATGAATATCAGTTGCCCAATGTGACTGCTTACAATGAGACCTGCGCTTCCGTGGGCGGTGTGTACTGGGCCTGGCGTATGTTCTGTCTGGAGAAGAAGCCGGAGTATGCGGATGTGCTGGAACGTATGGTGCTGAATGTGAACCTGGCAGGGGTGAGCATGGACGGGAAGAAATTCTTCTATGAGAACATGCTGCGCAGGGCGAAGAAGCTTTCCTATGAACTGATCTGGGGCCAGGAGCGGGCAGAATATATCCTAAGCTATTGCTGTCCCCCCAACCTGGCCAGGCTTATGGCACAGCTTTCAGAGTATGCCTACGGGGTGGATGAGGGCGGTATCTACACAGTGCTGTATGGGGAGAGCCGTGCCAAAGTGACGCTGCCGGGGCAAAGGAATGCCCAGGGCAAGTCCGGGCAGCGGTCCTTTACAGTGATCCAGGAGACGGCATACCCCTACGACGGGAAAGTCCGTTTTACATTTGAGGATGTGGCCGGGGAAGTTCCGGAAGGGGGAGAGGGCGCTGTTTCAGGGAACGGGACAGAGGGACAAGGGTTTATCCTGCATCTTCGGATCCCTGCCTGGGCAAAGGACGGCAGTGTGGAAGTGAGAAGACTTACAGATGGGCATGTATGCCAGGCAAAGGTGCTGACCAGGGCTTTGGCAGGATCCTACCTGGAGATACCTGTGGAAGATCCCGCGGACGTGGAGGTGCTGCTGGATCTGGGCATGGAGGCGCGGCTTACCTGCGCCCATGCTATGGTGGAGGAGAACGGGAACCAGGTGGCTGTGGAGAGAGGCCCCCTGGTCTATTGCCTGGAGGGTGTGGATGCAGATATGGAGACCCTGGATGACCTGCTGGTGCCTTCGGATATCTGCCTGGAACCGGAGCCTTTTGAGATAGAAGGCAGACAGGTGCTTTCCCTGAAGGGAACTTTCCTAAAACGGAAGACAAGGGATGAGGCCAGGGGGGACTATGACAGGGATGCCCTCTACCAGGAGTATATGGACCGCGGCTATGAGAAGATCCTGGCCCGGATGATTCCCTATTTTGCCTGGGACAACAGGGGAATGGGAGAAATGCGGGTATGGCTGCCGGTGACGGATGTCAGGACTGCTTCTGCCACTGACGATGCAGGCGGCATGACAGCAAAGTCATAAAGAGTGAGAGTTACTGTTCACGGCCATGCCGTTCACAGCGACAGTTGCACACATACAGTAGAATGCAGGCATGCTACTGTCATGAATTGGGCAGGAACAGCCCATTTTGGCGCATGGCAGTCAAGGCAATCAAGATTGCCTGGGTTTGTCAAGCAAAAGATGCGATGAGAACTAAGGCCAAAGGAGAGTGGGTATGGGACAAATAGGAAGGCTGCCCTTGTCTGTGCTGGACAGTTATCCCCGGCCAGACAGGGAAGCCGTACATAAGCTGTATCAGAAGGAGTGGGAAGGATTTGGACGCAAGGTAGTGGTACTGGATGATGATCCCACCGGTGTCCAGACGGTTTCGGGTATCCATGTGTATACGGACTGGGACAGGGAGAGCCTGGCAGAGGGGATGCAGGAGGAGAAGAACATGTTCTTCGTGCTCACCAATTCCCGGAGTTTTTCTGTTCAGAAGACCGTGGAGGAGCACCGGCTCCTGGCCCGCAGGACTGTGGAGGCAGCCAGGCAGACGGGAAAGGAATTTTTGTTCGTGGCCAGGGGGGATTCCACCCTGCGGGGGCATTACCTGCTGGAACCCCAGGTACTCCGGGAGAACCTGGAAGAAGAGACAGGACGCAGGATAGATGGCTTGGTAATCTGTCCCTTTTTCCGGGAAGGAGGGCGCTTTACCATAGACAGCGTCCATTATGTGAAGGAGGGGGAGGAACTGGTGCCTGCGGGACAGACGGAATTTGCCGCAGATAAGACCTTTGGCTACCGGTCTTCCCACCTGGGGGACTACCTGGAAGAGAAAAGCGGCGGGACATATGCCTGGGAGCGCTGTATCTATATCACCCTGTCCCTGCTGCGGGCCGGGGCCTATGAGGAGATCACCCGGATGCTGCTGGCAGCAAAGGATTTCTGCCCCATCTGTGTGGATGCCATCTGCGAGAGCGATGTGGAAGCTTTTGCCGTATGTCTGCTGCGGGCTATGAAGGCAGGCAAGGAATTCATCGTCCGCAGCGCGGCGGCTGTACCCAAGGTACTGGGAAATGTGCCCGACAGACCCCTTCTTTCCAGAGAGGAACTGTTAGGGGAAGCAGGGGCAGGTGAAACGTCTGGTGGTACACAGCTGGAAACAAACGATGGTGCATTGATATGTGGCGGGAAGGAACCAGGAGCAGGACATTGCGGCACGGCAGCAGAGGGTGGGCAGGAACCGGTTGGTCAGCATCCTGGTATGCCAGCCTACGGCGGTCTGGTGCTGGTGGGATCCCATGTGAAGAAGACCACTGCCCAGCTTAAGTCCCTGCTGCAGGCCCAGGTCCCCATGGCTTCTGTGGAGTTCCGGGTCAGCACCTGCTTTACTTCCGGAGGCCTGGAGGAAGAGACCAGGCGGGTGATCCGGGAGGCAGAGAAGATCATGGCCCAGGGAAAGACTGCCGTGGTGTACACCAGCAGGACGCTCCTGGCCCCGGAAGGAATGGACAGGGATGAACTGCTGGGACTGTCAGTGCGGATCTCCGATGCCGTGACCAGTGTGGTGGCAGGTCTGACCAGGCAGCCCCGCTTCCTGATTGCCAAGGGAGGGATCACCTCCAGCGATGTGGGAACCAGGGCGCTGCGTGTGAAGAAAGCCCTGGTGCTGGGCCAGGCAGCCCCCGGCATTCCTGTGTGGAGAACCGGGCCAGAGAGTAAGTTTCCGGGCCTGTCTTACATTATCTTCCCTGGAAATGTGGGGGATGTGGACACTCTGCGTAAGATTGTGGAAGGGTTGGCATGAGGTAGTAAGGAACTGTTAAGATTCATTCTTTGACAGTTCCTAAGAGAAGACAGGATGGTAAATTGGAATCGTAGGAGGATAGTGCAAATGCGGAAAGTTATCATATCCCTGGCCCCGGTGGAGGCTGGGAAGCCCATTGACAAGGAAGCCCTGGTGGAGGATGTGGCAAGGAGTGCCCAGGCTGGTGCGGCCATGTGCCATCTCCATTGCCGCCGCCCGGACGGTTCCCTGACAGAGGATGCCACGGAACTGGTGGACACCTTTGAGCGGATTGCAGGACGGACAGACTTGATCATCCAGGCCTCCACGGGAGGGGTGTCTGACATGAATATAGAACAGCGCTGTGAACCCTTGCAATACTGGCGGGTGGAGAGTGCTTCCTTGAATGGCGGTACCACCAACCTGGGAGAGGCCGTCTATATCAACAGCTTCGAGGACATCCGCTACTGTGCCAGGGCCGTGTATGAGAGGGGCATCATCCCGGAGATCGAAGTCTTTGACATCGGCATGATCTACAATATCTGCATGACAAAGGAACAGGTGCCTTACAGGGAACCAGTATTGTATAACCTGGTCTTCGGCCACAAGGGGGGGATGCAGCCCAATATAGAGTGCCTGACAGCTTTCCGGGCCGCAGTTCCGGGGGATGCCCTGTGGGGAGTGACCCATTTTGGAAGAGACAACTGGGATTTCCTGGGGGCTGCCATTGCCATGGGAGCCGCCGTGGTGCGGATTGGCTTTGAGGACAGCCACTATCTGGCACCGGGTAGTCAGGCAGATTACAATTATCAGGAAGTGGAGAAGCTGGCGGCACTGATCCGGGCCATGGACCTGGAGGTGGCAACCCCGGAGGAAGCCAGACAGATTATGCACATTCTTCCCAGGAAAGAAAGCAGATAGCAGGGAAAGGGATGCGGCTTGTCTGTAAGGAATGGTTTTGTCGCGGCGAAGGAAGGAACAGGAACCGGATTCTCGGTTAGGAGGGAAAGTATGCATGGAATTACACTGACATCAGCACCTATGGACTGGGAGATCCTCCAGCAGGAGGGGGGCAGTGCCCGGATCCATCTGGCAGGAAGCTATCATGTGCACCCCGCCGCCATCCAGGTGGGAGTGGCAACAGCCACTCCTGTGGTTAGGGTCATGCGGGAGGAGGACAATGGTACGGTGATTCCCTGGACATCAGCAGAGACTGTGGTTCAGGGGGAGAATTTTACGGGAACCTTTGAGACGGACCTGGTGGTACCGGCAGGAGGCCTGTACCGGATTGAGACCAGTCTGGAGACCAGGAGCACCCTGCCTAATCTCACCTGGCTCTACCGGGGGGACTGTGTGCTCCACGTAGGGGTGGGGAATCTCTTCCTCATTGCAGGGCAGTCCAATTCCGCAGGCTACAGCAGGGATTTCTGCATGGATCCCCCCAGCCTTTCCGTACACCTGTTTCGCAACAGGAGCAAATGGGACCTGGCCTGCCATCCCATGAATGAGAGCACTTTTGCCGGTTCCCTGGCCAATGAGGAGATGGGGATACCTGGTCCGTCCCCCTATCTGTCTTTCGGAAAATGTTATGCCAGCCTTACAGGCATGCCAGTGGGACTGGTGCAGACATCCCTGGGAGGCTCTCCCATGAGCCGCTGGATGCCAGGGCAGGGGGATCTATACCAGAACATGGTGGACAAGATCCATCAGACCGGGGGAAAGTATGCGGGGATCCTCTGGTACCAGGGCTGTTCCGATACGGATCCGGACCAGGCACCATCCTACTATGCACATTTTAAGGCTTATGTGGATGCAGTGCGCAGGGAACTGGGGACAGACATTCCGGTATTTACCATGCAGTTGAACCGCCAGGTGAACGGCATCCACGATGACTGCTGGGGCATGGTGCGGGAAGCCCAGAGGCGTGCGGCCCAGGAGATTCCCGGCGTATATGTGCTCCCCACCACCAACCTAAATCTTTCTGATGGCATTCACAACAGTGCCCAGGCCAATGTGGTGCTGGGGGAGAAGCTGGCCAGCCAGTGCTATCATGTGCTGGATGGCGGAGCAGAATATGCTGCCCCGGCCTTGGAGGTGGTGGAAGCCGTCACAGGAAAAGAGAGGAAGGCACTGGGACTGGCAGAGGAAGGTGCCTGGCTGAAGCTTACATTTACCCATGTGAAGAACTGCTTCCTGCTTTATTCCGATCTGGGAAAGGACAGCGGTTTTACCCTGGAAGATGGCCAGGGGGAAGTGGAAGTCCTGAAGGTGCGTGCCAACAGGGAGGATCGGAACATTGTGTACCTGCAGGTGGCCAGGGAGGCCGGAGAGGATGCCCGGCTGTCTTTTGCCTGGCAGGCAGACCCGGTGCGGCTGCCCATGGTGGATGAGGTGACGTACCTGCCACCCCTGTCCTTCTACCAGGTGCCTCTGTGGCAGCAGGCCTTACAGGCGGCAAAGCCATGAGGAATGGGATGTTCCCTGCTTGCCGGTGACTTCAGGGAGTTTGGAAAACAGGATGGAGGATAAGACCGCGTCATATCATAAAAAGGAGAGACTATGAGAGAAGTAGACTGGAGTAAGATAAAGAAGGAAGTACCACAGTGGTTCCGGGATGCCAAGTTCGGACTGTTCTTCCACTGGGGACCATACAGTGTGCCGGCCTACCAGAATGAGTGGTATTCCCGGAACATGTACTGCAAGGGACTGGAGCAGAACCTGCACCATGAAAAGACCTATGGGAAGCTTCATGACTTTGGGTACAAGGATTTTTATCCCATGATGACCGGGGAAAAATTCGACCCCAGACAGTGGGCGCGTCTGGCAAAGCGGGCAGGCGCCAGGTATGCCGGGCCTGTCAGTGAGCATGCAGACAATTTTTCCATGTGGGATAGCAAGGTGAATCCCATTAACAGCGTAAACTATGGCCCCCATAGGGATGTGGTGGGGGAATGTATGGAAGCTTTCCGGGAAGAAGGGATCCGCACCCTGGCTACCTTCCACCACCAGTGGCTCTGGGGCTGGTTCATGTCCACGGACAATGAGGCAGATGTGTATGACCCGGCCAACGAAGTCTATTATGGCCCTGCCCTGCCCCTGGAGACCAACCGCTATATTCCGTACCGCTATCCGGACCAGGCGTTCTGTCAGAGGTGGCTGGACAAGGTCCGGGAGGTGGTGGACCAGTACGGGCCGGATGCCCTGTACTTTGACAGCCGCACCTGCATCATAGGGGAGACGTACCGCTATGACATGGCAGAATACTACTATCAGACTAAGGGTATGAAGGACGGCATTATCACCTATAAACAGGAAGATTTCCCGGAGGGGATCGGTGTCTATGACCTGGAGTGCGGTCGTTTTGCTTCGCCGAAACCTTTTTACTGGCAGTCGGATGACAGGCTGGAGGATAATATTACCTGGTGTATGGTGCAGGATCCCAAATACAAACCGGCAGAGCGGATCATTCACCAGCTCTGTGACATTGTATCCAAGAACGGGAATCTGCTCTTGAATGTGGGTCCCTACGCCGATGGCTCCTTCCACCCGGATGCTGTGCGGATCCTGGAGGAGATCGGGGACTGGCTGGCCTTGAACGGGGAGGCCATCTATGGGAGCAGGCCATTTGCAGTGGCGGCGGAAGGACCCACTACGGTGGAGGATGCCAACTATGATGTGGACAAGATCCAGGAACAGCTTAACAAGGGAGATGCAGTGGATGTACACAGTGACAGCTTGACGGCCCAGGACTTTAGGTTTACCGTAAGGGACGGGTATCTGTATGCCATCGCCTTTGGATGGCCCGAGGATGGCATCTTCCACATCCGCAGCCTAAGGGAGGGTGTTTCCTACCTGGAGGGGATCCAGCATGTGTCCATGGTGGGCTGTGGGGAACCCGTCTCCTATGCCAGGGATGGAGAGGGACTGCATGTGAAGGCACCTTTAAGGAAGCCCTGTGCGTGTGCCTATGTACTGAAGATAGAGAGATAAAAAGGCAGCTTGCTGCGATGCAAGATGGATGCCCCGTCAGCTTGCTGCAGGGTAATTGATTAAAAAAGTTCAGCCGGGGACCATGGGAAAACCCTGGATAAAACGGGAGATGAGCCTTACCTCATCTCCCGGAACAATGCATTCTGCCTGTCGATATATTCCTCCAGCCCCTGTTCCCGCATGGTCTCCAGGGCATGTTCCCACTCTGCCAGGGCATCCCCGTCCCCGATGATACATTTGATGAAAGCATCCAGGGCCTGGGAAGTGCTGAACTGGTCTGTGGATTCCCTGGGGGATAAGAGGAAGTCATAGGGCCGGTCAATCTGGGTAGTGTTGTCCCGGCACCATATGGCAGATTTCCGGGCCAGGACAGTGTTAAAATTCCCAAACCGCAGGTCATTCATCTCATTCACCTCAAAATCGTTCCATCCCCCGCCCCAGGTGGCAATCCCGGATAACAGTAAGAGGGAGGGGTATTTTCGGTTCAGGACGGTGATCAGACTTTCATCCCCCACATCCAACAGACACCTGTAGTGTCCGTCTTCTACCACATAGTCGATTCCTTCCAGGCCGTAACGGCAGAGCTTCTGGCCTTCCTCTGACAGGAGGAATTCCAGAAGGGCCAGGATTCTCTCGGCCTTTGCATCATCCACAGAGGAGGACAGATAAGATTCTGACCAGAAGATGCTGCTGGAATTGCTGTATCTGATACCGTCCGGCGCAGGGAAAATGGGAAGCACATCCACACATTCCTCAAAGGGAAGGTCATTTAACTGATCCCATTTGGTCTTAAGGTCAAGAAGGGTGTTGGGGGAAGACTTATATTCCAGTGCTCCCAGCCTGCCAGAGGCAAAATCCTCCATTATGTTGTTGGGAACCTTGCTGTAGAACTCCGGATCCAGTCCGCCTGTGTGGTAGAGTTGGGAATAGGCAGCTACCACATCTTTGAAGGAATCCGTGGTCCAGGAAGGGACGTAACGTCCATTTTCCTCCACCCAGGTATAGACATTGCACTCCGGGGCGATCCCTAAGATCACCCATTTACCCAGGGCATTCAGGGCATTCACATTGTAACCTATGGTGTCGTCCAGCCCGTTGCCATCGGGGTCATCGTGGGCGAAAGCAGCCACCATTTCGATGAATTCCTCCAGATTCTGGGGATCTTCCAGGTTTAGGTTGTCCATCCAGTCCCGCCTTACGATCATGGCGGCATCGGTGGCACCCAGTACAGGATCCAGGAAGGAGACCCTGGGAACGGCATAGTACTTCCCATCGGTATACTGGGTGAAGGAGATAGATTCCAGCACCTGGCACAGGGTGGGATAGGCAGACAGATCCTCTGGCAGCGGACGGATAGAACCAGTCGTTATCATATCCGTGAAGGTGGCCGAATCATTGTTGTCCGTGGAGGACAGGGTTAAGGTGGCGAATATATCCGGCAGACTGTTGGTGGCACTGAGGATCTGGTAGCGCTCCTTATAGTTGGACCAGGTCACAGAGATGGGATGTAAGGTAATATTAAATAGCTCCTCAATGTACTGGGTGATGCCGTCCGGCTGGATAGCCTTGGACATACCTTCAATATTCCAGTATCCTACACTGATATCCATGTGTTCCTCGTAGGACAGTTCCTGCAGGGATGGAGGCAGGATCTGTCGGTTTGGAGTGACATCTGTCTCCTGGGAAACGCAGCTGGCAAGTCCCAAAGGTTGGAGCAGCAGGACAGCAGACAACAGAAGGATGGTGAAAATTCTGCTTTTTATTTTTGTTCCTTTTTTCCAGGTGTGGATGTGGTTCATATTACCGCTCTCTTCCTCTCTTTTATACAGCATAAAGTGACTTCAGATCGTTTCATGGCCTTCGCCCAGGGGGTCTTTTGGCAGTACGGACGCTGTCTTCGGGGGAACTTCTTCCTCTGGGGGAGGGGAAGACTTCCGGAAGGCAGTAGGGGTACATCCCATGGCTTTTTTGAATACCTTTGCAAAGTAAAAGTAATCGCTGTATCCGACCTGTGTGGCAATGGCGAACACAGTCTGGGCCGTATGGGTCAGAAGCCAGGCTGCATGGTCCATGCGCAGGGCGGTCAGATAACTGATAAAAGTGATGCCCATCTCCTGCCGGAAGATCTGGCTGGCATAATTGGCATTGATGGAACAATGTTCTGCCAGATCCTGGATGGATATGTCCTCCTGGTAGTGGGCTTCCGTGTAGTCTATCATCATCTGGACAGATTTGTGGCCGGAGGTAAGGTGTCTGGGATGGAACTGCTCCCCTGTGCCAGCAGTTTCCCCTTCTGTCTGGGAAGCCAGAGCCAGCCGTTTGTTCAGCAGCAGATAAGCCTTCTGCATGGAATCCATCAGTTCGCTGGGGGAGAAGGGTTTGAGACAATAGCCGATGGCATTGTGGAACATGGCTTTCTGGGCATAGGCAAATTCGGCGTGGCCGCTAATCATGATAAACAGGGTATTCAGCCCTTCCGCATGGGCGGCCTGTAGAATATCCAGTCCTCCCATGCCAGGCAGACGCACATCCACAAAGGCAAGGTCGGGCTGTTGTTCCCGGATATATTCCAGGCCGGACAGGCCGTCATACAGTTCTGCTATGATCTCAAAGTATTCCTGGTCGCGTATGGTGGCAATGAGGCTTTTCACCACCCATTTTTCATCGTCAATCACAATTGCCTGGTACATAACTTCCTCTTTTTCTTCTAAATCTGTGATCTATAAGGGATTCCTGGTAAGTGGTATATCAGATTTCATGTCCTGCTGCCTGCGGCGGGGTCACTGACTTCCGGGTCTGGTAAGGGACCCTGAGCTGGATATTGGTACCCACGCCCACATCGGAGTCAATGAGCAGGGAATAATTTGCGCCGTAATACAAGACCATCCGGCTGTTTACATTCAGGATGCCAATGCTGTCATGATTCATTGCATCAAGACGGGCCAGGTTGGATGCAGCGTCCTGCCCCTCATGCTTGACCGGCTGGGATACGGCCCTGCGCAGTTCTTCCAGTTTGTCGGGAGGCATCCCCACGCCGGTGTCAAAGATCCAGATGGCCAGATAGCCGTGTTCCGGGTTGCGTCCTGCCCCGATCAGCAGTTCGCCGGGCTTCAGGCTCTTCTCCAGGCCGTGTACAATGGCATTCTCCACCAGGGGCTGGATCACCATCTTTGGGATTAGGCAGGCGTGGGAATCCTCGGAGAATTCATACCGCACCGTAAAGCGGTTGTCAAAGCGTTCCCGCTGGATCATGAGATAGCTGCGGACAATCTCCATCTCCTCTTCCAGGGTTACCATTTCCCCGCCTTTGATACTGTACCGGAAGATCTGGGACAGGGCGCCGGTGACAGAGATCACTTTGTCATTCATACCCTCTGCAGACATACCGCAGATCATGGTCAGGGTATTGTATAGGAAGTGGGGGTTGATCTGGCTGCGCAGGAAGGCAATTTCCGTCTTGCGGTTCGTGACTTCCAGTTCATACATCTGTGTGTAGGTGTCAAATATCGTATGGTTCAGCCGGTCTGTCTCATGGAGCATCTCATTGAAGGCCAGGGAGATATCATTGATCTCACTGGACCCCAGAAAGCCCTGGCTGATGGGGACATCCTCTTTGAAGAAGCGTCTCTCTCCGGCAGAAATTGTCTTCATGTAATCCGTCAGTTGCTTCAGGGAACGGATCAGGGGACGGTAGAGTGCGAAGAGCAGCAGTAACATCAGTGTCAGCAGACCGCCGATAGACAGCAGGAGCCACAGGGAGATCTGTATGACCTGCCTGGTGGCCTGGCTCTTGTCCACCAGTACATACAGGGTATGGTCAATACAGGGAATGGAATAACTCCGCGCGGAATATAGTACCCGGGACGGGGAAGAATCTTCCACGGGAAAGATGCTGCCTTCCATATATAAGTCCTGCTTTGCCCTGGAGGCCGCTTCATATAGACCCGGATCACCGTATACAAGCTGCCCATCACCGTCTGCCAGGAGGATCTCGGGGTGATACTGATGGTTCTCGTCATTTATGGTGTTGCTGAACAGACTGTTCACGTCAACGGCCAGGAACAGGATCCCCAGATACCGGCTCTCCCCGGCACCCAGGGAGTAGATGGGCATAGCCAGGATATGACAGGGAATGCTGTTGACCAGGGTGCTCCCCGCCGAACGGTAGGAAAAACGGGAGCCGGACAGGGCCTGGGCAAATGCAGCGTAATTGTCTGAAGAACCACACAGGGAAGCAAAACTGCCATTGGCCCCGAAGACAGCGATATCGGTGATGAAGGAATTCAGCAGGGCTGTATTGCTCAACTGGCTGTTCAATGCACTGTAGTTCTCATATACAGTGCGTGATTCCGTGCTCAGCAGGTAATTCTGCACAGGCTGGCTATAGGCAATATTATAGCAGATATTTTCACAGTTTTCATAAGCCTCCCTGGTATTCTTAGCCAACTGGGAGGAATAGGATTCCAGGCTGTTGTCAAAAAAGGAGGTCTGTAGGCGTGCATATGCGTAAGTGGTGAATACAGTGATCCCCACCGTACAGAGGGTGAATAGGATCAGTATGATGGCAAACTGCCTGGCCAGGGGCAGCAGCAGGGTTTTCTTCTTCATGGGTATTCCTGTCTTCAGCATCTGGATGTCATGTATCTAAATGTATTCTACAATAAATACCTGCCGATCACTATGTAAAATTCTTGGAAAATTATAAGAAATTCCCATATTGCACAAGGAAACCATGAAAAACATGTAAAATATACATAAAATCCTTGTGATTAATCCATTCAAAGGAAGCGTTTTACACAATATAATTAATAATGTCGATGAAACAAGAGGAAAAAATGCTTTTTTTCGGCGAAAGTCTGGGAAAATCTTTTCTTATGCAGATAGCTGTCATACATACCAAAGAGAGACGGACAAGAAAAGGAGAGGAAAATATGGCAAAAAAAGCGAAGGCCGCCACAGCCCCGGTACCTGTGGGGAACAAGAAAACTTTCTGGCAACTGTTGTGGAAGCAGAGGACATTGCTGCTGATGGCGGCACTGCCAGTGATTATGGTATTTATCTTTAAATATGTACCCATATATGGTGTTCTGATTGCCTTTAAGAATTTCAAGGCATCCAAGGGTGTGTGGGGCAGCGACTGGCTGGATCCGTTCTGGAAGAACTTCCAGGTTTTCTTTAAGAATGTTAACAGTGGACAGATTATCTGGAACACACTGAAGGTAGGTACCTTGACTTTACTCTTCACCTTTCCGGCACCTATTGCCTTTGCGATCCTGTTAAATGAATTGCGGGGAAAGGTGTATAAGCGTGTAGTACAGACGGTTTCCTATATACCTCATTTCATTTCGGTAGTGGTTATCTGTTCCATGCTGAATGGTTTTGGTTCTACCACTGGTCTGTTCAATGATATCCGGGAATTACTGGGAATGGCCCGGGTGGATATGAACAATGGCAGTACCTATTTCCTGCTGATGTACATAGGTTCTGCTGTCTGGCAGGGAGTGGGCTGGGGTTCCATCATTTACCTCTCGGCCCTGTCCAATGTGGATACCAGTCTCTATGATGTGGCCAATATTGATGGGGCCAACCGCTGGCAGAAGATCAAGAACATTGTCTGGCCCACCATCATGCCCACTACCACAGTACTGCTGATCATGAATGTGGGTAATGTGCTGAACAGCGATTATACCAAGATCCTGCTGATGCAGAATGATACCAATAGAAGCCAGCTGGAGGTAATTGGCACTTTCGTATACAGGGAAGGTATCCAAAATGGAAGGTTTGCTTATGCAACTGCAGTAAACCTGTTTGTGTCCGTTATCTGTTTTATCCTGGTATTCGGGGCGAATACGATTACCCGCAAACTGAATCCGGAAAACAGTCTCTGGTAAAGTGTGAGAAGAGCGAGGAGGAATAAATATGGCTTTTCAGAAAAATACACAGCCTAAAAATAAAGTGTATATCGGTAGTAAGGCATTTGATGTGTTCCTAGTCATTTTCATGCTGGTTTTATCCATTATTTTTATCTATCCGTTTTTGAATGTGGTTGCCACATCCCTGTCCAGTAACCGGATGATTACCACCCATCAAGTGACCTTTTTCCCAAAGGAACTGATGCTGGATGGATACAGGATGCTACTGAAAGAGCAGGATATCCTGGGAGCATACTGGAATACCATTGTCATTGCCTTGGCCACCGCGGCTTTTAGCCTGGTACTGACCTCCATGCTGGCCTATGTGATGATGATCCCGGAGTTTGTGCTCCGCAAGCCCCTGGCAGTGTTCCTGCTGGTCACCATGTTCTTCAGTGGCGGTACGGTACCTACTTACCTGCTGATCCAGAATCTGGGACTCTATGATACCTACTGGGCTTTGATCTTGCCTAATGCGGTATCGGCCTACAATGTGTTTGTGTATCGTGCCTTCTATAAGGGCATCTCCACGGAGATCCGGGAAGCGGCCAGGATTGACGGGGCAGGTGAGTTCAAAGTACTGGCTACCATCTATGTACCCCTGTCCAAGGCCCTGTATGCCACTTTCGGACTGATGTCAGTGGTAGGTGTCTGGAACAGCTACTATGATGCATTGTTGTATATCCGGGAGCCCGCCAGACAGCCCATCCAGATGCTGCTGCGCAAGATTGTTTTCACATCGGGAGTCACTGATAAGATGGAGTCTACAATGATGATGACAAACGGGCAACTGAATGCATTGAATGTCCAATACGCCTGTGTGGTGGCTACCATCGGTCCCATTCTTCTGGTATATCCTTTTGTACAGAAGTATTTTGCACAGGGCATGCAGGTGGGTGCGGTGAAGGGCTAAGTGTGAACGAAATGAAGATTTTCTAAGCGATCAAAAGACGCTCGCCAAGAAAATCCAAGTCATTTCGGGAAGAACGCAAGGACAGCGTTCTTCATTGATTGTTTGTGCCAGCTTTGCTGGCATGACGGGAAGTGTGATGGGAAGGAATATTTCCATAGGAGATTGTAAGGGGAATGCTACGTGCCCTTTATGATAAATGATGTAACAGCCCGAAAGGGTATAAATGTATGCCGGAGTGCGAAAAACGGTTCCGGCGGAAAAGGAGGAGTTATGAAGAGGAAAGCGATCAACAAATTGATTTCCTTGGGCCTGGCAGGAATCCTGGCAGCAGGTCTGATGACCGGCTGTGGCAATTCCGATGACAAGCCTAGTGACACAGGGTCCAGCCAGTCTGGTGCTGACAATCAGAGCAGTGCCGGCAGCGAGGAGGGCAGTGGGCAGGAAGGCAACAGTGGTGCGACTTCGGGAGCTGCTGCAAACGGAATCAGCCTGCCGGAGATCCCGGACGGTGTATTGAAGCTGGAGGTCAGCATCCCTGATTTCAACCAGACTTCTGAGGGTACCATGATCCAGAATCTATGGCAGGAGAAGATGGAAGCTTACCTGGGCGTGAAACTGGATATTACCTGGACCAGGACAGCCTGGAATGACTTCCGTGAGACGGAAAAGGTGCCTTTGCAGGCTGGCAAGATCGTGGATGTGTCCACACTTTCCATAGGCCCTGCCATCAATGAGTTCGGTGAGGATGGGGTTGTCCTGAATTTGGCTGATTACATGGATTATATGGTGTATTATCCAGAGTACATGGCAGACACCAATGGCGGTGAGAACTTTGCCAAGAATGAAGACGGTTCCATGTACTACTTCATGGATGGCTCCTACAATATGAGTAATATTGAAGGCGCCCAGTCCTTCACAGCTTTTGCGTACCGCTTCGATGTGCTGAAGGACAATGACCTGCAGCCTGCTACCACACTGGATGAATTTACACAGCTGTGCGCGGACATCAAGGCGAAAATTGATAGTGGGGACATTGATGCCCAGTACCCGATCATGAACAGCACCAAGGATTATTCCCTTTACCGTGGTTTCGTGGGTATCTTCCATACCTGGGATGTGCTGTATTACAATGGCAGTGAATGGGTATTCGGACCTCTTGAAGACAATTTCCGGGAGATGCTGAAATATCTGAATGGCCTGTATGAGGCGGGATATATTGATCCCGAATTTGGAACTGCAGATACAGAGTCTGCGAATGGCAAGGCTGCTACAGGAGTGGCAGTGATCTGTCCTACCCTGTGGTCCGGTTCTGTGACAGGCTGGAATGATGCTACAGATGTGGAAGGTATGGAATGGGGACTGGCTTATCTGCCCGAAGGCCCTTATGGTACTTCCTGGAAATGGGGTTCCAAGCAGGGTGGAAAATCCCTGGCCAATGGTATGGGTATCTATATCAGCGCTAAGACTGAGCATCCCGAATATGTTGTGGCTATGATTGATTACCAGTATTCCGATGAGATGGTGGAGATGCTCAACTGGGGTGTGGAAGGGGAGACTTATACTGTAGAGAACGGTAAGAAGACCTTCGTGGACAGCATTTTGAATCCGGCTGATTCCACTTCCAACGCTTCCCTGGAGTCTGGAAAATATGGTTTGATGGCATCTTCCGTGTGCCGTACAGGTATTCCTTTCACACCCATTGACTTCGAGGCTATGCTGATGACAACAGCTGGTTCTCAGTCTTGGTGGAATGCAGAAGACGGATATTATGTAGGAGATTTCTGGGTAGAGTCCAGCAGATTAGGGGGTCCTGACTCTGTATCCCCTTATGACAGGGAGCCAGTTATGTATCTGACGCCTACCGAGCAGGCCATGAGAGGACAGCTTAGGTATGGCGGAGTCTGTGAATCCAGGGTGAAAGAACTGGCCCTTCAGTTCATCACTGGCGAGAAGGATATTGATAACGATGCTGACTGGGAAGCCTACATTGCCGATGTAAAGAGCCAGACGGACGATGATTTCGACAGCATTCTGGAGACCTTGAATGCCAAGACTGTAAAGTAAGGCATACAGACGGTTAAATAACACATAAGCCATGGGGCCGGCATAGGTTCCGGCTAATGGGACAGAAACGGAAGAAAAAGTCCCGGTATATCCACAGGGGTTGTAAAGAACATAGTAGAAGAATAGTCAGGACCGGCGCGGCGTAAGTCACGCCGGTCCTGTTATAAATCGGGAGCAAAGTTAGCTGCGCAAGCAGCGATAAAGCGCTGAAAGCGCCTTTGCGAATGGGCGCTGGCTGAACTTTTTTGAAAAAACAGGGAGGCATATAGAACATGGAAGAAAAGAAAGCGGAACCTGGAAAGAAGGTCATCTTATTCCAAGGGGATTCCATCACCGACGGGGGACGCCTGCGGGGAAAGGAAAACGAATGGGATCTGAACCACCAGATGGGGCATGGATATGCGTTTCTCATCAATTGCATCCTGGGGACAAAGTACCCTGGGGAACATCTGGAATTCTATAACCGGGGCTTATCCGGCAATAGGATCGCAGACTTATATGGAAGATGGAAGGAAGACTGTCTGTGCATGAAGCCGGATGTGCTCAGTATCATGGTGGGCGCCAATGACTGCGGATTCACCCTGC
Organism: uncultured Acetatifactor sp.; assembly: GCA_910586215.1. Taxonomy (GTDB): domain Bacteria; phylum Bacillota; class Clostridia; order Lachnospirales; family Lachnospiraceae; genus Acetatifactor. Next base: position 80,679 of record CAJUGH010000011.1, on the reverse strand, counting down.
AGGATCATACCGGCTCCGAACCGGAAAGGTTCGAGAAAATATATCAGCTTCTTCTGGAGGAAGCCAGGGAGGCGAATCCACAGATCCGGCTGGTGCTCTGTGAGCCGTTCACCCTGCCCTCCGGTGTGAGAAAAACGGATTATGAAGACTGGAAACGTGTGCTGGCTCCCCTGCAGGAGAAGACGCGAAGGGTGGCAGAACGAAACGGGGCGGTCTTCGTACCTCTGCAGGAGAGATTCCTGGAACTGCTGCAGGTGCGGGAGGCGGAATACTGGATCTGGGACGGGATCCATCCCACCGTATGCGGACACCAGGTCATTGCAGAGCAGTGGCTGAAATATGCGGGAGAACTATGGCGGGAGGTCTAGTGTACACCCAATTGGAGAGCGGAATACCAGTGCTCCATTCACATATACTGGAATACCCTACAGAAGCCAGCAACCCCGATACAAACAACAGGGTTGCTGACTGACCTGCTTTCGCCAGGTACCAGTGCTGGTTCAGATACCTGCCTGTTCCCGGAATATTTCCACATTTCCGGCACTGGCTGCCAGAAGCAGCCACTGATCCAGGACTGCCACATTGCCCTGTTCCTGGATGACCTGGCGAACCTGGTCCGGAACCAGTCCCTTTGTTCCCAGTATGGCCAGAATGCCTTCTGCCTTGCCTTGGGCGATACCCTCTGCCTTGCCTTGACTGATACCCTCTTCCCTCACATAGTCCTCCCGGGCATACTGGTCCCGCACTTCCTTCTGATGTGCCTCATACAAGGCCCGCAGTTCCCTCCTTAGGTTCATGTGCCGCAGTTCCTGGATTGCCTCCTGTATTCCAGGGTTTTTAGTCCGTATCATATCCAGTTCCTCCTCCCTCTGTGCATTGATCAGCTTGATCCAGTTGTCTATGTCCCCCGATCTCCCCAGAGGCTTACGCAGTTCCAGGATATGTATCTCAAACAGATCGGAAAACTCGTTCCCTGCCTTATCCCTCAATCGGTAGATCTTGTGATACTCTGGCAAATCGTCCAGGTTGAAATCCAGAATATTGATGCAGATGCACCGCTTCAGCTTCTGGTACTTCTCCCCGGCCAGTAGATCCTCTGTAAACATCTTGGATAAGTAGAACAGGCTCCTCTTGTCCCAGTGGCTGAATTTCCGGATCTGTAACTCAATATTGATCTTGCTGTCATCATTCAGTTCCACCAGGATGTCCAGGATTCCTGCCTTGTGCCTCCGAAGCCGTCTCCACAGGAAAGTGTGCCCCAGACGCACACAGCGTATCTCTCCGGACGGGAGTCCCAGCACATCGCTGATAAAATACCTTCGAACTGTCTCATTCAGCATTAGATACTTAAAGCTTACATCGTACTTCAAGGAAACAATACCCATCCCAGTCCCCCTTGTATACAGGAGATATGTTCTGGATATGCCACACCGGGATACGCCTTTCCCCTTCAGAAAATCTCCTGCTCTTCCATTGTTTATTGGTTTCCAAGCATAGATTTTCCGATTTTGAAGAATACATCATCCGAAGAATCAAAATGAACTAGAATCTGTTATGCTTTGTCTGTAGGATAGCATATGATTCGGCAGTGTACAAGTGAAATATTTCTAAACTTTTGGTATACCTTGAAAAGCTGCGTCTGGAAAATCTTCTGCAAACAGCGATGCGCGTTTTGCGAAAAGCAATCCACCGACAAGCTCTAAGAATTCTGCATAAGTCGTATGTGTTTTTTCCATTCTAAAATATGTTCCTTCCCCTATAATAAAAGATAATAGTGCAGTCAATTGACCCATGTCCGGGATGGGTAGGGACCGGGTATTCCGATATCCGGGCAGGAAAGGAGTCTCCCATGACAATCCAGCATTTGCAGGTTGACAACAGAAGTATGAATATATTAATAGACCGTCAGAATCCTGTCTTTGGATGGCAGGTGGCGGCAGAAGAAGGAGAGAGGGGCATCTGGCAGAAGAGCTACCGGATCCGGGTCTGGGACGAAAAGGGGGAGGAAGCCTGGGACAGCGGACGGGTGGAATCTTCCAGGATGTGCAGCATTCCGTATGAGGGGAGGAGGCTTCGCTCCAGTGAATGCTTTGCCTGGGAAGTGACCTGTGAACTGGAGTGTGACAGGAAAATCTATTCTGTAAAGAGTGGGCAGGCATATTTTGAGACAGGCCTGCTTGCCAGGGAGGACTGGAAAGGTGTGTTTATCGGGGAGAGGGAGGATCATGTCTACCATCTCTACCGCAAGGTCTTCCCCTGTGGGCAGACGGCTCCTTCCGGGGCAGGGGCCAGGGTGAAAAAGGCAAAGCTGTATATCTGCGGTCTGGGCCAGTTCGTGTGCTGGCTGAACGGCAACAGGGTGTCTGACCATGTGCTGGAGCCGGGGTGGACGGTCTATGACAAGACCTGCCAGTATGTGGCGTATGATGTGACGGCAGACCTGGTGCAGGGAGACAATGCCGTCCTGGTGAAGCTGGGGGACGGGATGTTCAATGTGCCCGGGGGACGCTATGTGTACTATGAGCGCTCCTATGGGAAAGCCAAGCTGCTGTTTCAGCTGGAGATTACCTATACGGATGGGAGCAGGCAGCTAGTGGTATCGGATGATTCCTGGCGCATGACGGCAAGCCCCATTTTGTTCAGTTGTATTTATGGGGGGGAGGATTATGACGGCAGGCTCTGGAAACGGGAATACCTGTATGCTGACGGGACCGGGAAGGCTTTGACAGGGGATGGACAGGGGGAAATACCATCCCAGACCCAGGCAGATCCTTCACAGGAACTGGTCTGGGAGCCGGTGCATGGTGTGGCGCCGCCGAAGGGGGAACTTAGGGCCATGGAGCAGGAACCCATCAAAGTCATGGAAACCTATGAGCCGGTCAGTGTCCGGCTGGTGGAGGAAGGGGTATGGCTGTATGACCTGGGGACGAATTTCTCCGGGTGGGCCAGGATCCGGCTGCACACGGACGGCCACATGGCCGGGAGAAGGGTGGTGCTGTCCACTGGGGAGAAGCTGGGCCGGGACGGACGCATTGACCAGAGTGTCACAGGGAAGGGATATGCCTGGACCTACATCCTGAATGATGACAGGGAACAGGAATATGCCCCGGACTTTACCTATACCGGATTCCGGTATGTGGAGGTCAGGGGGGCAGTACCTGGCAGGCTGCAATGCCTGATACAGACATCCGATGGCCAGGAGGCACCCCCACAGGGGAAAGGGGCGGGTGGGGAAGATGCACAAGACATACAGATTCCTGTCCTCACCAGCCTGGTGGGGGAATTCCTCTATCCGGATGTGGAGCAGGCCGGGGATTTCTGGTGCTCCAATGGGCTGTTTAATGAGATCCACAGACTCGTGCTCCAGGCTATCAAGAGCAATACCAAAAGTTATTTTACGGACTGCCCCCACCGGGAGAAGCTGGGATGGCTGGAGCAGACCCACCTTATTGGGCCGTCCATTATGTACAACCTGAATGTCCACAAGCTTTACGAGAAGGTGGAGGGGGACATGGCAGATGCCCAGCGGGACAGCGGCCTGGTGCCGGATATCTGTCCGGAGTATGTGACGGGTTTTGGAAAATGGCACCAGGGCTTTGTGGATTCCCCGGAGTGGGGCAGCGCCTGTATCCTGGATCCCTGGTATGTGTATAAACGATATGGGGACATCTCCCTGCTGAGACGGTATTATGGAGTGCTGAGACGTTATCTGGATTATCTGGACAGCAGGACTCATCACCAGGTACTGCACCATGGCCTGGGAGACTGGCTGGATATCGGCCCCTGTCCCCCTCATTCCCAGAATACCCCGGTGCCGGTGGTGGCTACCTGTATCTACTATTATGACTTGAAAGTCATGGAGCAGGTGGCAGAACTTCTGGGATATCACAAGGATGCAGCAGAATACAGGGAGCGGATGGAACGGGTATATGAGGAGTATAACCTGCAGTTTCTGGATGATCAGACAGGCCGGTATGCCACGGGAAGCCAGGCGGCCCAGGCCATGAGCCTGATTGTGGGCCTGGTGCCTAAGCAGTATAAGGAAAAGGCGGTGCAGACACTGAGGGAGGACATTGTGAAGCGGGGCTATGCCATTACTGCCGGGGATGTGGGGCATCCTTTCCTGGTGGCAGCACTGATGAAATACGGCATGTCGGATCTGCTGAACAGGATGACCAATGTGACGGACAAGCCGGGGTACGGCTACCAGGTGGCATGCGGCGCCACAACCCTCACGGAAGATTGGGACGGGCCGGATCCGGAGAGAATGCACGGTTCCCAGAACCATCTGATGCTGGGCAGTATTGAGGAATGGTTCTACGGATCCATCGGGGGCATGGAACTGATCCGGGACGGCCTGCCCTTTGACCAGATCCGGATTGCACCCCGGCCGGAGGACGGGGTAGACCAGGCAAAGGTGTGGACCATGCATCCTTATGGCAGGATCGCGGTGGAGTGGCAGAGAAAATCCGGGACAGTGGAGGTGACAGTGGAGATCCCTCCCAATGTGACAGCTTTCCTGGAATCTCCCGATGGGCAGGTGTGCCGGAAGGTGGGAAGCGGCTGTTATACTTACAGTTTTGCGGGATAGATTTTCATATCGGATCAGAATATTTTCTGATATCCGACAGGAGGGATATCCGATAGACTGAGAATAGGAAAAGTGGATCAGACCCAGGGAAAATGGGAACGGAGTGAACAGTAACATAAACAGCAGACACAGAAAGGACAGGTACAGCTTATGTTATATGAGGAGAGCAGGGAGCCAGTGCTTAGGGAGGAATTGTTTCGGACACCTACCAGTGCATACAGGGGGACGCCTTTCTGGTCCTGGAACTGCCGGGTGACAAAGGAACTGATCCGGGAGCAGATGGAGATCTTCCGGAAAATGGGGTTTGGCGGGGCGCATCTGCATCCCCGTACCGGGCTGGAGAACGAGTACCTGGGGGAAGAATTCCTGGATCTGGTAAAGTATGCAGATGAACAGGCCAAAGAGAGGGACATGCTCTGCTGGCTGTACGATGAGGACAGGTATCCTTCCGGGGCGGCCGGGGGAATCGTCACAGAAAACTGGGACTACAGGGCCAGGCACCTGCTGCTTACCCGTGAGAGGAAGGAGAATATGTGTGCCTCCAGGGAAGCATTCCGGGAGAGCATAGCCAGGGGGGAGAAGCCTGCGGGGTACTACCTGGCGGCCTACCGGGTGCAGACCAGGGACGGATACCTGGTTTCCTACAGGCAGATACAGGGTGCCTGTCCGGAATGGGACAGCAGGGAGGAGACCAGGGAGGAAGGACGGCTGTGGCTGGCCTATGTGGAACTGATGCGGGAGAGTCCCTGGTACAATGACCAGACCTATGTGGATGTGATGAACCAGGAGGCCACCCGCCGGTTCCTGGAAGTGACTCATGAGAGGTATTTTCAAGTGCTTGGAGAGGAATTTGGCAGATCCATTCCTGCCATATTCACGGATGAACCTCAGATCAAGGGCAGCATGGCCCTGCCGGACGGGGAGAGCGGGGCAGATGTGACTCTTTCCTACACGGATGACTTATCCGACACTTACAGGGCCAGGTATGGGGTGGAACTGCTGGCGGTATTGCCGGAACTTCTGTGGGAACTGCCGGAGGGAAAACACTCTGTCCACCGGTACCAGTACCATGACCATCTGGCAGAGCGCTTTGTGTCTGCCTACTGTGATACCATTGCAAAGTGGTGCGGGGAGCACGGCATTGCCATGACAGGACATTACATGTCGGAGCCTACCCTGTATTCCCAGACCCTGCGTCTGGGGGAGGCCATGCGCTGCTACCGGAACCAGCAGCTTCCCGGGGTGGATATCCTCTGTGGGGATCCGGAATATTCCACCGTAAAGCAGGCGGTGAGTGTGGCCCGCCAGAATGGCAGGGAAGGGGTGCTCAGTGAACTGTATGGGGTCACCCACTGGGATTTTGACTTTAAGGGACATAAACTCCAGGGAGACTGGCAGGCAGCCCTGGGTGTGACCATCCGCTGCCACCATCTGGCCTATATGTCCATGGAGGGGGAGTCCAAGCGGGACTGGCCGGCTTCCATCCATTACCAGTCTCCCTGGTGGGAGCAGTACCATTTTATAGAGGACTATTTTGCCAGGATGAACACGGCCCTTACCAGGGGAAAAGCCGTGGTGGATGTGGCAGTGGTGCATCCTGTGGAGTCCTACTGGATGTGTTACGGACCAGTGGCTCAGACCGGCGCCCTGCGGGCACAGCTTGACGAGAATTTTAAGAACTTGATTAACTGGCTGCTGTTCGGTCTGGTGGACTTTGATTTCCTGTCGGAGAGCCTGCTGCCGGGGCAGTGTGAACTGGAAGGATGGGAGGAGACAGGTCCGGAAAGCCAGAAGGAGGCAGGTGTGGAAGAGGCCAGGCTACAGGTAGGGGAAATGGCTTACCGCACCGTCCTGGTGCCGGGCATGCTGACTATCCGCAGCAGTACCCTGGACCGGCTGGAGCAGTTTGCCCATCGGGGAGGAAGGGTGATTTTCCTGGGCGGTGTGCCGGAGTATGTGGACGGTAAAGAGGATGTGGAAGGCCGGGCTAAGAAGCTGGCAGAGGAAACCAGGGTGATCCCTTATGAGCAATATGCCCTGCTGGAGGCCCTCCAGGCAGACCGCCAGGTGGAGATCCGTCTGGGGGACGGCAGTCCCAGCAGGAATCTGTTCTACCAGATGCGCCAGGATGGGGACTGCAGGTGGCTCTTTGTCTGCCATGTGAACCGGAAGCGCAACCGGGTGGACCAGGCAGAGCATCTTACTGTACGGATCCAGGGCAGCTACCAGATACTGTCATACAATGGTCTGGACGGCAGCATCGGAGAGGTGCAGGCAGCGCACAGGAACGGGTGTACCTATGTGGAACTACAGATGTATGCAGAAGACAGTTTCCTGTGGAAACTGACACCTGTGCAGGCAGAGACGTATGACGTGGAATGCACCATGAAAAGCAGGACAGGAAAGGCGGCAGGAGGCAGCACAGAAGAGAAAGCAGGAATCCGGGCAGGGGGGACGGCAGCAGCCGGAACAGAAGAGACACTGACAGCCAGGATGGCCGAAGCCGGGCCGGAGCCGGAGAAACCATTCCAGGTTCCCACAGGCAGGCTGCAGCCTTATGGCCTGGTGGCAGGCAGCGGGATGGGCAGTGCAAAGCCGGTGGAGATCCTGCAGACCATTTATGAACCTATGGGATTCGAACTGGAGGAACCCAATGTACTGTTGCTGGACCGGGCGCAGTGGAAGCTGAACCAGGAGCCCTGGGAGTCCGGGGAAGAGATCCTCAGGCTGGACAATGCCATCCGCAGCCGCCTGGGTTATCCCCACCGCCAGGATGCCTATACCCAGCCCTGGCGGATCAAGGAAGCGCCGGAGCGGGATCTGGTGACACTGCGGTACAGGATAGATGCCCGGATTCAGACGCAGGAGGTCTTCCTGGCCATGGAGCGCCCTGAGAAGGCCGCTATATCCTGGAACGGCCAGGTTCTTCCCAGGCCAGAGGACCGGGAAGAGGAAGGATATTTCGTGGATTCCTTCATCAGAAAGGTGCGGCTGCCTGGGCTGCGTGCAGGTATCAATGAACTGGTGCTGGAGATTCCTTACGGGCGCAAGACCAACCTGGAAAATATATTTTTGCTGGGAGATTTCGGGGTGGAGGTCAGGGGGACTTCTGCTGCCGTCATAGAGAAGCCAGAGCGACTGTATTTTGGGGATATTGCCACCCAGGGCATGCCCTTTTACGGTGGGAGTCTTGTCTATATTATGGAATTTACCTTGAGGGAGGAAGAGGCAGTGTGCATCCGGGTGCCCCATTTTAAGGCACCGGTGTTGGGGGTGCGCCTGGACGGGGAGGATGCCGGACGGATCGCTTTCGCTCCCCACGTCCTGTCCCTGGGTGTCTGTAAGGCAGGGGTACACAGGCTGGAGATCCGTGCCTATGGGAACCGTTTTAATTCCTTTGGAACCCTGCACAATAGCAATGATGAGTACCAGTGGTACGGGCCGGATTCTTACCGCACGGGCGGGTATGAGTGGAGTGAGGACTGGATGCTGCGGCCTTTTGGGGTGATGTCACGGGTAGAAGTGTGTAAAGAATTTCTAAGCGGTCAGGAGGGGGTATAGCCCACCTCCTTAGTACGCCAGCTAAGAAATTCTAGGTCTGCTATGCAGACCTTTTACACACTGAAGAATCGCAAGGGAAGCGATTCTTCTCACGGATTGTTTGTGCCGCTAATAACGGCACTGACGCCGTAGGCGGCATGTCTGGAAGTGTACACGGAATGAAGATTTTCTAAGGTAAGAATAGTAGAGGAGGTATATGGGATGGAGGATGGGAAGATCCTGGTCTGGCTGGATACCAGGCAAGGGACAGACGGGGAGATGGAACTGCTGGTGCGTCTTTTCGGGAAAGGGCTGGAACCGTACAGGGGACAGGAAATGTTATCCGTGCAGGCTGTGGTGCGGGGGACGGCGACTACCGGGCAGTATCTGTTGGAGGAAAGGGCCGCCATCCAGGTGGGAGAGGGCGCAGAAGTCCTGTTCAGATGTCCTTCGGTCACAGGGTGGGATCCGGAGCGTCCCAGGCTCTATGAGGCTAGTGTACAGGTCTTCCAGGGTACGTCCTGCATTGCCAGAAAGGAGCAGAGGATCGGATTCCGTACCTTGGAGCGGCAGGGAAAGCAGGTATTCTGGAACGGGTGTCCTGTGAAGCTGAAGGGGATCTGTTACCGGGAGAGGCCGGAAGACCCGGAGGGTACCAGGAAGGACCTGGAACTGTTTGCCGGGGCCAATGTGAATTTTATCCGGGGAATCTACGCCCCTTTCAGTGAAGCTTTCTTAAGCCTGTGCGATGAGATGGGCTTCTGGGTGGAGAATACGGCCCCCTTCTACGAAGTGGGGGATACGAAGCCTGCCACCCAGGACCTGCCCCATTTACAGGAAGCATACCTGGATGCCTTCCGGGGGATGACAGCCCTGGGAAGCCATACCAGTGTACTGATCTGGTCCCTGGGACATGACTGTGCCTGGGGGGCTAATTTCCGGCAGGGGGCCGATTACCTGCGCAGCGTGGATCCGGTGAGACTCTTAACCTTCCACCTGCCCATGTCCATTCCGGAGGAGGAAGTGCAGATGGATGTGTGGCCAGTCCATTATATAGATTGGCAGCAGCCCTTTGACGTATGCTTTGACCAGATGGTGATCTTCCATACACCTGGGGCAGAGAATGAGATTGGTTACATGACGGGCCTGGCAGACTATCAGGTGCCAGTGCTCCATGAGGTGTGGTCCCCGGTGGCCTGCCACAACAGGGATGAGATTCAGGCAGACCCTTCCATCTGCCGTTTCTGGGGAGAAAGCATCAGACGGTTCGCAGAGAAGTCCTGGCAGACATCCGGGTGCCTGGGAGGCGCCGTGCTGGCAGGTGTGGACGAGGATGGCAGCTTTGAGAAGATGGGGTGCTACCAGTGGGGGATCCTGGACAAGGCTCACCACCCCAAACCGGAATATGGGAAGCTAAGGGAAGCCTATGCGCCTGTGGTCGTAAGGGAAAGCCACAGGGAAGGGGACAGGCTGGTCCTGGAGGTGGAAAACAGGTTCCTTTTTACGGATCTGAGCCAGTGCGGGCTTGTGGTAAACGGGGAGAGGCGGCTGGAAGCGCTTCCAGCCGGGGAACCGGGCAGTGTGACGACCCTTTGTGTGGATATAGGTGCAGGAAAAGCGCAAGGGCAGGCAGTTTCCATTTCGGATACGGAGAATCTTGTCAGGCTGTCCTTTGTATCCGGGGATGGCAGCCGGGAGTATGGAACCTATTGCCATGGGACAAGGGAAGAAGGGATAATAGGAAATAGGAAGGAAGACCGGGAACGCCCGGATGGCCAGGAAGCTTCCAAAGCCCTTCCGGATCCCTTTGCCATCCTGGAGGAGGCAGGGAAACTTCTGGTGAGAAACAGCTGCTTTACCTATGTGTTTGACCGGGAGTGCTGCCTTCTGGAAGGGGCCTATGCAGCGGGAAAGCAGATCCTGGCTGGAGGACCTTACTTGAACTGTACGGGCTTTACCCTGGGATCCTGGCAGGGTACGGACCTGGAGGCCGTATCCGTGGGAGACCGTGTTCAAGTGACCATAGAAGGCATCTATCAGGGGGCACTTTCCCTTCGTTTCCTGCTGTTGCTGGGACAGGACGGGATGCTGGATACCTGTTATGAAGTGCAGAAGCTGTTCCGGCATATGCCCCATATGGTAAAAGCCCAGATCGGGGTGTCCCCGGGAGGGCTGAACGAGAAGGGCGTGGCCTATCTGCTGCCGGAAAATGTGAACGTGGCAGTGGAAGGGGAGGAGGGCCAGGTGACTTTTGCGGAAAGCGGCCAGGGCAGCGTGGGAAGACAAAATGGTTTCTGCCAGGGGACGGGTACGGACACAGGGCACCAGGAAGGACCTAAGGTGCAGGTCTGTTGTCCTTCTTCCGGCAATGTGCGCATGGAGGATGCCCCCTGGCTGACCCCGGAGGCCATGGTGGACGATGGGGATGACCGGATGCAGTTTACAGGAGAGTGGTACCGTATGAAGGACGCCTGCGGGAATTACCAGGGTACAGAGACTTTGAGCAGGCAGGCAGGGGATACCATGTGTCTGGCTTTTACGGGAACCGGCGTGAAAGTATACGGCCCCCTGGATATCAATTACGGTATGTGCGATGTGTATGTGGACGGGGAACTGGCAGCCGGGAAGGTGGATCAGTATCCTGACCAGGTAGACCTGGCAGGAGCCAGCAGGGGCTATGAGAAGCGGTATGGCCAGCTTCTGGCGGCTGTGTCCGGACTGCCGGAGAAGGAACATATCCTGGAAGTCAAGGTGCGGGGGGAGAAGGCATCTGGTGCACAGAACACCTACACATCCATTGATTATGCCGTGCTGGAGGGCAGCAGGTACCCGGTGGGAAAATGGCTGTGTATCAACCGGGAATATAACTACAGGCGCCTGGTCCGGGGCTGCTACAAGAATCCGCGGGTGGAACTGGTGCCGGGAGTCCTGGAAGGTGTCCGCATGCAGCTTGTGATGCAGGATACAGACAGGACATGGAACCCGGATAGGACGAGGAACCCGGACAGAACATGGAATCCGGACAGGAAGCCTTGGGGAGTACCCGGCAGGAAGGAGGGAGATCCGGAATGAGTGGATGGATAGCCGAGGAGAGACATGAAATGAAGGAACCGGCAGTACCGCGTCTGGTACCTGCACCGTCCTGGTGCAGTGGTATCCAGGATGCGGTCATCTGCCTGGATGGGGAATGGGAAGTGGAAGACCTGGAGAAGGGGGACATCAGCAAGGTACAGGTTCCTTTTGATATGGGGATCCTGCATCGGCAGGGGCTTTCTGACCGCTATGTGTATTACAGGGACATCCCATTGCCAGAGCGCCCTGGGGACAGCCGTGTGGTGCTGCAGTTTGAGGGGGTCAATGGTTTCGTGGAAGTGTATGTGGAGGACACCCATGTGGCGTCCCACCAGAACGCCTTCCTGACCTGGAATGTGGATATCACCAGACAGGCGGCCGGCAGGGAACAGGTGAGACTGAAGGTGGTAATGGACGAAGCCTCAGACCAGGTCAGCTGCTTCAACCATGGGGGTATCCTGCACAGTGTCTGGTTGTATGTGCTGCCGGAGGCTTATGTGAATGCTATGTATCTGTCCCCCCTGTTTACCGAGGACAGGGACCGCTGCAGGCTGCGGGTGGACCTGGATGTGGCGGGAAGCCAGGTATCCGGGGGTCCAGGTACCTCAGGGGCATCTGCCGGAAGGGAAGCAGACCTGGTGGATCCTGGGGAACCTGGAACCCTAAAAAAAGGGGAAGACCTGCGGGATCTGTGGGTGAACCTGCGTCTGTATGACCCACAGGGACAGCTTGTAGCCGAGGAGCGTGTGATCCTGGAACAGAGAACCGCCCCGGAGCCTGTGTTTTGCCCTGTGGGACACAGGGAAGGGACAGGGGAAAGAGCAGGAGATGAGACAGGAGAAAAAACAGGAAAAGGGGCAGGGGAATGTGCCCGGCAGGGGTATTTTACCACCTCCCTGTCTGTGGAAGATCCCATCCTGTGGGATGCAGAGCATCCTCTCTTATACCGCCTGGTGACAGAATTGTACCGGGGGGAAGAGAAGCTGGAGACCCTGGAGAAGCGGACGGGACTGCGGCAGATAGAGCGCAGGGGCAACCGGCTGTATGTCAATGGCAGGGAAGTGAAGCTGCGGGGAACCTGCAGGCATGAGATCAGCCCCAGGTCTGGCAGGGCGCTTACCAGGGAATTGATCCGGAAGGATGTGGAACTGTTCAAGGAGGCCAACTGTAATTATATCCGTACTTCCCATTATCCTCCCAGCGCTTATTTCCTGGAACTGTGCGATGAGCAGGGCATCTATGTGGAGGATGAGATGGCACTGGCCTTCGTGGCCAAGACCACCCTCTATTCCCAGCGGGACCCGGAGCAGACGGGGCGGTTCCTCTCCCATTTCACGGAACTGCTGGCCAGGGATTACAACCATCCCAGCGTGATCATCTGGTCCCTGGCAAACGAATCCTTCGGAGGATACAATTTTGACTTGCTGAACCGTTACATCCACAGGAAGGATCCCACCAGGATGACCAAGTTCAGCTATCCCATGACCATACAGGAGGAGCATGAGATGCCGGACATCTGGAGCATCCATTACTCGGAGTATGACACGGATCTGGGCAAGAAGCGGGATAATGTGAGCGTGGGCCATGCGCCGGGACGGGACATGCCAGTGCTCCACGATGAGTATATCCATGTGTGCTGCTACAATCGGGAAGAACTGCGGCGGGATCCGGCGATCCGTACCTTCTGGGGGGAGAGCATCCGCATCTTCTGGGATAAGATCTGGCATACGGATGGTGCCCTGGGAGGGGCCATCTGGGCGGGTATCGATGAGACGGATATCTATGACGGTGGAAACACCCAGCTGGAATGGGGCATCATCGATGTGTGGCGCAGGAGGAAGCCGGAGTTCTATATGACCAGGAAGGCATATTCCCCCTTGAAAATCCTGCACAGTGAACTCATAATGGAAGAGAAAATGGCGCTCCTTGTGGTGGAGAACCGGTTCTGCCACACCAACTTGAGGGAAGTGTGCATGAGTTGGAAATGGGGCGGGAGATCCGGCAGGATGTACCTGCCGGAGGCAGTGCCCGGCAAGGCGGTGAAGGTACTGCTTTCCCTGGAAAGTGGGAAGCTGGAGGAGGGAAAGCTGGAAGCCGGGAAGCCAGAGGATGGAAAACCGGAGGATGGCCTGTGGATCGAATTCCTGGACGCGAACGGCTGGAAGGTGGATGAACTGCTGGTGGAAGAGCGGAAGGGCAGAAAGGCCCTTCGGGCAGGTAGAAAGGAAGATACCGGGACATGCCAGGCAGACGGTTCCGTATCCTGTGGGACAACCCAGGGGACAAAAGCCGGGCAGAAGGAAAGTCCGGTTTCCGGGATTGCCATTAGGGAAACAACAGGAGAGGTGATCCTGGAAGGGACAGATACCCTGGAAGGAACTGCTTTCCGGTTTGCATTTGACAGGAAAACGGGCCTGCTGAAGGGACTGTGGGTGAGAGAGGGATCTGCTCCAGTGCGGGCCGGGGAAAAAAAGGGTGGATCTGAACTGGAAGCCGGGGAAGAGGCAGGTGCTACTGGGCAAAATGTCAGGGAACTGGCATCGGAAGAGGCTGGCTGGCAACGGCTTCTCATGGGAGGTCCCATTTTAAATGTGCCGTATCTGAAGCTGGGAGAGTGGTATCTGACCTCCTTCGGAGTGAAGGAGACGGGGACAGGTGTGGAAGTCACCATAGAGGGTGGCTACCGGGATACCCTGGCTGTCACATTCCGGATCTTCCTTGCCGCAGGTGGTGTGTTTACCACCAGCTACATGCTGGGAAGCCTGAAGAAACCCCTGCCCAAGGCGCTGAAGCTGCGGGTAGGGGTGGATGGGGGCGGCCTGGACGAACTGGGGGTGGCTTATCTGGCAGATCCCTCCATGGACACCCTGGATTTTGAGAGAAACTTCGATCCGGACAGGGAGTGGGGGTATGCCTGGTATCCGGAAGACCATATTTCCAGGAGAAAGGGCATTGCCCATCGTTTTACCAGGGAGAATGTCTGGGGCCAGGAGCCTGTGACAGAGTGGGGCCAGGACATGCGGGATGACATCCTGTATGGACGCTATGATGCCATGTACCAGGGAAGCAATGATTTCCGGTCCACCAAGGAGGATGTGTCCAGGGCAGGCCTGCATGCCGCACAGGGTAAGGGAGCCATCCTGGTGCTGGGGAAGGATGGGGCCGGCGCGGTCCTGGGAAATTTGCCCCATGCAGATGCGCAGATTCCGGTTTCCCCGGCTCATGTGCGCCTGGAAGTGCTGGATCCGGAGGAGTGGAAGATCAAGGATACTGACAGCAGGATCCGCTATACAGGTACCTGGTACGCCGTGGAGGACAAGAAGGAGAGCGATCACGGCACAGAGATGTGGAGCCGGGAGAAGGGAGCCAGGGCAGAATGCAGCTTCACCGGCACAGGGATTGTCTGGTACGGTCCCCAGGACACTACTTACGGCATGGCCAATGTGTATGTGGACGGGGACCTGGCAGCAGGGAGACTGAGCCAGCGGGTGTCAGGTGTGGATTTCCCTTGCTCCAGCGCAGGCTATGACAAGAAATACCACCTTCCCATATTTTCCATAGACGGGCTGGCTCACGGGGAGCATACCCTGGCTATCGAAGTGTGTGGGGAGAAGGCAGAGGATGCCTCGGACACTTATATTGTCATTGATTATCTGCGGGTGCTTACCGGGGTGAGGACTGAACCAGTGCGGCTCAATGTGAACCAGGACTTTGCCTATCCCCACATATCCTGGGGCAATTATAGAAAACCGCCCATCCTGATAGAGGAGGGTACCTGCGGGAGGGTGGTGATGCAGGCGGTATGGGAAGAACGGACTTGAGCAGATTATTTTAATTGTCTAAAGCGACAGACAGGAGAAGATGACAGGCATAAGCCGGAAAGGAAATGCAGATGATTGCAAGAAACGATGAAAGAATCCAGAAATATCTCACCCCATACCGCTATCCGGAGCCGATCCTGCATGGCTCCGGCGTGGAGGGGGCTTTCGATGAGAAGGCAGTGGACATTCCCTTTGTGTTCTGGCACAATGGGAAGTTTCATATGCTGTACACCGGGTTCGATGGCACAGGGTACCAGTCTGCCCTGGCGGTCAGTGATGATCTGATACACTGGACCCATAAGGGAGTCATACTGAAGCGGGACATGGACTCTGGCCGCTGGGACCGGGTGGGCGGGTCTGCCACCTGGATGATCAAGGAGAGTGACCGGCTGGAAGACCTGCCAAGGTTGCGGAAGGTGGACGGAAAATACTGGCTGGTGTACCATTCCTATCCGGGTACTGGCTATGAGAGCGGGCCTGCAGAGATCGCCATGGCCTGGACCGAGGACGAGGAACTGCTGGACTGGCATTTCCCGGATAAGCCCTGCTTCTCCTGGCGGGACGGGGCAGAATGGGAGGCGGGAGGACTGTACAAAGCCTGCATCATCCGGCAGGAGGATACCTGGTACATGTTCTACAATGCCAAGGACAAGGCAGAGCGCTGGACGGAGCAGACAGGGCTGGCCACTTCCAGGGATCTCCAGCACTGGACCAGGTATGAGGGCAATCCGGTGCTTCAGGTGAACCGGCAGTCCTGGGACAAATGGTTCGTGTCGGATCCTTATATCGTGCAGGACGGGGACCTGTGGCTGAACTTCTATTTTGGATATGGCAAGTTGTACGAGGACGGCCATACCCATGCCCAGGAGGGTCTGGCCCTGTCGGAGGACCTGGTGAACTGGGAGAAGGTGGAGGAGCCGATTATTCCTTACGGGGCGGCAGGCAGCATTGACAGCGGCCATGCCCACAAGGCCTCCATCCTGTATTACCAGGGAGTGCTGTATCATTTCTACTGCGGCACCTGTCCCTGGCGGGAAGGCCTCCCCGCCAATGTCTCCGGGGAGTACCGGGGAATCTGCCTGGCCACCAGCAGGCCGCTGCCGTACAAATAGATAGAAAAGCATGCAGAGGAGGTATTCTTTTGAACAAGATCAATATTGCCGTGGTGGGGTTGTCTTTCGGGGGATCCTTTGTGCCCATTTATAGAGACCACCCCTATGTGGGGAAGGTAGCCTTATGTGACCTGGATCCAGGGCTGATGGACCGGTTCACGAAGCTATATGGGATCCAGGACCAGTACACATCCCTGGAGGAGGTGCTGGCAGATGATACCATAGATGCCGTGCATCTGGTGACACCCATTCCCCAGCACGCAGAACAGATCATCCAGGTGCTGCGTTCCGGCCGGGACTGCGCCTGCACGGTACCCATGGCCGTCTCCCATGAAGATGTGGGGCGGATTATGGACACCATCCGGGAGACAGGGAGGAAATTCATGCTGATGGAGACCACCCTGTATACTTACCAGATGTTCTATGTGCGACAGATGCTGGAACGGGGAGAGATGGGACGTATCCAGTTTCTGCGGGGCTGCCATTACCAGGATATGAGCGGCTGGCCCTCTTACTGGGAAGGGCTGCCTCCCTTTTGGTATGGTACCCATGCCATAAGTCCCTTGATAGCCTTGTCCGGCAGACATGTGAAACGGGTAGTGGCTTTCGGCTCCGGCACCATGGACCAGGAGCTGGTGAAGAAATACGGGAATCCTTACCCGGTGGAGACGGCCCTGCTGGAGTTCTCCGGAGGACTGAAAGGGGAAGTGACCAGAAGCCTGTTTGAGACAGCCCATGTATATAAAGAAGGCTTCTGTGTCTATGGCAGCAGGAAAAGCTTTGAGTGGGGCTTCTATGACGGGTCAATGCCTTATGTGACTACCCTGGAAGAACTGGCAGATATCGAACTGAATCCTGATATGAAAGGCATCCGGGGCCGGGCCACTCCGGTGGCAGAGATAGAAGTGCCCAATTATTACCTGGATCTGCCACAGGAGATCCGTAAATATACGGTGGGGAAGAATTATGATGCCACCAATCCCCAGAATTCCTTGAAAAAGGGAGCAGGGGCAGGGCACCACGGATCCCATCCCCACCTGGTGAACGAATTCGTGAAGGCCATCGTGGAGGACAGGGAGCCGGCTATCGGACCGGCCCTGGCCTATGAGATCACGAAGACCTGCCTGTGTATCCACGATTCGGCCCTGGCCGGCGGTGTGAGCATAGACATTCCAGGCAGGTGATAGGAGAGACGGGAACAAGCGCACGGGTACAGAAGGCAATATGGGAAGGAGAAAACCTAGAATGAAAAAAGCAGACAGAATCTATTATGGAGGGGATTACAACCCTGACCAGTGGGATGATCAGACCATAGAGGAGGATATGCGGCTGTTCCGGAAGGCAGGCATCAACCTGCTGACCCTGCCGGTGTTCTCCTGGGCGAAGCTGGAACCGGAGGAGGGGGTCTACGAGTTCGGCTGGCTGGACAGGATTCTGGACAAAATCTGGGAGAACGGTATCCATGTATGTCTGGCCACACCCACCACGGCCCAGCCGGCCTGGCTGTCCACCCGGTATCCGGAAGTGCTGCCGGTGGACATTGCCGGAAGGAAGAGAACCCATGGCATGCGGGTGTTCTTCTGTGTGAACAGCTTGAAATACCGGGAGCGGGCCGCCGCCATTGCAGAGGAGATGGCCAAGCGCTATGCCCACCATCCGGCCCTGGCCATGTGGCATGTGTCCAACGAATACGGCACCTACTGTTACTGTCCCACCTGCCAGGCGAAATTCCGGCAGTGGCTGAAAAGGCGCTATGGCACCTTAGAGGAGCTGAACAAAAGGTGGCACACTACTTTCTGGGGCAGGATCCTCACGGATTTTGAGGAAGTGACCCTGCCTACGGAGCTGAACGATGATTATCGGTTCAACCCCACCATCCAGCTGGACTACATGCGTTTTGTGACAGACTCCACAGCAGAGTGTTTTCTCAATGAATACCAGGCATTGAAAAAATACAATCCGGAGATACCTATCCAGACCAATATGTCCGGCTTCATCAAGAAACTGGATCAGTTCACCATGACGAAAAATCTGGATATGGTGGGCTGGGACAATTATCCCTGGCCGGATGATCCACCGTATTTCGTAGCTATGAAGCATGATATCATGCGGGGGCTGAAGGGCGGTGCCTCCTATGTCCTCACGGAACAGTCTCCCAACCAGCAGAACTGGCAGCCCTACAACCTGCTGAAGCGGCCGGGGGAGGTGCGGCGGCTGTCCTACCAGGCCATGGCCCACGGCGCAGATACCTGCCTGTTCTTCCAGATGCGCCAGTCCATTGCAGGGCAGGAGAAATTCCATGGGGCCATCATCAGCCACTCCGGCAGGGAGGACACCAGGGTATTCAAGGAGTCTGCGGCGCTGGGGGCAGAGCTTGCAAAGATCGGGGATGCTTTCCTGGAGGGACGCACCCCGGCTAAAGTGGGAATCCTCTTCGACTGGAACAACTGGTGGGCGCTGGAGCTGGCCAGCGGACCCAGCAAGGATATGGACTACTTAAAGACAGTGTCTCTGTACTATGAGACTTTGTTCCGACAGAACATCGGGGTGGACATCCTGCCCTATGATGCCGACCTTACAGGATATGAGATGATCGTGGCGCCCTTGTTCTATATGATGAAGGGGGATGTGGCAGATCGGGTCCAGGTATTCGTGGAAAAAGGCGGCATTCTGGTGACCACTGTGATGTCCGGCCTGGCAGATGAGAATGACCGTTGTATCTACGGGGCCTACCCCGGCCCTTTGAAGGAAATGCTGGGGATCTGGGTGGAGGAGACGGATGCCCTGCGCCCTTATGAGAAGAACACCCTGCGGATAACAGAAGAAGGTTTCCTGTCCAGGGACACCTACGACTGCGGTTTCCTCTGCGACTTGATCCACCCGGAAGGGGGTGCGGAAGTGCTTGCCACTTACGGGGAGGATTTCTATGCAGGTATGCCTGCTGTCACCAGGCACAGGTTCGGCGCGGGATGGGCATATTATATCGGCACCCAGCCCGAGCAGGCCTTCCTGGAGGAGCTGATAGAGAAGATCTGTGCCGGGGCAGACCTTTTGCCTTTGTATCCGGCAGATCCCGGAGTGGAACTGACTCACAGGGTGTCACCCAGGGCCAGGGTGGTATTTGCCATCAACCACAACAAGAACGATGCAGTGGTTGACTTTGGCCAGGAGAAGCTGACAGACCTGATCACAGACAGGGAACTGACCGGCAAAGTGACAATAGGGGCCGGAGATGTGCTTGTGCTGACAGTTCAAGGCAGATAAGAAGGAAAAAGGGAAACGGAAAAAGCACCAGAAAAGGAACTGACAGATGCCTGCATGACGGGCACGGGGGTGTATAAATGGAACAGCTACAGGCGGTACTAGAGGGAACATATGGCAGCCACATCCTGCCCTTTCTGTGGATGAAAGGAGAGGACAATGCCACTATAGCCAGGGAACTGGACAAAATAGAGGAATGCGGGATCCGGGAGGTGTGTCTGGAATCCAGGCCCCATCCCGATTTCTGCGGTCCTGGATGGTGGGAGAATCTGGACTTTATCTGTGAGGAGGCTAAGCGCCGTGGGATGCGGCTATGGATCCTGGACGATGACAAATTCCCCACAGGACATGCAAACGGCGGCTTTGAGAGACAGCCAGGTAAGCGTAAGCTCTACCTGGCGGAACGCCATATGGATATCTGCGGACCCTGCAGGGGTGGGGCTGTGCTGGTGGAGAACTTTTGTGGAGTACACGGCACACCTCTGGGGCGGGATGTGCAGATCGGTCATTTCCCCGATGAGAAGCTGCTGGGAATCCTGGCGGTGCCAAAGCCGGACGGAGAGAGTCTGGCAGTGGATGGGGAGGGCATCCTGGATCTGACTGAAAACTGTGAAAATGGTTTTGTATATTTTGACCTGCCAGAGGGAACCTACCGGCTGTTTGTGCTCTTTACCACCAGGAAGGGCGGAGGCCGGGACAATTATATGAATCTGATCGACAGTGCCTCTGTGCGGGTGCTGGTGGATGAGGTGTATGAGAAACACTATGCCAGATATAAAGCATATTTTGGGAATACCATTGCAGGGTTTTTCTCCGATGAGCCGGAGCTGGGCAATGTAAATGGCTATCCTTTTGACAACACATTGGGCCAGAAGGACAGGAAACTGCCCTGGAGCAGGCAGCTGGAGGAAGAACTGCGGGATGCCTGGGGAGGACAGTTCCTTCAGAATCTTCCGGCTCTATGGTATCCTTCCGGAGAGAAGACGGCTTATGTGCGTTCGGTGTATATGGACAGGATGACCAGTCTGGTGGAGAAATGCTTTTCCGGACAGCTTGGCAGATGGTGTGCAGACCATGGGGTAGAGTACATCGGCCATATCATCGAGGATGACAATGCCCATACCCGGATGGCCTGTAGCATTGGCCATTATTTCCGGGAGATGGCAGGACAGCATATGGCAGGCATTGATGTGGTACACCACCAGATCGTGCCTGGGTTCACGGAAATCATCCACCAGTGGATCGCAGGAGACCGGGACGGGGAATTCTTCCAGTTCGGCCTGGCCAAGCTGGGCAGTTCCGCTGCCCATATCCAGAAAAACAAGCAGAACCGGGCGCTGTGTGAGATCTTCGGCAATTACGGCTGGGCAGAGGGCAATTCCTTTATGAAATGGCTCACCAACCATATGCTGGTCAGGGGAATCAACCAGTTTACCCCCCATGCTTTTTCCATGCGCTATCCGGATCCTGACTGTCCGCCCCATTTCTATGCAGGGGGCAACAATCCGGGCTTTTCCTGTTTTGCACAACTGATGCACTATATGAACCGGGCAGCCCATCTGCTGGGGGCAGGTGTCCATCTGGCAGATGCGGCAGTGCTCTACCACGGGGAGAGCGAGTGGTGCGGCGGGGCCTGTATGTATTACCAGAAGCCAGGCAGGAAGCTCATGGAGAAGGGCCTGGATTACGATGTTGTTCCGGCAGATGCACTGGGGACAGCCCTGCCGGATGTCTGGAAAGCAGCCTGCCAGGACAACTCTGGACAGGAAGCAGTGGGACGGACAAAAGATGAGACGGATGGCAGGATGGCCGTGGACGGACAGATAGAAGTATATCATCCGGTTAGAACAGGGGGTGGAAGGCTGTGGATTGGCCAGGAGAGTTATGTCTGCCTGATCCTGCCGTATGCCCGGTATCTGGAGGGCCGGGTGATTCGGTTCGTGGTGGAGGCTGCGGCCAGGGGACTGAAGGTTCTGGTGGTGGATGCCCTGCCAGAGGGAGATGTATATGGCAGTCCCCTGCCAGAGGGCTGGAGGGACTGTGTGGAGGTGGTACCCCTGGAGGATATCGCTGGCAGGGTGGCTACATTAGCACAAGAGGCCGGAAGCAGGGAGCTGGTGGTGGAGCCGATGGCAGGGGAAGAAGAGAAGCCTTTTCCCTGGCTGCGCAGCTATCTGGTGCGCCAGGCAGATGGTGTGGTGGCCATGTATTTCAATGAATCTGTGTCCCAAAGATTTTGTGGCCGGATCCAGGTGAAGAATCCGGCATACAAGGAGGTATCAGTCTATGATCCCTGGCAGAACCGGGCAGAGAGGTATGCCCTGCCAGACCAGCCTGCAAAAGGAGAGGTTCCCCTGTATCTGGAACCTGGAGAAGCCTTATTTTACTGCTTTGAGGATGGGAAAGGGAATACAGCAGAAGATACCGTGAATGTGATGGGAACAGGAGAAAAACCAGCCAGGGAAATCCGGCAATTTCCTGTGGTAGTGGAAAGTATCGTTCTGGATCTGGACTGGAAGGTGTATGGGAAGCCTAAGCAGCAGGAGCCGGAGAGGGCGCAGGAGGCGTCACAGGAGTCCCGGCAGCAGGGCTTTTCAGGAATCCGGGACAGACGTCTGGAGGAGGGGATACTTTTGCAGGCAGGCCAGCCTCTTCCCAATCTGAATGGTCCTGGATACTGGCCTTCTTTTGTGGGGATCTACCTCTATGAAGGGAGCTTCTGCCACAAGAAGGAGGAGGGAAAACGGTATTTCCTGCTCTTTCCGGAGGCCTCCGACAGCATCTGTCTGCGGATCAACGGGAAGGACCTGGGATTTCTGGCAGGTTTCCCGGCCCGGATGGACATAACAGAAGCACTGGCAGATGGCTTGAACCAGATCCGGGTGGAAGTGACCACTACCCTGGTGTGGCAGCTGAAAGATGGTGCCTCTACCCATCTGCAGGTGCCGCCCTCCGGTATGACACAGGCGCCTGTGCTCCAGGTTGTCCTGTAAGGAGAAGAGGTATTCTGGAGCTGGCAAAAAAGGCAGGATAATGGTCAGTTGTCTGTCCAGGTACCATTGGCAGTTGCATGGAATCTGACATTGTGGCATAATCGTATCCGGAAGGGAGTTCCGTTCCCATACAATCTGCCGCGGCAATCAGCTCTGATAACTGAAAATACGTCTTTGAGAAGGGGCATTAGAACTTCGCATACATCATCATATGGAAAATGCCGTCATCCAGATAGCAGCCGATGGTACCGTCTATTTTTTTGGAGAAGTCCAGTATACTCTGCATACCCAGTCCATGGTTTCCGCTCTTTTTGCTTCTGGGTAGTTTTGTGACAGGATCCAGAAGGATTTCTCCTTCATATTTGTTTTTGGTCTGGATAAATAGCTGGTCTTCCTGGCAATGTATTTTCATTTCAATATATCTTTGCCCTTTCTCAAAGGTTTTCACACATTGAATGGCATTTTCGAACAGATTTGCTATGACAAGGGCAAGCTCATAGTCATTCACAGGTATTTCTTTTGGTACCCTGGCCTCCAGATCCACCTGGATCTGGAGGGACATGGCTTTGGCCATCATATTGGAGAGGATGCTATTGGAAATGAGGTTGCTGCAATATTCTTCCACTGTGTTTTCATTTGCTATATGGCTGATATATGCATTTACTTCTTTGATCTCCTCATATTTTTTCTGGGCAAGCAAGGAGTTGATCATATTTGAGTAATGACGTATGTCATGATGCAGTATTTTAAGGTTCTGCTCTGCCCGCTGCACGAGATAGTGCCGGTTTTCCAGGCCCTGGATATAAGATTCCTGGAGCATATTCTGCCAGTAAACAGCACTCTTTTTGGTCTCGGTTTCCAGATAGCGCAGTACCACTATATAGGACACAAACATGGTAATGACAATGAACAGGATGCCAGGAATATTGTGGGGGTTGTCATAAAGTGTGTAAGGGAAAAAGCCGGTAAAGGAAAAGCTACAGTAAAAAAAGATGGGGATCAGACACAGTTCCCAGTCGCTTTTTCCATAAGCTTTTTTCTGGAAATTCAAGCAGGTTTCCCTGATATTGACAAGCAGGAATGCCAGGACTGCAAGGTGCATGGCGGTGCTTCCGAGCAGGGCCAGGATAACACTGCCAGTACAAATATGTATGACAATGGCAGAGATGGTTCCGGCTATGACATAGCTGGATGCGCTTAGACAGACAAATAGTGTCTGGCCGTTTTTCCCGCTGGAGGTGAAAAAGGCCACTGACTGTGTCAGGATAATCTGGAGAATGGTTGCAACAACATAGCATAGGCGGCTGTCTGGGAAAAGAAGCAGTTTAAAACAGTCCAGCACACATAAGGACAAAAACAGGAAAAAGCATATGCCACCGGTTATTCTCCTGGAATAGCGGTGTACAATGAACAGGTAAATAAATGTTACCAGGAATAGATTGCTTATCATAAAGGATATGGCAGTAAAACAATTCATATTGTCTCCTTATTGGTACTGGTCTGAAATGAACAAAAGGTATTTCTTTTTTACATCCAGAAAGCTTTTTTTGCTGACTGGAATACGGATGCCGCTGTCCATGACAACATCGCTTTGATTCAGTCTTCTGACATAATTCAGGTTGACCAGAAATGACTTATGGACACACATGAAGTTTCTGGCATTGATCAGTTCCCGCGTCTCTTCTTCAAAAGATTTCCGGATATAAATACTGGTGATTTTCCTCCCGTCTGTGAGATGAATCTCCAGTTTCCGGGAAGAATTCTCTATGTATTCTATTCTGGAATAAGGGATAGATTCCAGGCCTTCCCTGGTCTTCACCAGGTAGACAGATGTTTTTCGCACATCCAGCAGGGAGAAGGTGTAATCCAGGGCCTCAAAAAGCTTTTTCTCTTCCACTGGTTTTAGCAGATATCTTATGGCATGGATATTATAGGCATCCAGGGCAAAACCATCAGAGGCTGTGACATAGATCAGGATACTTTTACTGCTGCGCTTTCTGATTTCATTTCCCAGGTCAATTCCGGACACCTTTGACATAAATATGTCTAATATATATATATCGGCAATTTTTTCCTTTTGTATATTATGTAAGAGCAGGGAAGCATCGGCATATTTTTCTATCTCAAAAGGAACTTCAGGGAAGCAGGTGCTGTATCTCAAAAGCAGCTTCTCCAGCTCTAAGAGATCTTTCGTATCATCATCACAGATTACAAGTTGCATATATGTCTGTTCCCTCCACATCCCTGTTATTTTGGGCAGCAGGCCACTTGATCTGCTGCGTACAGCCTGCCTGGAACACAGGCTGCTTTTGTCTGGTTTTCCGGGCAGGTAGTTCTAAAGGGGTATTATACACTATAATATGGAAATGTAAAATGGTTATTTTTTGTTGCAGGTGTTCAGTTGTTTTGCGAAAAAGTAGACGAAATATGCGTAAAACAGGGGGAGGGGCAGAAGGGTTATTTTGGTATAATGAATACAATGACCTTAGGAGAATGAAAATATGTATTTAACGATCATCCTGTCTGCGTATCGTAATGCACAGATGGGCTAAAATAAGATTTGCCTGTGAGTAAGAAAGGAAAGAGGAGGGCCGTACGATATGGTAAATCAGTTGGTATGGAATGAGCAATATAATATTGGGGTAGAGGCTATTGACAAAGAGCATAGGAGGTTGTTCCGTATTCTGAATAAACTGGTTGATTTTGGCAGGGAAGAGTCCAAGAGCCAGTGGGTCTGCCAGGAGTCCGTGAAATATTTTAAGGATCATACAATCCAGCATTTCCTGGATGAAGAGGCTTACATGGAGGAAGTAGGCTATGTGGGAAGGAAGATACATACCCGTATCCATAGGAATTTCCGGGAAAACACCCTGCCTGCCCTGGAAAAGGAACTGGAACTGTCGGAATATTCCCCGGATGCAGTCAACCATTTCATCGGTGTGTGTGCGGGATGGCTGATCGGACACACTTTAATTGAAGACCGGGCGATTGTAAGCGGCAAACCCATAAAACAGTGGGAGAATCTGCTGCCTGATGAAGAACAGGCTGTCATGGGACAGGTAATCGTCAACCAGCTGCACAGCATGTTCCAGTTGAATACCCAGCTCGTGAGCAACTGCTATGGAGGTGAGAAATTCGGGAACGGGATCTATTATCGTCTGATTTATTCCACCAAAGAAAAAAAGAAATGTGAATTTCTTCTGGTTTTTGAAGAGCAGCTGATCATCAGCACAATGGGCAGCGTGATGGAGACGAAGTCAGGAGCGCTGAGCGTCATGATGATGAATGCAACGCGGTATACGGCCAGACAACTGGTAGAATACGTGAAAGAGCATCTTGCAGAACTGGATGAAGCCGAGGTGAAAGAGGAACAGCTGCTGACCTATGAGCAGTTCCAGAAGGTATTCGAGAAGCACAGCCCGCAGTTCAGCTTACTGTTTGACACTGGAAAAGGATATTTTGCATATTGCATGAGCGCAATCGACATGATGCCGGTGGTGGAAAGTGGGATTACCATCATCACGGAGAATGCCATGGCTGAGGTTGGAAAATATTTGAATCAGAACCGCTCGGAGAATGCCGTGGGAAGTACCAGGAAGAAGATCCTGGTGGTGGATGATTCGGCTTTTGTGTTGAAGATGATGAAACAGCTTCTGGGCAATGACTATGAGGTGATAACCGTATCTTCAGGCCTGTCTGCATTCAGGGCCATTACGCTCAACAGGCCGGATCTGGTTCTGCTGGATTATGAGATGCCTGTCTGCAAGGGAAGCCAGGTTCTGGAAATGATGCATGCCGAGAAAGAATTCGCTGATATTCCAGTCTTCTTCCTAAGTGCGAAGGCAGACAGGGAGAGCATTCAGAAGGTACTTGAACTGAAGCCCCAGAGATACTTGACGAAATCCCTTCCACCCGAAAAAATCAAGAAGGAGATAGATGTCTTCTTTGAAGGGAAAGCTGCCGGGGCCGCGGCGCAATAACGGCGTTTTACCGGGTTTCCGGGGAAGACAAGAAGAACGGGAGAGGCTTCTGCCCCTCCTGTTTTCATGCAATGGGTTAATATCATCGACCATGAAGAGGCTTCTGCTGGAAGTAGACTTTTGGGCCGTGTTATGTTATACTGACCACCATAATCCCAGGGGTATGTATAGGCAGCACGAGAATGGTGTGCTGCAGGGAGGAAGCATTTACAGGAAAGTGGGAGGATGACTGAGTGGATAATCTATGCGGGTTCTATGGGAATGACAAGGATACCGGCCCCACAGGGGCATCAGATAGAAGCAGCCAGGAACAGAGGTGTATGATGCAGAGCGTCCAGAACCTGGAAGCCATCATCAATGAAGGACTTAGGGTGGCCCTGCTGGAGGCGACTCCGGACCGGTCACTGGAAGTGTTGCTGGCATACCTGGGGAAAGCGCTGGAAGGAGAACGGACCTACATATTTGAGCGGAATTCGTCTGGTGGGGATGACAATACCTACGAATGGGTGGCTCCCGGCGTGCAGCCGGAGAAGGAGAACCTGCAGAATGTCCCTTCCCAGGTCTGTGCAAGCTGGTATCGGAATTTTGGCATTGGGAAGCATATTGTCATTCATGACCTGGAAGAGATCAAGCGGGACGACCCCCTCCAGTATGCATACCTGAAGCAGCAGCGTATCCACTCCCTGGTAGTGGTTCCGCTGTATGATGAGGACGGGATCATTGGCTTCTATGGTGTGGACAATCCACCGGCAAGATCGCTGGAGTATGCCTCGAACATGCTTCAGACCGCAGCATATTTTATTGTCTCTTCCCTGCGGCGGCGCAATCTGGTCCGGGAACTTGAAAAGCGCAGCCACAATGTTCTCTATGCCCTCAATGTGGACTATCTTGGGATCTACCAGGTAGATTTTTCCACAGGCCTGTGTGAGATATACCGGGAAAATGAATTTTCGGGAAAGGATCAGCCTGTAGATTTTGCCAAAGGTTACCAGTCTGCCATGGAGGGATATATTTCCCTGTATGTGATCCCACAGGACAGGGAACGGTTACGCATGGCCACAAAAAGAGAGTATATCCTGGACCGGCTTACAACAAAGAAAAAATTCTTCATTCGGTACCAGGTGAAGGACAATCCATATGGACTGAAGAACATGGAGATCCATTTCTCCGTCACGGGGAAGGAGATGGAAGAGCAGTGCGCGATTTTTGCATTCCGGGATGTGAACGCCGTGGTGGAGCAGGAAGAAAAGTACAAGTCAGAAGCCAGGCAGAGCCTGGAAGATATCCTGGAAGGTGCCAGGACCGGCATCTGGGCCATTGAGATGGAGGAGGGCTGCGAGCCAAGGATGTATGCGGACAGGACCATGCGGATGCTTCTGGGGGTGCAGGAAGACATGGAGCCGGAAGCCTGCTACCGGCACTGGTATGGGAATATTGACCAGGACTATGTGGAGATGGTACAGGAGGCGGTGAGGGAGATACAGGAACAAGGACGTTCCGAAGTGGTGTACCCGTGGAACCATCCCACTCTGGGGAAAATTTATGTCCGCTGCGGTGGCGTGCCGGACAGGAAATTTAAAAAGCCTGGTGTCTGTGTCAACGGGTACCACCAGGATATTACGGAAATCATGGTGATGCGGAAGAAGCAGGAGCAGGCCATTATGGAACTGCTGGAGAGGGTGAGGCGTGCCAACTCGGCTAAGAGCGAATTCCTATCCCATATGTCCCATGACCTGCGCACGCCGATCAACGGGATCCTGGGCATGCTCGCCATCATGGAGCAGACCCAGGGGGATGCCGGGAGGCAGAAGGACTGCCGGGAGAAGATCCAGGTATCCGCGAACCATCTGCTGTCCCTTGTAAATGATGTCCTACAGGTCAGCAGACTGGAGAGCGGTCAGCCTGCTGCCGCGGAGGAAGCCTTTGACCTGGGTGATGCCTTGAAGGACTGTATCACAATGCTGTCTTCCCAGGCAGAGGCAGCAGGTATCCGCCTGGTGCTGGAGGCGGATCTGTACCACCAAAGGGTGATCGGCAATCCCCTGCAGGTGGGGCAGATCCTGACAAATATCCTCGACAATGGGGTGAAATATAACCAGCCAGGGGGCTGTGTATGGATGCAGGCAAAAGAGCTTTCCAGCCAGGATGGTATGGTGAACTACCAGTTTGTCATAAAAGACACGGGGATCGGTATGGGGGAAGATTTCCAGAAACACATTTTTGAACCTTTCACCCAGGAGAACCCAGGCGCAAGGACTCAATATACGGGTGCGGGGCTTGGCATGTCCATTGTAAAGAAACTGGTGGAGCAGATGGAAGGCACGGTGGAAGTGGAGAGCCAGGCCGGGAAGGGAAGCCTGTTCAGGGTCATGCTGCCGCTAAGGGTGGATGCAAAGACGGAACCCAGGTGTGTGAAGCGGGAGGAGAATGCCCGTGCAGACATCTCGGGAATGCATGTCCTTCTGGTAGAGGATAATGAAGTCAACTGCGAGATCGTGAAATTCATCCTGGAACAGGCAGGTGCAACGGTAAGTACGGCAAACAATGGAAAAGCTGCCGTGGATGCCTTCAAGGTGTCAGAACAGGGGACATTTGACTGTATCCTTATGGATCTGATGATGCCGGTAATGAGCGGGTATGAGGCAGCCCGCGTGATTCGTGGCCTGGACAGGGCAGATGCAGGAATGGTGCCCATCATAGCTCTGTCAGCCAATGCGTTTGAGGAGGATATCACAATGGCAAAGGATGCCGGAATGAATGAGCACCTTGCCAAACCGGTGGATATGGGCAGGCTGTTCCAGGTGATGCAGAAGCTGAAGGCAGATTGCCAGGGCCTGTGATACAGGCCCTTCGTCTTATGGGACAGAGGGAGCGACCGGTTAATATCAGTCACGGCCCAGGATAGTTAGGATACATCTTTTCATCGCCTCATAGCTTTCGGGGGTGATGTCATGTTCCATTTTGCAGGCGTCCCTTGCCGCAGTCCCGGGATCCACTCCCAGGTGGACCAGCCACTCTGTCAACAGGGTGTGCCGTTCGTAGACACTTTCCGCGATGAGTAACCCTTCCTTGGTCAGATGGAGATAGCCCTCTTCCGAAACGGTGATGTATCCGCGGTTTTTGAGGTTTTTCACCGCAATGCTCACGCTGGGCTTTGAATAATCCAGTTCGGTTGCAACGTCAATGGAGCGCACCACGGCAAGACGTCTGCTTAGGATGAGTATTGTTTCAAGGTAATCCTCAAGGGATTCCTCTGATTTGTGCTGGATGTAATTCATGTAACACTGTCTCCTTTCCCAAAACTGCCTTATGGAATCATCCATCCATGGCAGTCATCATTTGTCTGATATATTTCCTTTTTCTATCCTAACATTTTCAGAACCGGGTTTCAAGGACATTAGAACAAATCTTGTTGCTGTGAAATATGAATAAGTTTCCATGAAATCCTAAAAATATCCCATATGTATTCTCTCTGAGATTTGTTAATATGAATAATATGGATAAAGAAATAGAACAATTTATTGTGCAAAAGAGCCAATTTCAAACTGGTTCGGGGAACAGGTACAGACAGGGAACTGACGGCAGATGGGATATGGAGGCCATGCAGGGGAAGCAGGGATGAGCCATCTGCCAGTGTGGCCGGCAGATGGCAGGGACAGGAGGGAGACCATGAGGGTACTGATGGTAGAGGACGAGGAGCTGACCAGGAATGGAATCTACAGGTGCATTCCCTGGGAAAGCCTGGGAATCGGGGAAGTGTACATGGCGGAGGACGGGGAAGAGGGCCTGCAGAAAGCCCTGGAATATCAGCCGGATATCATCATGGCAGATGTGCGTATGCCCAGAATGGACGGGATCACCATGGCTTTTGAGATCCGCAAGAAGCTCAGGCACTGCCGCTTTATCTTTATCAGCGGATACTGCGACAAAGAATACCTAAAGTCCGCCATCCAGTTGTCCGCAGTAAACTATATCGAGAAGCCCATCGAGCCATCGGAAATCATTGAGGCATTGAAAAAATCCATTCTCCAGGTGGAGGATGAGCGGCGCAGGAATGCCATGGAACAGGAGTACAAGGCCCATTTCAAGGGTGTCCTGGAGGAGATCCCGGAGGAAGACCTGGTGCCTGCCTCCTGGCAGTCCTCCATGCACATGGCAGACAAGATTGAGCAGTATATCCAGGAGAATTTCTCCGACATGAACCTGTCACTGACCTGCCTGGCAGATCATTTCAAGCTGTCCAAGCAGTACATGTGCTGGCTGTACAAGAAGGAGAAGCAGGAGACCATCAACCAGTGCATCATCCGGACCAGGCTTCGATGGGCCAAGGAATATATGCGCAGGAATCCTTTTGTGAAGATCAAGAATGTGGCTGCCAAGGCAGGTTTTGCAGACAGCAGCTATTTTATCAAGATATACAAGAAGCAGGAGCAGATGACACCGGCGGACTACCTGCGGGAGTGCAACGAGGAGCGGAACGGGTGAGTGGAGTATTGCAATGGAAATCCTGGAAACAGGCATTTAAGAATCTGTCACTGAAGAAAAAACTGCTCCTGTTCTACTGTGTGTTATTTCTCCTGCCCCTATGCATGATCAGTGTCATTATCTATGTGGAGGTTTCCCGGGAGATGACGGAGAAGCTACAGTATTCTGCCTCCCAGGGCTATGAACAGGCCAAGTCCTACCTGGAGTACAAGGTACTTCAGCTTATCCAGCGGACGGATGCCATTGCGGTGAACCATTCCTTGAAAGAGAGTATCAGCGGAAAGAACGCATCCGTGGACAGGCACCGGCAGCTGGCCCTGCGCAGCGAGGTGATCAACTACCTGCAAAGCCTGGGAAGTAGCACGCAGAATATTTCCCTGCGGATCTACATTGCAGATGAACTGGAACAGATGGCAGATGACAGTTTTATCCATTTCCTGTCTGAAGCGGATGCCTCACAGTGGTATGGGAAAAAGGGGGCGCGACGGATATACTTTGCCCCGGATGTGTATCTGGAGGAGGAGATGCGGGGAAAGTATATCTCTATGATCCGGGATATCCCGGAGGAGAATGATTACAGGCAGCGGAACTGTGTGCTGCGCATGGACATCGGGCTGGGGGAACTGGAGGAGATCCTGCGGAATGCCACGCCTACGGAGCATGCCGTCACATACCTGGTGAACCGGGAGAATGTGGTGGTGTGTGCTTCCGACCAGGAGAACCTGGCGGGACTGGGCCTTGCGGGGGAACTGCCGGAAGCCTTCCGGTATTCCCGGTATATCTGGAAGAAGGATCTTGCGGAAATGAGC
Organism: uncultured Acetatifactor sp.; assembly: GCA_910586215.1. Lineage (GTDB taxonomy): Bacteria > Bacillota > Clostridia > Lachnospirales > Lachnospiraceae > Acetatifactor. The sequence continues at coordinate 49,015 of CAJUGH010000011.1, read as the reverse complement.
CTCTACCAGGACAGTGTGTACTGTATCCGCAATAAGATCCGCAATACGGACTGGGAGATGGTGACAGTGATCCCGAAGTCAGACATGACAGGGGGCATTATCCGGCTACAATATATTGTGGTGGGGCTGATGTTGTGCTTCTGCCTCCTGGCCGTGATCGGGGGGACAGTCCTGATCTCCTGGATCGTGAGGCGGATCTCCCACTTGAACGAGAGCTTCAATCAGGTGAAGAGGGGTGACACGAAGGTATACCTGCCAAACGATACCCGGGATGAGATCGGACTCCTCTATGACAATTACAATGACATGATGCGCCATACCAACCGGCTTATGGATGAGAAATACCAGATGGGCATCCACTTAAAGAGCGCGGAACTGAAGGCGCTGCAGTCCCAGATTAACCCACATTTCCTTTACAATACCCTGGATCTGGTGAACTGGCTGGCCTACAGCGGACGCACGGAAGACATCCACAGGGCAGTGGTGTCCCTGTCCAAGTACTACCGGCTGATCCTGAACAAAGGGGAAGATACCTTGACGCTGGCAGAGGAATTGCAGCATGTGGGATATTATATAAAGATCCAGGACATCCGTTTTCCCGGGAAGCTTACCTACATCCAGGATGTGGAGGAAGGGATCCTGGACAGCATGGTGCCCAAGATCATTCTCCAGCCCCTGGTAGAGAATGCCTTACAGCATGGCATCTGGGAGAAGAAGGAGAAGAGGGGAACCATACGCATCTGGGGGTACCTGGAGGGGGACATAGCCTGCGTGAAGGTCATAGATGACGGCATCGGCATGGATGAGCAGACCCTGTGCCATGTGATGGATGGCACCCTGGCCGGTACAGGGAGCAGTTACGGTGTCCGGAATGTCCATGCCAGGCTGCAGCTGATGTTCGGGGAGCAATACGGGCTGACCTATGAGAGCAAGGAGGGGGAGGGCACCTGTGTGACAGTGCGGTTCCCCAGGAAAGAAAGAGGGCAGGGTGTACAGTAACGGCAGGGCTGAGTGTCAGCCCCTGGGGCACCAGAAAAGCAGAATAGCAGGTACCTGTGGGAGAGTATGGAAAGTAGTATCCCACAGGTACTTTTTTGTATAATCTGACGAAAATGGAAAGGTTAAAACAGGAAATCAGAATATTTTACCGTACAATCAGAAGCATTTTGGATTTCCAGTGTGGGAAACGCTTGTTAAAATAGACATAAGAGAAAGAGAATCAGAAGAGGAAGAGGAGGCTGGGATGTGAAAGCGGAGAAGAATAAGAAACTGGGTTTTTTCCACAAGCTCTACCGTTACAGGACATTGCTCCTGATGCTGCTGCCATCGGCGGCGCTGCTGTTTGTGTTCTGTTACCTGCCCATCGGGGGCCTGGTAATGGCTTTCAAGCGGTTCAATTACCGGGACGGAATCTTCGGAAGTCCCTGGGTGGGACTGGACAACTTCCAGTTCTTCTTTACATCGGGGAAGGCCTTGAGCGTTACCAGGAATACGGCTCTGTACAACCTGGCATTCATCCTGGTAAATACGGCACTGGAGATCCTGTTCGCCATCATACTGAGTGAGATGGCAGGAAAGTGGCTGAAAAAAATTACCCAGTCCGTGATCTTCCTGCCCTACTTTATCTCCTGGGTCATTGTGGGTTCCATTGCTTACAGCCTGCTGTCTTATGAGTCGGGTACTCTGAACGGGGTATTAAGAAGCCTGGGAATGGATCCGGTGAATTTCTACGGGGAGTCTGGCTGGTGGCCTTTCATCATAGTGGCATTTTCTGCCTGGAAAGGTGTAGGGTATGGCGTAGTGGTGTACCTGGCATCCATCCTGGGGGTAGACGGGGCACTGCACGAGGCGGCAGCCATTGACGGCGCCAATATTTTCCAGAGAATCCGTTACATTACCCTGCCAGGGATCCTGCCTACGGTGATCACCATGACCCTGCTGGCCCTGGGGAAGATATTCCGTGGGAACCTGGACCTGTTCTATCAGTTGGTGGGACAGAACGGGGCGCTATTTGACAAGACGGATGTGATAGATACCTATGTGTTCCGTATGACCATTGCCGCCACGGACGTGGGGCAGACGGTGGCCATCGGATTCTACCAGTCAGTGCTGTGTTTTATCACCATTATCATTGCCAACTGGATCGTGAAGAAAAAAGATGAGAACTATTCCCTGTTTTAGGAAGGAGGAGAGGCTGTATGAGCAAGAAGGCAGTGGGAAAACGGCATATGCCAAAAGATGTACTGGCGTTTAAGGCCATTGGCTATCCGTTTCTGTTTTTATTCGCGGTGATCTGTCTGATCCCTTTCTTGATCGTGATCGGGTCATCCTTCACTTCGGAGAATTATATTATCAGGAACGGATACACTCTTTTTCCAAAGGAGATATCCTTTGAGAGTTACAAGACCATATTTGACAGTCCTATGGCTATTATCCGGGCTTACGGGGTCACTATCTTTGTCACCGTGGTGGGCACCATGCTGAGTGTATTCCTCAATACCATGGCGGGTTATGTGCTCCAGAGAAAGGATTTTACCTGGAGGAACAAGCTGTCTTTTTTCTACTTTTTCACGACCCTGTTCAGCGGGGGGCTGATGCCCTGGTACATCCTGTGTGTGAACTACCTGCACCTTAAGGATTCCATCTGGTCCATGATCCTGCCGGGGGTGGTGTCCGTGTGGAATATCCTGTTGGTAAAAGGGTTCATGGCAGGGATCCCCTTTGAGATGACCGAGTCGGCCAAGATTGACGGGGCGGGGGATTTTGCCATCTTTGTCAAGCTGATCTGGCCCCTGTCCACGCCGGTGATCGCCACCATTTGTCTGTTCACGGCGCTGACTTTTTGGAATGACTGGTATAATTCCATGTTGTTTATCAACAATGACCATCTCTACAGCCTGCAGTACCAGCTCTATAAGCTGATCAATGATGCCAAGGCCCTCAGGCAGATTGCGGCAGAATCGGGCATGGTCATAGACATCCTGCCCATTGAGTCCACGAAGATGGCACTGACAGTGGTAGTGACGGGACCTATAGTGCTGGTATACCCCTTCGTGCAGCGGTATTTTGTAAAGGGGCTGACCCTGGGGGCCGTGAAAGGATGAGGAAGGGGCGGGAACTATATATTGCTTTCCACAGGGAAGCCGTGAATTGGAACGGTCTGGAAGTAAGGATTGAAAGGGTGGGGTTACTCACTTTCAATGATAAATCATAAGGAGGAAAGAGATTATGGGAAAAGGAAAGAAGTTTCTGGCCCTGGCAATGGCCGGGATGCTGTCCCTGACAGCCCTGGCCGGGTGTGGCAACGGGGATTCCGGGCAGCAGGGCTCTGGTGCCCAGTCTGGTGGGACGGACCAGGGGCAGGAGGACGCAGCCCAGGGCGCTGACGGGGAGAGTGGTGCCGGTGCAGGAGGACTGACCTACAATGGCCAGGATGTATCGGAGCCGGTGGAACTGGTATTGTATTACATTGGTGACAAGACGGAAGACCAGGACAAGGTGCTGGCAGAGGTGAACAAGATCCTGCAGGAGAAGATCAATGCAACACTGGTGCTGAAGGACATGTCCCTCAGTGATTACACCACCAAATATTCGCTTACCATCGCGGGTGGGGAGACAATCGACTTGATCTATACCTGTACCTGGGCTTACTACCAGTCCGAAGCCAATAAGGGTGCCTTTGCGGAAGTGACGGACCAGGTGATTGACGACTATATGCCTTTACACAGGCAGTATCAGTCCGAGGCAAGCTGGGGACAGGCAAAAATCGGGGATAAAGTGTATTTTGTGCCCTGTAACATGGCAAACGTAGTTGGCAATGCAGTGGTAATCCGGGGCGACCTAAGGGAAAAGTATGAGATGGATCCGCTGGAGAACATAGAAGATCTTCAGAAGTATTTCCAGGCGGTTGCAGACGACCCGGATTCCGGTGTACAGTTTGCCTACAATGCTTCCCAGCAGAATGATACTTCCAACTTAATCATTCTCTTTGCGAACAATGACTGGGTGCAGCTGGCAGGTTCCCTACAGAACTATCTCACTTATAAATATTCCGGGAATGAGACAGCAGATGACATTTTCTGGATATATGGAACAGAGGAGTATCTGGCCTATGCCAAGCAGATGAAGGAATGGGCAGATGCAGGCTTCTGGTCCAAGAGTGCCATTGCCAACGCCACGGATCCCAAGGAGGCATTTGCCAATGGTACCAGCGCTTCCTTCTTCCAGAACCTGGGTACTGTAGGGGTGGCGGCATCCGATGCCCAGGAGAACCATCCTGAATGGAAGCCGGAGATCTATGACCTGACTCCCGGTGCCAACCGCTTTCTGGGTTCCTATATCGGGGACGGTTATGCGGTACTGGAGAATTCCCAGCACAAGGAAAGGGCATTTATGGCCCTGGATCTGCTGAAATTTGACAAGGACATATACAATCTGGTGAGACACGGAATAGAAGGGGTTCATTATAACCAGGTTTCCGATACCCAGTGGGCACCTGGTCCGGACATGGCCAAACATCCCTTCGGGAACGGCTGGTCCTGGGGACTGAAAAATAACCTTCTGGAGACCACCAGGGAGGATACCTTCCCGGATCAGGTAGAGATCGGCAATGCCTGGAATGCCAAGGCAGTAGAAGGGCCCACGGCAGCATTCTCCTTTGATGATTCCAAGGTACAGAATGAGATGGCGAACCTTCAGCGTGTATATACCCAGTATGCACCGCTGCTTGGGCTTGGACTGGTGGACGATGTGGAGAAGACCCTGGCAGAGTTCAACGAGCAGGCAGAGGCGGCAGGCTTACAGAAGATCCTGGACGAGGCGAAGGCCCAGCTGGATGTGTATTTTAACAGTGTGAAATAAAGATACAAAGTTGCTTTGAACGGCAAGGCCGTGAAAAGTAGGGATACAAAGCCGGGACGATTTCCTTTTTGGGGAATGGAAGAAAAGGCATGTGCAGGAAGTGTTGGCACATGCCTTTTTCCTGTTCTAAAAATGGTACTGCCAAATTATAATGGACTTTCCCCTTTGTGTATGGTATGTTGGATATGACAAGGCGACAGTGTTTCCAGACCTTTTCACTATAAGGAGGAGAAGATTGTCCGTACAGGGAGGAATCGCACCATGATCCAATACAGGACTTTACAGAAACAGGAGATCAGCCGGGAACTGTTCCGGGATTTTATCCGGCGCCAGGAGGTAACGGACTGCCTGCGCCGGGAGGGGGAGAAATGGGTGGTCAAGCCGGATCCTTTCATCGATGACTGGTCCGAGGAAGATTACCAGACCCTGGTCCGGTGCCTGCGGCATACGGTGGAGACGGACGGGTTTGTGTATGGTGCCTTCTGGGATGGTGCCTTGAAAGGCTTCGTGTCAGTGGAAGCGGGACTGTTTGGCGGGGAGCACAGATATCTGGATCTGTCCAGCATCCATGTGTCCCAGGATATGCGTGGGAAGGGGATTGGAAGGATGCTTTTCCAGGCGGCCAGGGAATGGGCTGGCAGAATGGGGGCAGGGAAGCTGTATATCTCAGCCCATTCCGCGGTGGAAAGCCAGGCTTTCTACAGGGCCATGGGCTGTGTGGAGGCCGGATGGTATCATGCCGGGCATGTGGAACAGGAGCCGTATGACTGCCAGCTGGAGTGTGGACTGTAGCACAGGTGGAAAAAATTCCACATACGGGCTTGCCCATATGGCGTTAAGTTGGTACAATGGGGAATAGGATGGCCAGGTGGAAGGTAGAATAAGGAAAGCACCGGCAATGGAATCCGATCCGGGCCGTAAAGGAAAAGAGGAGTAGGAGGAGACTAGGATGGAAACAGAACGGAAGACAGAAATGGAAGCAGCAGTGGAAGAAAAGCCTGCTATGGCAGTGGAAGAAACGGAAAGTATGGCAGAAGTGAAAGAGGGGACGGAAGTGGCAGAAGCGCTGGAGGTGGAAGTTCCGGCGGCAGAAGTTCCAGTGGAAACTGCCGCCAAGGCCCCGGCAGCGGAAGTCCCCACGGAATCCATGGCAGATTACACCAAGGAACTGGAGGCATCCTTCCGCAAGATCCGGGAGGGGGATATCCTTACCGGCACCGTGATTCATGTGGATGAGGAGGGTGTCACCCTGGATCTGGATTACTACGCACCGGGGGTGATCAAGGCTGCGGACATGAGCAGGGATCCCGGGTTCTCCGTGTTAAATGACGTACATGTGGGTGACAGGCTGGAGGCCACTGTGGTAAAGCGGGATGACGGGGCAGGTAATATACTGCTGTCCTGTGTGGAGGCGGCAGAGGCCCTGGGCTGGGATAAGCTTCAGACCTACCTGGAGGAGAAGACCATCCTGCCCGTGAAGGTGAGCCAGGTGGTGAATAAGGGTGTGGTGGGATACCTGGAAGGCATCCGGGGATTCATTCCGGCATCCCATCTGTCCCTGTCCTATGTGGAGGATCTGGAGAGCTTCGTGGGCAAGAGCCTGGATGTGCGGGTGATCACCGTGGAGAAGGCCAGGGAGAAGCTGGTGCTCTCCGCCAGGGATGTGCTGAAGGAGCGGGAAGCAGAAGCCATGAACCACAAGATATCCATGATTGCCCCTGGCACTGTCATGGAGGGGAAGGTGGAGAGCCTGATGCCTTACGGTGCCTTTGTGGACCTGGGCGAGGGGCTGAGCGGCCTGGTGCATGTCTCCCAGATCAGCCAGAAGCGGATCAAGGCCCCTAGTGAAGTGCTGAAGGTAGGCGATACCGTGAAGGTGAAGGTGCTGAATACCAATAACGGGAAGATCAGCCTGAGTATGAAGGCCCTTGCAGAAGATGCCCAGCCGGACGAGGTGGACGGGAAGCTGGCTGCCCAGTACAGTTCCGGGAAATCCGTTGGCACTTCCCTGGGAGACCTGCTCAAGGGACTGAAGCTGTAAGATGATTTCTGATAGATATTGATAAGAATGAAACCGGTTTTCGCAGGAATACTGTGGAAGCCGGTTTTTCTTTGGGCTTTTTTATACATTGCAAATGGCATTGTGCACAAATAATCATATAATTGCACCGCGATTATGGTTATGATGTGCAAAATGGTCGAAATCAGGTAGAAATCACGCTGTATAGATCAGAAAAAATCCCTTTGGTTTTATATAATATGTACATGACTTTAGCGATTTCCAATTCAGCGAAGCTTAACAGGACATCTGGTGCAGGGGATGGAATTGGGAATGCACGAAGGCAAAAAGCGCGGAAGGTGCAGAAAAGAGGAGGAATATTACGGGAATGAACAAAAGGAAAGGACGCAAAGCCTTCATGGGCAGAGGAATGGCATATTTGATGAGCCTGATTCTGGTGCTGGGAAGTGTAGGCTTTTCGGATGGGATGTATGTGCAGGCCGGGAACCTGGCAGATACAACTGTTCCAGGGACAGACGTGCCAGAAGGCGACAGGCCGGCAGATGAGGCAGAAGGGACGATCCCTTCGGAAGGTGGTGGATCTGGAGAGGGAGATACACAGACCAGTCCTTCGGAGGGGGATGGCTTAGGAGAAGGGAATACAGAGACCGGCCCTTCAGAAGGGAATGGATCCGGAGAAGGAAGCACAGAGACCGGCCCTTCGGAGGGGAATGGGTCCGGAGAGGGAAATACAGGAACTGGTCCTTCAGAAGGCAATGGGTCTGGAGAGGGAGATACAGGAACCAGTCCTTCGGAGGGGGATGAGCCTGAGGAGGGGGATAAGGTAACAGAATCTCCGGAGGAGGAAGAATTAGATCCGGAAGAGGAGATACCCCAGGAGGATGCACTCCTATCGGAGAAGAAGGAAAGGCTGGTAGGCATAGGATCGGGGAACTGGGGCGGATATGAGACTTTTGTCACAGATGAGGTGCTATATAATCTGGCTTTTGGCACTGATGTGACACAGGCAGATATCTATCAGAATCCAGATGCAGATACACTTGCTGTCGGTTTCCGGGATGTGGAGTACAAAAATCCCGCGGAAGGAGTAGTGGGCAATGTATTCCGTCCCCGCAAGGTCAGCAGGGACGAGCCGGGTTCTTCCTATGTGGAGAATGGGACAGGCTACCTGGCCATTGCCAGCCAGGTCTGGACAGAGGCCAATACTTTGTCCGGTTATGCTTTTACAAATACATATGAGAATACTTCTTCTTTTGATATGCAGCTTCCAGGTGCAGATTACCGGGTGGAAGTGACCTTGGTGAATCCTTCTTCTGCAGCATATGTTGCAGATATGAAGGCAGAGGACATTACCCGGATATCCGGCATCCAGGTTGCACCAGGTGCTACCCAGACAGTTTCTTTTGACGTATGTCTTGTGGATGAAGTGCTGAGCTTGAAGTTCCTGGCGCAGAACAGTGCAGCATCCATGGAAGCAGCGGCCTTGCAGAAGGTCTATGTGTCCGGGATTAAGGTCACAAGACTTGCCACCAATGAGCGTGGAGGGAAGCCTACCGTCTATCTGGCTTCCGACTCTACTGTTCAGACCTATGAGGATTATTATGATCCCCAGACAGGCTGGGGTGAAACCCTTGCCATGTTTTTCGGCGGCGAGGTGATAGAGAGTGCGGCTACGGACTGTGGATACAGCCAGGCCAGACGCTATGAGGCAGCGAATGCCGTTGTGGAAAACCGTGCCATAGGAGGCCGCTCTTCCAAATCTTTCGTGGTAGAGGGGAAACTGGATGACCTGCTGGAGGATATCAGGCCGGGAGACTATCTGTTCGTGCAGTGGGGACACAATGATTCCACCTACAGCAGGCCTGAGCGCTATGTAGACCCCACCCCGGAGGAGTTCGGCAGATGGATCCAGTACTATGTGGACGGCGCCCTCCAGAGGGGTGCCACGCCTGTGCTGGTGACCCCGGTGGCCAGATACAGCTATACCACGCTGGACGACGGGACAGTTTCTTTTGTGGGGAATTTTGAGCAGTATGGGAATATTTGCCGCTCTATGGCGGCAGCACAGAATATTCCGCTGATCGATTTGACGGCCCGTTCTGTGGCGGTATGTAACAGCTTTGGGGTGGAAGGAGCAAAATCCCTGTTCCTACATGTGGCAGCCGGGGAATATACCGGTGCCTATGCAGGCGGTGTGTCGGATTCCACCCATCTGCAGTGGTATGGGGCATATAAATTCGCACAGTGCGTGGCAGACGGTATCCTGGAGAGTGACAACCAGGCGTTGGCAGACCTGAAGGCCAGGGTGGTGCCCAGGACAGCAATGGATGTGCCGGCCCGGATCGGGAACCTGAAGGTAGGCACAGTGGGTTCCAAGAGCGTGAATATCTCCTGGGATGGGGATCCCAATGCGGAGATGTACTATGTATACCGTCAGAAACTGGCAGATGGGCAGAGTATTGCGGATGTGAACTTTGATGGTGCAGAGAAATATTCTGCCACATCCGGCACCCGGTTTGCAGACGCTGGCTGTGAAGCTGGATGTACCTATGTATATGCGGTGGCAGGCTATAACGACAAGGGAGTAGGCGAATTGTCTGAATATGCCCAGGCCAAGACCAAATCTGCAGGGTATCAGTTCGACTTTAATGGAAGGAAATCAGACAATGGCCCTACCATGGAAGGCTGGGTGGGTGTCACGGCAGAACAGGCTTATGACCAGACGGCAGGCTATGGCTGGATCAAGGCGCCCGGGAATGGCCGTTACCGGAAGAACAATGGCATGGGGACATCTTCTGATATGGCAGATGATTTTACCCTGGGGGCGGGGGAATTCGCTGTAGATCTTCCCAATGGAGACTATGAAGTCACCATTTATGCAGGAGATCTGCTGGCAGGTACCAGCACCATCAAGAATTCCTATACGGCGGAGGGTGCCGGCATTGGCAGCATCTCCACCAAACAGGCTCTGGCAAGCTGCACGGCCACTGTCAGGGTGGAAGACGGTCAGCTGAATGTAACCACAGATAATTACTTGAATGGAATGACCATCACGGAGCTTCTTCTGGCCCCCAGCGGTCTGACATACAGTGAACTGAGCATGGACGAAGCGGTGGGAGCGGCGACTTTCCTATTGGGCTTTACGCCTTCCGATGGTGGCATGTCCTACAATATTTACCGCAAGGGGAGCGCGGACACCAGGTTCTCCCAGGTGAAGAGCTTTACCAAGGAAGAGTATGAGGAACTTGGTATCACGGTATGTTGTGCCATGACCGGGGATATCGGAGAGGTGTATGAGTATTATATGACCTGTGTGGACCAGGAGGGCAAGGAGTCCGCACGCAGCAACATCATAACAGTGGAACTGTTTGTAGAGGGTGACCCTGCACCAGCTCCGCAGAATCTGATCTGCACCAGCCCAACGCAGGATGCCACGGAACTGCAAAGGTATATTTCCCTGCAGTGGGATGCCCTGGACGGTGCGATCAAATATTACATTTACCGCTCTGATAAAGCAGAGGATGAGAAGGGATTTACCGGATTTGTGAAGGTCGGGGAGTGTGGCCGAGGTACCACTGTCTATACAGATCATGATGTGGCCACCAATATGCATTATTATTACAAGGTGGCAGCTCTGACCAAAACCGGTGTGGGAGAAATGTCTGAAGCGTGTCAGACGCCTGTGACCGGATCTCTGGTTCATGGCGGTACGGAAAAATATGCAAGCCGTGCCCTGGTAGCCATTGACCTGTCCGGGCGGGACGGCGGTGAGACTTTGGTCAGCGCCAAAGGACCCGATGGAACCACATACACCAAAGGCGTGTATTTGAGCTGGAGAAGCTTTGAAGGAGACTGCAACGGTGCAGGGCAGCTGGCAACTACCTTTACCGTGTACAAAAATGGAAATGTGCTGGCAAAAGACCTGACGGTAACAAACCTGATTGACCCGGAGGGAAGTGCGGCAGATATCTATAAAGTAGTAGGCAGCGGTGATGGAAAACTGGGACTGGTGGCAAAGGATGTGAAGCCATGGACAGATAAATATCTGGAATTGTCCCTGTTTGCGCCTGAAGATGAGACCATGCCCGATGGGACGGCCTGTACCTATTCTGCAAATGATATGTCTGTGGGAGACCTGGATGGTGACGGGGAACTGGAACTGGTGGTGAAATGGTACCCTGGCAATGCGAAGGACAATTCCGGCAGCGGCTATACGGGTAAAACTTTCCTGGATGGCTACGACATTGATTTTTCCACTGGGACAGTGAAGCTGCTCTGGAGAATCGACATGGGTGTGAATATCCGTTCCGGTGCCCATTACACCCAGTTCCAGGTATGGGATTACGATGGGGACGGCAGGGCTGAGATTGCAGTGAAGACTGCGGACGGCACCACCACCTACCGGAATACCGTGGCAGGTGGCATCGGACTGGAGGAAACCGGTTATGTAGGCGCATGCAATGCTTCTGCACTGCCTGTGGAGACCATATCTGCCCGGAATGATTACCGCAACAGCAGCGGCTATGTGCTGGACGGCCCGGAATATTTCACCATATTCAATGGTGAGGATGGCACCATTGCGGATACCGTAGACTATATCCCTGAGAGAGGTTCCGTCAGCGCATGGGGCGATGGCTATGGCAACCGTGTGGACCGGTTTCTGTCCGCTACGGCCTATCTGGATGGTGAAACTCCTTTTGCAGTGTTCTGCAGGGGATATTATACCAGGACCTGTCTGACGGCCTATGGCATGAAGGATACCAATGAAGACGGCATAGGCGATGAGATATTCACCTACTGGACTTTCGACACCAAAGAGGCCGGATCCCAGTATGAGGCACAGGGGAACCATGGTTTAAGTGTCAATGACATCGACGGGGATGGCAAGGATGAGATCATCTATGGCGCACTGGCCATTGACCATGACGGTACGGTAAAGTGGTGTACTGGAAACGGTCACGGGGATGCCATGCATGTATCAGACTGGGTTCCCTGGAATCCGGGGCTGGAGATCCTGCAGGTGCATGAACATAACGATGCCAAATATCATGTGGAAATACTGGATGCTGAGACAGGAGAGACCTTAATGGGGTATTACACCGGCAGGGATACCGGCCGCGGTGTGGCGGCAGACATTGACCCTACATCTCCCGGAGGGGAATGGTGGTCGGTGGCAGGACCGAACTGGACGCCGTCAGGGGATGAATCAGAACCTTCCTGGGACTCCACAAGAGGGAATGTATTCTCTGCCCTGTCCACATTGGACAACCTGGTGAAACTGGCGGACGCCACACCGGCCTCCAACTTTACGATTTTCTGGGACGGGGATCTGCTGAGTGAGATACAGGATCATGAATTTAACGAGAAAAATGGGTATGTGCCCATAGGTGTGACGATCTCCAAGTGGAATTACGAGACGCAGACCCAGGAGCCGTTGCTCTACTCTGAGGAGATCTGGTCCAGCAATGGTACCAAGGGTAATCTGGGGCTGGTGGCAGATATCCTGGGTGACTGGCGGGAAGAGATCATTGCCAGATGCTCCGGGGACAAGAATAAGATCAGGATCTACAGCACGACCATTGAGACGGATTATGTCGTGCCCTGTCTGCTCCAGGATCTGGCTTACCGGGAAGGTGTGGCCTGGCAGAATGTGGGCTATAACCAGCCTGCCAATTTAAGCTATCTGCTGTCACAGGGACTGCTGACAGCACAGCTCGACAATGGAAAGGCCGGGCAGGATTACGTGCAGTTTGACTTTACGGAGGCCAATGACGGAATATATGGTAACGAGATTCTTGGTTACAAGGTGTACCGTGCAGAAGGGGATGGAGAGTTCGAACTTCATGACACCTATATCCTTCCGGGAAAGGATGGCAGTGAGGGAAGGGATTCCTTCTTCTCCCGCATCCTTGCAGCGACTACCACAGTGAAGATTGCCCAGAAGCCGGAGATTGCTGTAGAGTCCATTAGGCTGGTGGAGGGTATGCCGATTCCGGAAGGGAAGACCCTGGAGAGCCTGTTCCCGGCTTATGTGGAAGTGGTAGATGCGGATGGTAAGACCCAGAAGGCTCCTGTCACCTGGGATGTGACAGAGGTGAACCTGGAAAAAGCGGGAACTTACCCGGTCAAAGCACAGGTATCAGGCTGGGACGAACTCCTGGAGGTCCAAGTGACCGTAGCTGCAAACCAGATCAGCGGATTTGTGCCGGTGGAGGATATTGTCCTGGTACAGGATCCGGACTTCGATAAGGTGGCATTTGAGAAACAACTGCCCAGGACAGTGAAAGTCTCCTATACCAATACTACTACAGAAGAAGTGGCTGTCACCTGGGACTACTCCGATGTGGATTTTGCAGTGGCAGGGGTGTATACGGTGAAAGGTACCCTGGCTACGGAAGTCGGCGGACTGGAAGAGTCTCCGGTGATCAGGGTGGAGATTAAGGCAGACTATGTGGAATCTGTAGACATGGTCTATGCTGAGATAGAGTGGAATACAGAAAATGTGGCCGGGGCAATGCCTGTAAAGGTCCAGGTAAAGTGGGCCAGTGGGAAGACTGGCAGAGAGCCTGTGGAATGGACAGATGTGACTGGGGTAAAGGCAGATACAGTAGGTACTTACACCGCCACTGGTAAAGTAGAAGGGTATCAGGGAGAAGTGAAAGCTTCTGTATATGTGGCCTATCCGGCAGTGTACCGATTTGACTTTGGTATTGATGCAAAAAAGGTGCCGGGAACGGACGGCTGGATCGGTATGACAGTGAATGCAAAAGGTAAGACGGCCAAGCTTTCAGCCCTGGGTAGTTTCTATACGAAAGAGCAGGGATATGGTTTTGAGACAGACAGTACCATGCAGGGCAGGACGGAAGTCATCAGCCAGCCCGGACTGTATCCGAATGAGGTGACAGATGACTTTGCATTGCCAGATGGCAATACTTTCCTGGTGGATGTACCAGATGGCACATACTATGTGGAGATTATCAGTAACAGTGCATTGAAGAGCAATGTGAAGTCTGTTGTGGAAGGAACTGCACTGAATGTGGACAGTGCAGCCGGGGAAGTCAATACCGGCGGCTGTCAGGCAGAGGTTATGGACGGACAGCTTACGATCCAGTTTACAGGCAACAATTCCCGCGTGGGAGGTATCATTGTGCGCCAGGTGAGCCTGTCAGACCGGAAGGCAGTGGGTATCAAGGAACTGGATATGGTGGAGGTATCCTTTGGGACAGCCTTGCAGGATGTGGAACTTCCAGAGGAAGTTACCGTGGTCTATGATGATGGTCTGGAGCGCAGTGTGGCTGTGGTATGGGATCTGGATGGAAATACTGCTTACAAGCCGAATGTTCCAGGTGTATATACCATCACAGGCAAACTGGCCAAACAGATCGAAGGCTTCCAGACGAAACCTACAATAGCTGTCAAAGTGAAGGATCATGATGCAGATGCTAAGGTGCTTGGCTTTGCTGCAATGGATCCGGTGGAGGTACTCGTGGGAACATCTGATGTGGAACTGCCTGGGACGGTTACGGTGGTGTATGAGGATGGTTTCACATGGGATGTAGAAGTGGAATGGGATGCTGTGGACGCTTCCACAATTGGCATACAGAAGGTGAAGGGCACTCTGAAGACTTCTGTGGAAGGCCTGGATGTAATGCCGGAGATTGAGGTGGTTGCAGTGTACCGGTTTGACTTTGGGGCTGGCAGTGTAGAGAATGGATGGATACAGGTCAAATCATCATCAGATACCTATGAAACCAACGGAGCCTATGGATTTACAGAGGAAAGCAAAGCGCTTGGCTATTCGGATAAGAGTTACAAGGATCCGGATGCCGTGTATGCAGATTGTGTGTTAGGCTGGAATGCAGAGAAAGCATATGAATATATTGTGAAAGTACCCAATGGCCGGTATGAAGTGACAGTGTATTCCTACAATGGATCTGGCAGTCAGTATAATCACTATGAAGCAGAAGGGGTTGCCATAGGCGCGGATATCAGGCTGGGTAACAGTAGCCAGACCAAGAACCAGAATGTGGTAACGGTGGATGTGGCAGATGGAGAACTGAATGTGACCAACAGATCCTGCAAGGCAGGTCAGCCTGCCATTTACTTTAATGGCCTGGTCATCAGACCGGTTGCCCCTGCGTCCTCCGGGAACAGCATCATGGCCAACCTGCGCCGGGCGGTATCCGAAATCAGCGGTCTCCAGCTGCTGGATGAGACTGTTTCCGGAACCGGGGCATTTGAGCAGATGGAAGGAGGCTACCGCTATACCGATACCAAAGACGTGAAGTCCAATACCACCTATCGCTACAAGGTGCAGGCCATTGTAAAGGATACGCCCGTTGTGGCTGCATCAGATACGCCTGACACCCCGGATGTGCCGGATACGCCGGATACGCCAGGCACCCCCAATGTGCCGGGCACATCGGGTGGATCCCAGAATGCCGGGAATGAATCCGCAGGTGGTTCCGGCGCCGGAGGAGACGGGACAACGGAAGGAACGGGTGCATCGGGGACTGGAACCAGTGTGGCCGTGAATGGCACTGGAAACAGGCCGGGCAGCACAGCAAATGGCCAGACTGTACAGGGAGATGGACAGGGTACTTCTACGGATGATGCAGATGCAGGGACAGAGACACCAGGCACTAAAGATGCCGATGCAGTCCCGGAGGAAGATACCGGGGAATCTGCGGATGCCGCAGAAGATTCTGACCTCACGGATCTGGGAACAGACGATGATGTTCCCCTGGCGGCGCCTGAAGCCGGGACAGCTTTTCCTATCTGGTCGGTTCTGCTGACAGGACTGGCAGTGATCCTGGCAGGCACAATCTTCCTTCTCGTTCTTTACAAGAGACGGAAAGCACAGGAAGAGGAATAACGATTCCCAAAAAGGAGGCGGCATGGCTTTGTACCACGCCGTCTCCCTTTATGTCCTGGAATAGGCAAACCGTAAAAATTCCATAAAAATTGCAGAAAGTTTGAAATTATGCCATATGAAAAAAACGGTAGAAGGACTATAATGAGAAGGTAATTTTACAGGGATATATAGGACCGGGAAAGGTCTCGGATGAATGACTGGAGGGAGACGAAGATGTTACAGGCAACCAGAATCAGAATGGAATATCTGGAGGAGCCAGTGGGCTTTGGGGAACTGCCCTGGTTTGGGTGGGTACTGGAAAGTGACAGGAAGGGTGTGATCCAGCAGGGATACCAGCTGCAGATTGCCACGGACGAAGGATTTGAGACATTGGTGTACGACAGCGGATGGATGGAGAGCAGGGAGTCCGTCCATGTGGAGGCAGTGCACAATACCCTGCCTGGCCAGGAGGGAAAGCCCCGCCTGCAGTCCTGCAGGCGGTATTTCGTCCGTGTCCGTGTCCGGGACGGTGTAGAGGAGAGTCCTTTCAGCCAGAAGGTATCTTTTGTCACGGGTATCCTGGATGGAAAGGAGTGGAAGGCAGAATTTATCTCCGGGGAGACACTGGAGGACAAGGATGTGTCCAAGAGTACCTGCATGCGGCGGAAGATTTCCCTTAGGCCAGGGGTGGCACAGGCTTATGCCTGCATGACGGCCCTGGGGCTGTATCGGCTGTCCGTGAACGGGAAGAAGGCCGGTGCCCAGGAACTGGCACCTGGATGGACCTCCTACAGGAAGCACCTGTGCTACCAGACAGTGGATGTGACAGAACTGTTACGGGAAGGGGATAATGACCTGGAAGTGATGGTGGGGGCCGGCTGGTACAAGGGGAAGATGGGATTCCTGCTGCTGCGGAATAATTATGGGGAACAGACAGCCTTTCTTATGCAGTTGACCGTGCGCTACCAGGACGGAACCATGGAGCAGTTTCTCACCGATGGGGACTGGGAGGGAACCGATGGACCGGTGACTTTCTCAGAGATCTATGACGGGGAAGTCTGTGATGCCAGGGTGGACGTCCACGGTCCTACAGCCTGCTGGAAGAAGGTGCAGAAGGTAGCGTTCCCCAGGGAGGTACTGACGGCCCAGCCGGGATGTGGGGTGGAAGTGATAGAGACCCTGCCTGCAAAGAGGCTGTTTCGGACGCCAAAGGGGGAACTGGTGGTGGATTTTGGACAGAACCTTACAGGGTGGGTGGATTTCTCCCTGGAGGGGAGAGCCGGGGAGAAGGCCAGGCTGCAGTGTTTTGAGATCCTGGATGCGGCAGGGAATGTATATACGGATAATCTACGGACGGCGAAACAGGAGATGACATACATCTGCAAGGGGGAGGGACGGGAATGTTATCATCCTCTCTTCACCTTTATGGGATTCCGGTATGCCAGGATTCTGGAGTGGCCCTGTGAGGCCAAGGCAGAGGATTTCAAGGCCCTGGTGCTGCATTCCAGGATGGAACCCACGGGAAGCTTTGCCTGTTCCAACCCGCTGGTGAACCAGCTTCAGCACAATATCCTCTGGGGGCTTAAAGGGAATTTCCTGGATATTCCCACAGACTGTCCCCAGCGTGACGAGCGGGTGGGATGGACCGGGGATGCCCAGATTTTCTGCCGCACAGCATGTTTTTTGATGAATACCTATACTTTCTTCCGGAAATGGCTGAAGGATGTGGCGGCAGACCAGACCCCGGAGGGAGGCGTGCCCCATGTGGTGCCGGACATCATCAGCGGCAAGGAGGAGAATGACTGGCTGTTGTCTCAGGGAACCCATTCGGCGGCAGCCTGGGCAGATGTGGCAGTGATCAATCCCTGGACCTTGTACCTGGTCTATGGGGATAAGACCATCCTGGAGGAGCAATATGACAGCATGAAGGCCTGGATCGGCTTCATGCGGGCCCATGCGGTGGATAATATCTGGAATTACCGGCTCCAGTTCGGGGACTGGGTGGCCCTGGATGCAGAGGAGGGCAGCTATTTCGGTGCCACACCCAACGACTTGACCTGCACGGCCTACTATGCCTATTCCACCGGGCTTTTTGCCAGGATCGCAGGGATCCTGGGTCGCAGGGAGGATGCACGGGAGTATGGCAGGCTGTATGATACCATTGTGCAGAAGTTCCAGGAGACTTTCTTTGACGGGGAGGGAAGGATGACGGCCCAGACCCAGACGGCCCACATTGTGGCCCTGTATTTTGGGCTGATACCGGAAGCGTACCGGGAGAAGACGGCCAAGAGGCTGGTGGAACTTCTGGACAAAGAGGGGGGACACCTGGTGACAGGTTTCGTGGGAACACCTTATTTCTGTCATGCGCTTAGCCAGAACGGTTATGGGAAAGAGGCTTACAGGCTGTTGCTGCAGGAAGATTTTCCCTCCTGGCTGTACCAGGTGAAGGCGGGGGCTACCACGGTATGGGAGCACTGGGACGGACTGAAGCCTGACGGCACCATGTGGAGTCCTGACATGAATTCCTTCAATCATTATGCCTACGGTGCAGTGGGAGACTGGCTTTACCGGGTGGTCCTGGGGATCAACACTTCACAGGAGGAGCCGGGATACCGCCATTGCCTGATCTGCCCCCAGACAGATGCCAGTCTGGACTGGGCAGAGGGAAGCCTTCAGAGTGTATATGGCAGGATACGGGTCCGCTGGGAGAAGGAATGCCTGGAAGGAACCAGGGATGGCAGGAGGCTGTACGTTACCATCCCGTCCAACACCACCGCTACCATCCGGCTGGAGAAAGGGGCCAGGGTGATTGCCGCCCAGGGCCTGGACTTTGCAGACCAGGCGGGGAGCCTGTGTGCAGAATGCGGTTCCGGAGACTGGGAGGTGCGGTATGGGCTGGATATGAACTGAACCCAACTTTTCAGCTGGACATTTCCGGGTATTTGTGATATTTTTACAGGGTACAAATTACTTTAGCAATGTGAAGGAGAAAAGCCTGGAAGCGGAGGTATCAATATGCCAGTCACAGATTATTTGGAGCACAATGCCAGGGAATACCCGGAGGAAGTGGCATTGATAGAACTAAATCCTGAGGAGCCGGACAACCGCCGGATGACCTGGAAGGAGTATGGACTTATCGAACCGGACCGGTTCCAGCCTTACCGCCGGGAGATTACCTGGGGTGTATTCAACGAGAAGGCCAACCGCGTGGCCAATATGCTGATAGGCCGTGGAATCAAGAAGGGAGACAAGGTAGCCATACTGATGTACAACTGTCTGGAATGGCTGCCCATCTATTTCGGGGTGCTGAAGAGCGGCGCCATTGCGGTGCCTTTTAACTTCCGCTATGATGCAGCGGAGATTCTGTACTGTGCGGAACTGGCAGAGGCGGACATCATTGTGTTCGGACCTGCCTTTATCGGGCGGATTGAAGCCAATGCGGAGCGTCTCTGCAAAGGGCGTCTGCTGATCTATGTGGGGGACAACTGTCCCAGCTTTGCGGAGAGTTACCATGAGTTGGTGGCAGACTGCTCCAGCAAGGCGCCGGGTGTGGAGATCACGGAGGAGGATTTTGGGGCCATCTATTTCTCCTCCGGAACCACAGGATTCCCCAAAGCCATTTTACATAAGCATCAGAGTCTTACACAGGCGGCCCAGATGGAGCAGAAGCACCATGACACAGGCAGGGAGGACACTTTCCTGTGCATTCCACCCCTGTACCATACAGGTGCCAAATTCCACTGGATGGGAAGCCTGGTGGCGGGAAGCAGGGCGGTACTGCTGAAGGGAACCAGGCCGGAGACCATACTCTCTGCCATCTCCCAGGAGCATTGTACCATTGTGTGGCTTCTGGTACCCTGGGCACAGGATATCCTGGACGCCCTGGACCGGGGGGATTTGAAGCTGTCAGACTATCAGCTGTCCCAGTGGCGGCTGATGCACATCGGTGCCCAGCCGGTGCCCCCATCCCTGATCCGGCGCTGGAAGGAGTATTTTCCGTCCCATGCTTATGACACCAATTACGGTCTTTCCGAATCCACAGGGCCAGGCTGTGTCCACCTGGGACTGGAGAATATCCACAAGGTGGGGGCCATCGGGGTTCCGGGGTATCGCTGGGAGTGCAAGATTGTGGATGAGGAGGGCCGGACCGTACACCAGGGGGATGTGGGGGAACTGTGCGTGAAAGGTCCCGGTGTCATGACCTGTTATTACCGGAATCCGGAAGAGACAGCTGCGATCCTGAAGGATGGCTGGCTCTACACGGGGGATATGGCCATGCAGGATGAGGACGGGTTCTACTTCCTGGTGGACCGCAAGAAGGATGTGATCGTCAGCGGCGGAGAAAATATTTATCCGGTACAGATCGAGGATTTCCTGCGTCGTTTTGACAAGGTAAAGGATGTGGCGGTGATCGGCCTGCCTGATAGACGGCTGGGGGAGAAGACCGCGGCTGTGGTGGAGGTCAAGGAGGGAATGACCTGCACCCGGGAGGAGATCGAGATGTTCTGCAACGAACTGCCCCGGTACAAACGGCCCAGGGAGATCATCTTCCATGAGATTCCCAGAAATGCCACAGGAAAGATTGAGAAGCCCAGGCTGCGGAAAATGTATGGCGCGGACAGGCTGGTGGAACAGGAGAACCAGGCTTAGGGCAGGGAGGAAGACAGATGAGAGAACTGATGCTAGGCAATAAGGCGGTGGCCCGGGGCCTGTACGAGGCGGGTTGTAAGGTGATTTCCAGCTATCCGGGCACACCCAGCACCGAGATCACAGAGGAAGCAGCTGTCTATGAGGAGATCTACTGTGAGTGGGCACCCAATGAGAAGGTAGCCCTGGAGGTGGCCCACGGTTCCAGCCTTGGCGGGGTGAGAAGTGCCTGTGCCATGAAGCATGTGGGACTGAATGTTGCTGCAGATCCCCTCTTCACCATTTCCTACCAGGGGGTGAGTGCTGGCCTGGTAATCTGCGTGGCAGACGATCCAGGCATGCATTCTTCCCAGAACGAGCAGGATTCCCGCCACTATGCCAAGGCGGCGAAGATTCCCATGCTGGAGCCTTCCGATTCGGCAGAGTGTCTGCTGTTTGCGAAGAAAGCCTTTGAAATGTCGGAGCAGTTCCACACGCCGGTGCTTCTTAGGCTGTGTACCCGCATCTCCCACTCCCAGGGGGTGGTGGACACAGGGGAGCGGCTGGTACCGGAACAGATTCCCTATGAGAAGGATCCCGCCAGGGTCATGATGACAGGAAATTCCCGTGCAGCCCATGTGCGGGTGGAAGAGAGGACCAGGCAGCTTGTGGCTCTGGCAGAGAACTGTGACTTGAACCGGGTGGAGCGGGGAGAGGGAAAGCTGGGGATCATCACCTCTTCCGCCTGTTACCAGTATGTGAAGGAAGTGTTTGGGGAGAGTGCCAGCGTGCTGAAGCTGGGTATGGTATATCCCCTGCCTGAGAAAATGATCCGGGAGTTTGCAGACAGTGTGGAGCAGGTGGTGGTGATCGAGGAACTGGACCCTGTAATCGAAGAGCATTGCAAACAGTTGGGGATCCAGGTAGCGGGCAAGGACCTGTTCCCCATCTGTGGGGAATTCTCCCAGAATCTGGTGCGTTCCTGCCTGGGCCGGCAGGTACCGGCAGGCCGCCAGGTGGAGGACAGGATTCCCGGCAGGCCCCCTGTCATGTGCGCAGGATGTCCCCACAGGGGCATTTTCTATGTGTTGCAGAAACAAAAATGTATGGTGTACGGGGATATTGGCTGCTACACCCTGGGGGCATTGCCGCCCCTGGATGCCATGGACCTGAATGTGTGCATGGGGGCTTCCTGCTCCGGGCTGCACGGCTTTAACAAGGCCATGGGAGAGCAGGGGGAGCGAAACAGTGTGGGGGTCATCGGGGACTCCACGTTCATCCATTCCGGTATCACCGGTATCACGGACATTGCCTACAATGGAAGCAATTCCACGGTGATCATCCTGGACAATTCCATCACCGGTATGACCGGGCACCAGCAGAATCCCACCACAGGGAAGAACCTGCGGGGAGAGCCTGCCTGTAAAGTGGACCTGGAAGCACTGTGCCATGCCCTGGGCTTTCACCGTGTCCGGGTGGTGGATCCTTATGACCTGGCAGAAACGGAGCGTGTCCTGGCAGAGGAACTTGCAGCCAGGGAACCTTCCATCATCATCAGCCGCCGTCCCTGCGTGATGATCAAAGGCACCGTCCACGAGAAGTCTCTCAAGGTGGACCAGGAGAAGTGCAAGGGCTGCAGGGCGTGTATGAAGATTGGCTGTCCTGCCATTTCCGTGCAGGATGGGAAGGCCAGGATCGATACCACTTTGTGTGTGGGGTGCAAGGTTTGTACCCAGATGTGCCGCTTTGGGGCCTTGGAGATGCAGCAATGAAATCTTGACGGTATTTGGCTTCCGGTCCCTTAGGGAAAGACGTGGGATGAGGGCACGTGTGGCAGAAGGAAAAGCAGGCGAGGAGCGGACAGATGACGAAAAATATCATGATAGTGGGTGTGGGTGGCCAGGGAACCTTGCTGGCCAGCAAGCTTCTGGGACATGTGCTGTTAGGCCAGGGGATGGATGTGAAGGTCTCAGAGGTTCATGGCATGAGCCAGCGGGGTGGCAGCGTGGTGACATATGTGCGGTATGGGGAGAAGGTATATTCCCCGGTGATTGACAAGGGGGAGGCAGATATCATTCTCTCCTTCGAGAAGCTGGAGGCGGCCCGGTGGCTGGAATACCTGAAGCCCGGCGGGCAGATGATTGTGAATACCCAGGAGATGGAACCTATGCCGGTAGTTACCGGACAGGCGGTATACCCCGAAAGGCTGGTGGAGAAGATGCAGGAGACAGGTGCCAGGGTGGATGCGGCAGACTTCCTGGCCCTGGCCAGGGAGGCAGGTTCTGACAAGGCGGTGAATGTAGCCCTGTTAGGCAGGCTGTCCCGGTATTTCCCGGAGGTGCCGGAAGAAGCCTGGCAGGAGGCCATCACGGCGGTGGTGCCGGAGAGATTTCAGGAACTGAACCGGAAGGCTTTTGCCCTGGGGAAACACATGGGAGAATAGGAAGTGACGTAAGGCCTTTAGGAGACCTTTGGCCCGGAAGATGCCTGTGGGAGAAGTCCAAGCAGGCTGGCGGCATTGGCACCCAGGATGGCGGCCAGTTCTGCCTGGGTCAGCCCGGATGTCCGCAGGCAGGCTATAGATGCCTGCTGGCTGCTCCAGGGACTGTCAGTTCCGAAGAGAATGCGTTCCGGGCCGTGGGAGCGCACCATACGCAGGAACCGTTCCCTGTCCAGGAGGGGATGTTCCGGCAGGGAGCCAGGATGTGGCCGGTCAGGTACCATGGGGCAGATGGGCAGCAGGCAGAAGGAAGTATCCAGCCATATGTCCCGTCCCACAAGTTCCCTTTCAGCTATCTCCCAGCACCCCCAGCCGCCCATGTGGGCCAGCACCATCTTCCCAGGGTGAAGGGTGTCCAGCATGGAGACGAGACGGGAGACAGAGGCATAGTCCTGCCCGGGCATGCTGATGTCGTATCCGGCATGGATCAGCACCACCAGATCCTGTTCGCAGGCACAGGAAATGATCCGCAGGAAGCGGATGTCATCCACGGGAGTCTGCTGGTAGACGGGATGCAGCTTGATTCCCGGGATACCCCTGGCAGCCAGGGAACGGAGGATGGAAGCATAGTTTTCGTTATCTGGATGGATGCCTCCGAAGGAGACCAGCCCTTTCGTCCGGTAAAGGTCATGGATGACAGAAGCATTCTGGTTCACATGCGTCTGCTGGGAGGGTCTTGTGACTACAGGCAGCAGTACGGAATAGTCCACCCCTGCTTCCTGCATGGAAGCAAGCAGGCTGGCAGTGGTGCCGTCCAGGTAGTTTCTGGCATTTGCGCTTTTTGCCAGTTTGTGGACAGCCCTTCCGGCCAGGGTGTCCGGGAAAGTATGGGTATGAAAATCAACAATCATGGAAATGCCCCGTTTCTTTTTTCAATTTATGGCATACTGGATACAGGTGCCGGCAGGACTTCTTCCGGGCCGTTATCCTTTTGTATCATAACACAAAAACAGGAAATGTAAACAGAAGGTTATGTGACAACAGAAGTTCCATTAGATTGCAACAAGGATGGGAGTACAGATGCATTTTGTGGAAGCCAAAGGGATCTTGTCTGCCGGAAATGGCATGAATGTGTACAGGGGTTGTACCCATGGCTGCATCTACTGCGACAGCCGCAGCCGGTGCTACCAGATGCACCATGACTTTGAAGACATTGAGGTGAAACGCAATGCCCCCGAGCTTCTGGAAAAAGCCCTGCGTTCCCGGCAGAAGAAATGCATGGTGGGAACTGGTGCCATGTGTGATCCCTACATGCACTGTGAGGAGCAGTTGGAACTGACCCACAGGTGTCTGGAAGTGATCGATACCTATGGGTTTGGCCTGGCCATACAGACCAAGTCAGACCGGATCCTGCGGGACATAGGACTGCTTAAGGACATTCAACGGAAGGCAAAATGTGTGGTGCAGATGACCTTGACCACCTTTGACGAGGAATTGTGCCGGATCCTGGAACCGGGGGTCTGTTCCACCAGGAGGAGGTTCGAAGTGCTGGAGATCCTGCGGCAGGAGGGGATTCCCACAGTGGTGTGGCTCTCCCCCATCCTGCCTATGATTAATGATACCAGGGAGAACATAGAAGGAATACTGGAGTACTGCATCCGGGCAAAGGTGTACGGAATCCTCTGCTTTGGTATGGGGATGACCATGCGGGAAGGGAACAGGGAATATTACTATGCTGCCATGGACCGTCATTTCCCTGGGCTGAAGGAGGAGTACCAGAGAAAATACGGGCATGCCTACGAGATCCCCAGCGACCATAACCGGGAACTGATGAGACTGTTTCACGCTACCTGCGCCAAGTGGAACATGGTGCACCAGGTGCAGGAGGTATTTGCGTATCTGCATGCATTTCCCCAGGAGGGGTATGAGCAGTTGAGCCTGTTTGGTACTTATTTGTAACCGTTTATCTTGACGGGCTTGTATTTTGACTGCCTTTCCCTTATAATGGTAGTCAGACAAAAGTTACTGTTCACTCCGTTCACGGTAACTATGCACACAAAATAGGCAAGGACAGCCCATTTTGGCGCGAGACAGCTTCGGGTTTGTCACGCTGGGAGCACGTGAAAACACCTCGCGGTGGCACGAGCGAATAGTAACAGACAAAAGACATATAAGGCTGGAAATTTTTATTTTACAGGAGGAAAGTAAAATGGCACAAAACAGACTGGTGGGGGATTATCCGGTGATCGGCATCCGCCCCACAATTGACGGCCGCAGGGGATATCTGAAGGTGAGGGAGTCCCTGGAAGACCAGACCATGAACATGGCGAAAAAGGCCGCGGAGCTTTTTACACAGAACCTGCGTTATTCCAATGGGGAACCGGTGAAGGTGGTGATCGCTGACACCACCATTGGACGTGTGGGGGAGGCAGCCGCCTGCGCAGACAAGTTCCGCAAGGCAGGTGTGGATATCACCTTGACGGTGACACCCTGCTGGTGTTACGGCGCTGAGACCATGGACATGGATCCTATGACCATCAAGGGCGTCTGGGGATTCAACGGTACAGAGCGGCCCGGTGCGGTGTACCTGGCTTCCGTGCTGGCTACCCATGCACAGAAAGGCCTTCCTGCTTTTGGCATATACGGACATGATGTGCAGGAGGCGGACGACACTTCCATCCCTGAGGATGTGCAGGAGAAGCTGCTGAGATTTGGCCGGGCGGCAGTGGCAGTGGCCACCATGCGGGGCAAGTCCTATCTGCAGATCGGTTCCATCTGTATGGGAATCGGCGGCTCCATCATCGATCCTGCGTTCATTGAGGAATATCTGGGCATGCGCGTGGAATCCGTGGACGAGGTGGAAATCATCCGCCGGATGACAGAAGGCATCTATGACCAGGCAGAGTACGAGAAGGCCCTGGCCTGGACGAAGTCCAACTGCAAGGAAGGCTTCGACAAGAATCCGGAGGCTGTGCAGAAGACCAGGGAGGAGAAAGACAAGGACTGGGAGTTCGTGGTGAAGATGATGTGTATCATCAAGGATCTGATGAACGGCAACCAGAACCTGCCCGAAGGCCGTGAGGAGGAGATGGTGGGACACAATGCCATCGCAGCAGGATTCCAGGGACAGAGACAGTGGACGGATTTCTATCCCAACTGCGATTTCCCGGAGGCTATGCTGAATACTTCCTTTGACTGGAATGGCGCCAGGGAGCCGTATGTGCTGGCCACAGAGAACGATACCCTGAACGGCCTGGGGATGCTGTTCATGAAGCTGCTCACCAACCGCGCCCAGATCTTTGCAGATGTGCGTACCTACTGGAGTCCCGAAGCCGTGAAGAAAGCCACTGGGTACGAGTTGGATGGCGTGGCGAAAGAGGCAGGCGGCTTCATCCATCTGATCAATTCTGGTGCGGCATGCCTGGATGCCAACGGACAGGCCAGGGACGCGGAAGGCAACAGTGTCATGAAGCCCTGGTATGAAGTGACAGAGGAAGACCAGAAGGCCATTATGGAGGCCACCACATGGAACGCAGCTGATTTCGGATACTTTAGGGGCGGCGGCTATTCTTCCCGCTTTGTCACGGAGGCAGAAATGCCTGTGACCATGATCCGCCTGAACCTGGTGAAGGGCCTGGGTCCTGTACTCCAGATCGCAGAAGGCTGGACCGTGAAGCTGCCGGAGGAAGTGACAGATGTTCTGTGGAAGCGCACGGACTACACCTGGCCCTGCACCTGGTTCGCCCCCAGGCTCACAGGCAAGGGTGCCTTCAAGAGTGCCTATGATGTGATGAACAACTGGGGAGCCAACCATGGTGCCATCAGTTATGGGCATATCGGCGCAGACCTGATCACCATGTGTTCCATGCTGCGCATCCCTGTATGCATGCACAATGTGGAGGAGGAGAAGATCTTCCGTCCCGCCGCATGGAATGCTTTTGGTATGGATAAGGAAGGACAGGATTACAGGGCCTGTGCGACTTTCGGACCTATGTATAAGTAACAGGTATATACCGTCATATGGCTAAAAGACAGGTGCAAAGGGATATGGAGGACTAAATTCCGGCAGGGCAGTTGCATGGGGCAGCTGCCCTGCCGGAATTTGTTTGTTGTTCACGGTGATGCCGTTCACAGCAACAGGATGCGCACAGTCCCGGGTTTGTCACCCAAAGAACAGGTGAAAACACCTGGCGGCAATCCGGGTGGACAGTAATCTGGATTTTGCAGGAAAAGAGATACTGCTTTTCGAAATACTTGACCAGCCATATATGGGATGTTACACTAAAAGAAGACGTAAAAGCAGTGACTGGTACACATGTGGGAAAAGGAGAACAAACTTATGGAGCAGGAAAAGCTGGTGGAAGAGATCCTAAGGCATTTGGACCAGGAGACCCAGGCGGGTGTGGTGCGCATGAGTGTAGAGATGGATGAAAAGAAGGCTGGAGGCGGGGAAGTCTCTCATAAGTGCTGCAATATGTATGGCCGTCCAGCCAATGAAACGGTAGGAATGCTGGACTGCTACACAGACATGAATGCAGGGGAGCCAGACCGGGGGTAATGCCGTATGGGCAGAAGGAAAGATCTGACATTCCATAAGCTCCCATAGGAACGGGATATCCGGCGGAACATCACTGTCATGAAAAGGCATCAGAAATGCTGGGAAAACCAATCCGGAAAGGGTACATCGAACCATGAATACCATCTGCCATGATATTTTCCGGGCTATCCATGAGGGAAAATGGCTGAAAATAGAATATCAGAACCGCCAGGGGCAGATTACCAGCTACTGGATCGGGATCCGGAACCTGTCCCCCGCAAGGCGTACCCTTGCCGTGGATGGACTGCATCTTGGAAGGTATACTACAGATTCTTATGAGAGGATATACATTGATTCCATTCTGTCTTCCCAGGTGGTGGAAGGCTCCTACTGTCCGGTGAATGAGGACCTGGTCCGGGACATCAGCCTGAATGCCCACAAGTACAGGGGGCTTTTTGACAATGTGGCCAACTTGAAGATACTGAATTACCTGGAGATGTGCAACCGCATGGACGGGGTGCCTTACAAGGCGGACTTTGGGCTGATCCGCTTTCTGGACAGGGAACGCCTTGTGGGGGAGGTGTATCCGCTGGATGAGGAACAGTTCCGCACCATAGTCAGGCAGTTTCAGATCAAGTCGGAAGAAAAAGAGTACCATGAGGGGCGGCTGAAGATGCAGCAGCTTGCCATGAATGTGCTCAGTATCCATACGGCCAGGGGGCTTTATGTGCTGGCCTGCAGAAAACTACAGCTGGACGTAAAGAACCGGGTGCTAAGACCTGCCCGGGAGATTACCATCTGTACGGAATACCGTTTTGGGGAGAACAAGGAGAGCATCCGGAAATATCTGGACGGGGAGGAATATGGCCTTCTGGCTGATTTTGAGAAGAACCAGGAGGAGATCAAAGATCGTGTCATGAGGAACACCCGGCAGGTCATGGGAGTAGATGACATGCCCTATATCATTGGCCTGGGAATGGATATTGCGCTGGACCTCCACAGGGAATACGCAGCTATTATCAAGATGGTGAACCAGGGGAAAGAGACAGTGCCTATCAAGGCATTTTTCGGGGATCTGCTGAACCGTCCCATCCGGCGGAAGGAATATCCCATTGCCCTTCTGAGTCGCCAGATCAATCTGGATCAGCTTCTGGCTGTGCACAATGCCATGAAGTACCCGGTGGCTTACATACAGGGGCCACCTGGCACTGGCAAGACCAACACCATTATCCATACCATTATCACGGCCTTCTTCAACGAGAGGACAGTGCTCTTTGCATCCAACAACAACCATCCCATAGACACTGTGTTCGGCAGGCTGGCAGGACTGGAATATGATGGCAGGCGGATTCCTTTTCCTGTGCTGCGTCTGGGGAATATGGACAAGGTGAGGGAGGCTCTGAGATACATCCGCTATGTGCATAGGCAGGCAAGGGCCATTCCGGTATTCCAGGGTGTCCTGGAGCGGAGAAAGGAAGAGCGGGCTGGAAGGGCCAGGGAACTTTCCCGGCTTCTAAAAAAATATGAGGAAGTACTGGATCTGAAGGAGCGCAGGGAGACTCTGCAAAGGCTTCTGGAGTATCAGGGGAAGAGGGCGCCATCCATGGCTATGCTGCCTTTCCAGGCAGATCTCCAGGGGCGCCAGATGGAACAGGTTCAGCGGAAAATAGAAAGCGCAGGGGAGATTACCGAGGCAGATGCCTTAAAGCTTCTGGACAACAACCTGGAAGAACTGTGGACATATCTATACTACACATCGGCCCGGTATCTGAAGAAGCTGGATGGGGAAGAGTTTGGCGATCTGCGGGAAATCCTGTATGGGACAGAGGAGGAAGACAGGCAGGTAATTGCCTTCTCCAAGTACCTGAGTGAGACCAGACATGTAAAAAAGCTTCAGAAGGTGTTTCCCATTATCATCACCACATGTATCTCCGCCCACAAGCTGGGAAGCCCGGAGCCTGTGTTTGATATGACCATCCTGGATGAGGCAAGCCAGTGCAATACGGCAGTGTCCCTGGTGCCGATCATCCGGGGGGAGAATCTGATGCTGGTGGGGGATCCCCAGCAGCTGAATCCGGTGATCCTGCTGGATGAACTGTCCAACCACATGCTGCGCAGGAGATACCATGTGGCGGAGGAATATGATTACAGGAAGAATTCCATCTACAAGACCTATCTGGCCTGTGATGCCGTCAGTGATGAGGTACTGTTGCACAACCACTACCGGTGCCATGAGAAAATCATCCAGTTTAACAACCGGAAATACTATAATTCCAGACTACAGATTTGTTCTGCCAGTGTGCAGCCGCAGCCTCTGGTATACCTGGATGTGCGGAACCCAAAGACCGGCATCCGCAACACGGCACCTGGGGAGATCCAGGAGATCCTGCAGTATGCTGGCAGCCACCGGGAGAAGAGTGTGGGAGTCATCACCCCTTTTGTGAACCAGAGAAAGCTTATAGAGGAGGCCCTGGAGCGGGAAGGGCTCTCCAATGTGGTATGCGGCACGGTACATGCTTTTCAGGGGGACGAGAAGGATGTGATACTCTTCTCCACGGCTCTCACGGATCAGACGCAGGCGGGTACCTATAAATGGCTGAAGAACAACCGGGAGCTGATCAATGTGGCTACCTCCAGGGCCAGGGAGAAGCTGATCGTGCTTGCAGATTCCCGGAATCTGAAAAGACTCCATGGGACGGACGGGGAGGATGACCTCTATGAGCTGGTGGAATATGTGAAGAAAAACGGGGAGTCAGAGGTCACAGGGAAGAAAACATACTCCCGTGCCCTGGGAGTGAAGCCCTTTGGCACGGCCACAGAGGAGGCTTTCCTGCAGAATATGAACCATGCCCTGGAGAATATCTGGCTTTCCCAGAACCGCTTTACGATCCACAAGGAAGTGCCCATCTCCCAGGTATTCCGAGACAACACGGACTGTAGTGACCTGTTCTACTCCGGGCGGTTCGATTTTGTGGTGTATGAGAAGGGAGGCGGCGAGGAACTGCCAGTGTTGGCCATCGAGCTGGACGGGAAGGAGCATTTTGAGGACGAGGTAGTCAGATGCCGGGACCAGAAGAAGAATGCCATCTGTGAAAAGCATCACCTGCAGCTGATCCGGGTGGAGAGTTCCTATGCCAGGAGATACAGTCATATTAAGAATATTCTGATGAATTATTTTGCAGTGAAACACTAAAACCAGAAGATTTCCTATTGCATTTTTATGCACCCAGTGGTATATTATGCAAGTATATTCATAGGGACAGCTTAAATCTGCATTGGTCCGAAGCAAGTGTATGCACTATCGGACCCGGAAAAGGGAGGAAAATAACATGATGAAAAAAGTACTGACAGGAATCCTGGCAGCCGCTATGGCAGTATCCATACTGGCAGGCTGCGGGAATGACGGCGGCTCCAAGACAGCCAAGGTGATTGACATTGCCCTTACGGATGAGCAATATGCATTTGGCGTGGACAAGACCCAGCCGGAACTGATGGAATCCGTGAATGCCTTTATCAAGGAGATCAATGAGAACGGCACTTTTGAGGAGATCTGCGACCACTATTTTGGGGATGGTACCCCGGTGGCAGTGAAGTCAGCGGCCTATGACGAGAGCAAGGACCAGCTGGTGGTGGCTACCAATGCCTCTTTTGAGCCATTCGAGTACATAGACGGTGACAGCTATTATGGCATTGACATGGAGATCGCAGCCAGGCTTGCGGAATATCTGAATAAGGAACTGGTGATCCAGAACATGGACTTTGAGGCAGTATGCCTGTCTGTGGGACAGCAGAAATGTGACATTGCCATGGCTGGCCTCACGGTGCGGGAGGACCGGATGGAGTATGTGGATTTTTCCGATGCTTACTACAATGCCTCCCAGGTGCTGATTGTAGCTTCTGACGACAAGGATTTTGACGGCTGCACGGATGCCGCTTCCGTGGAAGCCATTCTCAAGGAAAAGGGCAGCAGCGCAAAGATCGGTGCCCAGAACGGTACCACAGGGCTGTTCTATGCAGAAGGCGATGAGGATTGGGGATTTGAGGGTTTCGGTGCCCAGGTAACGGGTTATAAGAATGGTTCCCTGGCTGTCCAGGACCTGCTCAACGGCAATATCGACTATGTGATCATTGACTCCGCACCTGCGGCATGTATCACGGAGGCCATCAACAAATTGCAGTAATACCCATGTATCCGGCATCCCCACCCTGCAGGATGGGTGGGGACAGGCTGTGGATGCATAGTTTTCGGGGCAGGTACCAACACATTCCTGCCATGGCAGTGTGGCTTGTGCCGGCATTGGCATGGCAGGAATATAGCAGGATCGTAATACAGCCAGACCGGACGGTGCCAGGGAGGGACAATGGGCAATTTTCCACAGAAAGTAGACAGGTTTATAGAAAGTTTCATCCATCAGAACGGCTACGTGCGGGTGCTGGAGGGGCTGCAGAACACCCTCCTTATTGCCGTGGCCGGCCTGGTCATCGGCATCCTGATCGGCACGCTGATTGCCACTGCCCGGGTGATCCCCAAATATAAGGTGCTGCCAAGGATCTTAAACGGCTTCTGCAGTTTCTATGTGGGACTGTTCCGGGGGACACCCATGGTGGTCCAGCTTCTGGTGTTCTACTATGTGATGCTGCCGCTGCTGGGGGCACGTATGACAGGAGTCCAGGTGTCCATCCTGGTATTCGGCCTGAACAGCGGGGCCTACATATCGGAGATCATGCGCAGCGGCATCCTGTCCGTTGACCACGGACAGATGGAGGCGGGGCGTGCAGTGGGGCTAAGCTTTGGAACCACCATGGTGAAGATCGTGATTCCCCAGGCGGTGAAGAACATCCTGCCCACCCTGGGCAATGAGTTTATCGCCCTGGTCAAGGAGACTTCCGTGGTAAGCTTTGTAGGTGCCACGGATCTGTATGTGGCTTTCAATTACATGGGCAGCAACACCTATGAGTTCATGGTTCCTTATCTGGTGATGGCCTTGATCTATATCCTGCTGGTACTGATCATCAGCGCAGGAATCAAAATCATGGAAAGGAGCCTGCGGAAAAGTGATAGACGTCATTAATCTGGAGAAGAAATTCGAAGACACCGAGGTCTTAAAGGGGATCAGCGTGACCATCGAAAAAGGCGATATTGTGGTGGTAATCGGGCCTTCCGGCTCCGGGAAGAGTACGTTTTTGCGGTGCCTGAACTGTATGGAGGATCCCACGGGAGGCCAGATCATTTTCAACGGTGTGGACATTGCTGATATGAAGGTGGATATCAATGTACACAGGCGGCGCATGGGAATGGTGTTCCAGCACTTCAATCTGTTCTACAACAAGACAGTGATCCAGAATATCATGCTGGCACCGGTACTGGTACAGTGCCAGGATCTGTCCAGGGCAAAGCGCCGGAACGTATGGCTGCGTGTCACCAACCTGTTTAGGAAGGGGCCAGCCAGAAGGGAGCCGGTATCCATAGATACCACAAAGGCGAAGATCAAGGCCCAGGCCCATGAGAATGCCCTCTGCCTGCTCCGGAGGATCGGCCTGGAGGACAAGGCGGATGTGTATCCCTCCACCCTGTCCGGGGGACAGAAGCAGAGGGTAGCCATCATCCGTTCCCTGGCCATGAACCCGGATGTGATCCTCTTTGACGAGCCTACCAGCGCCCTGGATCCAGAGATGGTAGGGGAGGTGCTGGATCTGATGAAAGCGCTGGCGAAGGAAGGAATGACCATGATCATTGTAACCCATGAGATGGGGTTTGCCAGGGAGGTTGCCAACAAGGTCATCTTCATAGATGATGGGAAGATACTGGAGAGTGCCCCGCCTGCAGAATTCTTCGGTGCGCCGAAGAATCCGAGGCTGAAGGAATTCCTGTCCAAGGTACTGGCTTGAAGTACTGTTCACGGGTGCCACCGCGAGGTGTTGCCACGCGCTTTTCGTGTGACAAACCCAGGCAATCTTAATTGCCTTGACTGCCTCGCGCCAAAACGCCTGCATTTGGCGTTTTGTGTGCATATGTTGCTGTGAACGGAGTGAACAGTAACTGGCTTGACGATGGGATATCAGATGTTTCTGGTGATATGTTGATTCTGGAGGAAGGGCGGAAATGAAGAACCCATTGATCCGGTTGAGGGAGATCTACCATTCCCTGGGGGATTCGGAGCGTATTGTGGCAGAGTATCTGCTAGACGAGCCGGAGGCTGTCCTGGATCTCAATATCCGGGAACTGGCGGCCAGACTATATGTGTCGCCATCTACAATTGTTCGGTTTTGCAAGCATCTGGGTTTTAGCGGTTACCGGGAATTCCGTCAGGCAGTGATCTATGAACTGGCGATGTATGACAAGAGCCGCAGGCAGGAAAACAGTGATATTGCCCGGGACGACACCATAGAACGCATAGCAGAAAAAATTACCAACAAAAATATCTTATCCCTGCAGGAGACAGGGAATCTGATTGACATGGGAATCTTGAAAAAGTGCGTGGAGCTGCTCTTGTCTGCGCACAATGTGTTGCTGTTCGGGATTGGGGCCTCCCAGTGTGTGGCAAAGGACGCTTACTTGAAATTCCTGCGGCTGAACAAACCATGTTTTAGCCATGAGGACTGGCATGCCCAGCTTCTGATGGCCAAGAATGCCACAAAAAAGGACGTGGGGATCATTATTTCCTACTCTGGGGAGACAGTGGAAATGGTGGAGTGCATGCGGGAACTTATTAAGAACCAGACTCCGACTATAGCCGTGACCAGGTTTGCACCATCTACGATTGCATCCAATGTCACCTATATTTTGTATGTTTCCGCTGAAGAGTCTGTGTTTCGGAGCGGAGCCATTTCTTCCCGTATTGCCCAGCTGAATGTCATTGATATTCTCTATACGGCCTATGCTTCTCTCAATTATGATGAAAGTATGAGGTATCTTCAGAAAACGCATATTGAGAAACCAGACATACGCTGAGCAAAGTGAGTTGTGAAGCAGCAAAAAAGCGCTGAAAGCGCCTTTGCGAATGGCGCGGGCTGAACTGTTATGGTTGTATGAAGAGAGGGATATGTTCCCTCTCTTTTTTGCCTTATTGGATATTCTTTCAAAATATTCCCAATGTTCCATACTTGACGGAAAGCCGGATTTCATGGATTCCGTGTAAAATGTACATTTGAAATGGTTTTCTGCATGATAAAACCATATATTTGCATATTGACTTTTGGCAGAAGGGCACTTGGAAGTTTTTTTTCAACAATTGAAACAAAGTTCCAAAAAAAGACAAAAATGTTGAAAAAATGTATTTGACATTGTAAGATAAAGGCATAAAATGAACGGGACAAAAGAATACAGGAAAGAGGGGGAATATGGGACAGCAGGCAAGAGAGCAACTGGCGCACACACTGACGCTCCGGGAACAACTGGGACAGCGCATAGCGGTGGGATTTCCAGACACGGAACTGACGGAAGAATTTCTTGACTTTCTGGCAGAGTTCAAAATTGGAAATCTGATATTATTCAAGCGGAACATCGAAAGTATTGAACAAATGCAAAGACTGGCCGGACGTCTGCAGGAGATTGTATCTGGCAATACCGGATATCCGGCATTCCTAATGATTGACCAGGAGGGAGGACCTATTGTCAGGCTGCCTGAAGAGGCGGTGAATGCGCCGGGGGCCATGGCTATAGCTGCCACCGGCAATCCGGAAAACGCTTACCTGGCCGGGCAACTGACCGGAAAGCAGTTGGCAGAAGCGGGTATCAATTTTGATCTTGCACCGGTGCTGGATATCAACTGCAATCCGGACAATCCGGTGATCGGGGTCAGAAGTTACGGCGATACACCAGGACAGGTGACGGAATATGGACTGGCTATGATGCGGGGGCTGCTATCCCGGAAGGTGATTCCCTGTGTCAAACATTTTCCCGGACATGGGGATACCAGGGAGGATTCCCATCTCAGCCTTCCTGTGGTGGATAAGACGAAGGAGGAACTGTGGCAGATGGAACTGGCTCCCTTTGAACAGGCGGTGAAGGCAGGAGTGCCGGCCATTATGACATCCCATGTGGTTTATCCGGCCCTGGAGCCCGGGGGGATCCCTGCCACCATGTCCAGGGCTGTCATCACCGGGCTGCTGAGAGAGGAACTGGGATACCAGGGAATGGTGGTAAGCGACTCCATGGAGATGGCTGCCATACATAAATATTACGGGACCCCGGAGGGCGTACTGTCTGCCTTCCAGGCTGGAGTGGACATTGTGCTGATCTCCCATTCCATGGAGCAGGCAAAAGAGGCGGTCCTTATGGCAGAGGAGGCCGTATCCAGGGGCGATTTGCGCAGGGAAGCCGTGGAAGAAGCGGTGGACCGTATCTTATCCTGGAAGGCAGGGCTGGCAGGACCGGAAGCTGGCACAAAAGTGGAGGCGGCAGACCGCAGACTGGAGGCAGAACTGTTGAAACAGACCTACACAGTGGTCCATCTTCCAAAAGAGGGGCTTCCACAGCTGGGGGAAAAGCCGTTTTTCACTGGCTGTTATGCCTATCAGTCCTCCCTGGTATCCAATGAGGATGATAGGAAGATATGTTTCCCGGAATGGCTGGCACATGTTTTCGGGGGAGAGGCATGTGTGTTTTCCCCGGATCCCACCGATGAGGAAATCGAGAGGATACTGGCGCGGGCAGCAGGAAGTAGCTGCATCGTGACGGGAACCTATAACGGACACCTCCGCCGGGGCCAGAGGCAGCTTTTGCGTAAGCTTTCACAGATGGGGATTCCGATGGCGGCCTTTGCACTGCGGAATCCATATGAACTCCTGGAACTGCCGAAGACAGTGGCTGCAATCGCGGTGTGGGAATATTCCCATAGAAGCATGGAGGGAATCCGCAATATGCTGGAAGGGCGGTGGCTGCCAGAAGGAAGACTTCCGGTTACAGGAAGCCAGGGATGAAATCTGATGAATCAGTACGAAAGGGTGAACAAATTGATTGATTATATGAATCTGGAAACAGAAAAGACCAATCCTAGTACAAGGGATGTAGATTCCTGCAGCACCATGGAAATGCTTCACCTGATCAACCAGGAAGATGCAAAGGTAGCGGAAGCTGTGAAAAAGGCGATCCCACAGATTGCCCGGGCGGTCGATGCCGCATATGAAGCGTTGATGCAGGATGGACATATGATTTATCTGGGAGCAGGGACATCAGGCCGGCTTGGCGTGCTGGATGCCTCGGAGTGTGTTCCTACCTATGGGGTGGAACCTGACCTGATACAGGGATTTATCGCAGGCGGTGACAAAGCGCTGCGCACAGCGGTGGAAGGATGCGAGGATGACCGGAAGCTGGGCGAAGAGATGATCATAGAAAAAGGGATCACATGGAAAGATATCGTGGTGGGGATCAGTGCCAGCGGAACAGCGCCCTTTGTGGACGCAGCCCTTGCCAAAGCTGGGGAAATCGGGGCCGTGACGGTGGCGATTGTCAACAACCCGGACAGCGGACTGAAGAAGAGGGCAGACATCTGCATAGAAGCTGTGACAGGGCCGGAGGTAGTCAGCGGCTCCACCAGGATGAAGGCGGGTACGGCCCAGAAGATGATTCTGAATATGCTCTCCACCGGAGTGATGATCAAGATGGGGAGGGTCTATAAGAACTGGATGGTTGACCTGAAGGCTTCCAACATAAAGCTGGAGGACCGGGCCAGAAGGATATTCTGTGATGTGACAGGCAGGGACAGCCAGGAGGCAAGGCAGTTCCTGGAGGCTGCAGGGATGGATACCAAGCTGGCGATTATGATGTGCCTGTCAGGACTGGACAAAGAGAGGGCGGAGGAACAGTTAAGGGATTGCAACGGATTCTTAAAACAGGCACTGGATGCTGCAAAAATTTATACGGAATGACAAGGAGGCATGGATGAGGAAAGCAAGGGCATACCGGGAAAAAAGAAGTCTTCGCAAGCTGAGAAAAGATATCTGGAGGGCACGGCATATCTATCTGATGATATTGCCGGTGGTAATCTGGTTTCTCCTGTTTTCATACTGGCCCATGTACTGGCTGCGGATCTCTTTTTATGATTTCAGCCTGTATAAAGGGTTTGAAGGGAGTACTTTTGTAGGATTTGAGAATTTTGTAGAATTGTTTACCAAAAGGAATTTTCTGAAGCTGATATGGAACGCACTGGCACTGAACCTGTACTCGCTGTTTGTAGGGTTCCCGGCCCCCATCATCTTCGCCCTGCTTTTGAATGAGATGCGGTTCCGAAAGGTGAAGAAGGTGGTGCAGACGGTCAGTTTCCTGCCCCATTTTATATCCATGGTGGCATTGGTCACCATCGTGAAAGAGTTCTTGTCGCCTACCCTGGGCCTGTCGGCAGATATTCTGAACTTCTTCGGGAAGGAGCCGGTGTATTTCCTGGGGAATGCAAAATATTTCCGTTCCATTATGGTCTTCTCGGGGATCTGGCAGGAACTGGGATATAGCGCCATCGTGTACCTGTCTGCCCTGACGGCCCTGGATATGGATCTGTACGAAGCGGCCATGGTGGACGGCGCAAACCGCTGGAAGAGGTTGTGGCACATTACCATGCCGGGGATCATGCCAACTGTCATGGTGATGCTGATCCTGCGGATCGGCTCCTTGATCAGCACGGGATACGAGAAGATATACCTGCTGCAGAACTCGATCAATCTGGGTGTGTCCGAGGTCATATCCACTTATGTATACAAACAGGGGCTTCTGAAGATGGATTACAGCACGGGCACCACGGCAGGCCTGTTCAACAGTGTCGTAGCGTTTATCCTGGTGTTTGCTGCCAACAGGCTCAGCAAGCTGTATTCCGAATCTGCCGGAATCTGGTAAGAAGGAGGGCTAATATGTTTCATAGTAAGATGACGAAAATGGATTATGTGGTGGAAGCTTTTCTATGGTTGTTCGGTGCCTGCATCTGTATTGTGATCCTGTATCCCATTCTCCATATGTTTGCCATATCCCTGAGCGCCCATGGACCTGTGGTGCGCAGGGAGGTGAATCTCTTTCCGCGGCAGTTTACCCTGGAAGCGTATGCGGTTGTATTCTCTAATGCAAAGATATTAAGGAGTTTCTTGAATTCCGTCTACGTGACGGGCATGACCTGTGTCTTAAGTGTGACAGCAGTGTTCTTCGCAGCATATCCCCTGGCCTGCTGCAAATTTCCGGGAAAGAAGATCTATAACATGTTTGTCCTAATTCCCATGTGGTTCGGCGGAGGCATTGTTCCTTCCTATCTGTGCATACAGAAGCTGGGACTGGTTAATACATATTGGGCGCTGATCCTGGGGGGGCTGATCTCCTCCTACAATGTGCTGATCACTACCAGTTTCCTGCGGGGGATACCTGTAGAACTGACAGAGTCGGCACGTATTGACGGGGCAGGGGAGTTCCGCATTATGCTGCAGATCATAGGACCCATGTCCAAGGCCGTGCTGGCCACCGTGGCAATCTGGGTGATTGCAGCCACCTGGAACGCCTACCTGGGTCCCATGATCTATCTCACGGATTCCACGAAGTACACGCTGCAGCAGGTGCTGCGTGCAATCGTCCTGGAGGCTGAGATGTCAGCATATGACATAACGGTTACAGGCCGGGATTCGTCCAATATGGCAGACCAGATCCGCTATGCGGTGCTGATCGTGTCCATGATTCCCATGACAATAGTCTACCCCTTTGCACAGAAATATTTTGTCAAGGGCGTCACGCTGGGCGCTGTCAAGGGGTAAAGACAGATCGTAACAGTTCAGTGGCCTGTCTGTCTGAACTGTTACGGCAGATCTGATATCCCAGGTTGGTTGTCGGATCACGCTAAGTAAACGGATACACATCAAACCATATACATCAAACAAGGAGGAAGAAGTAGATGAAAAAAGCAACAAAAAGACTTGCAGCCCTTATGATGGCATTGTGCATGTCAGCATCCCTGGCTGGCTGTGGCCAGGACCAGGGAGGGGGAAATGCAGCAGGAGGCGGCAGTACTGCCACGGGGGGAAGTGAAAGCGCTGCCGGAAGTGAGGACACCGGCGGAAGCGGGGATGTGGGGAGCGCAAAGGAATTTGAGTACTTTGGAATGCTCTGGGATCCCTATCAGCAGGATACGCCCATTTATGAGGCCCTGCAGGAGGCCACCGGCATCAAGGTGAACTTCACCTGGAGTACCCAGGATGCTTATTCCACCCTTCTGGCGGCCAGGATGGCAGATAAGGATCTGCCGGATGTGATCGGCTACGGTGTGGAGAGCAGTATGCTCCAGGGCATGATCGATGAGGGGCTGATCATTCCCCTGACGGATCTTCTGGAGGAGAAGATGCCCAACTATATGCGCAATATCTCTGATGAAGATTATCTGTACATGATCAATGAGAGAGACGGTGAAGTGTATGCTTTCGGTATGCTGATGGATGTGCCGGGTTCCTACAGTTATATGGTCCGCCAGGACTGGCTGGATCGTGTTAACCTGGATGTGCCTGAGACATGGGATGAATGGGTGGAAGTCTGGACTGCTTTTAAGGAGCAGGATGCCAATGGCAATGGCGACCCCAATGACGAGATCCCTGTTGCCTGGATTTACAGTCTGACCTACTTCCTGGAGAATATCTACGGTATAGAATCCAATGGCACTTATTCCGTGGTGGATGGGAAGTATGTGTATGATCCGGAGCATCCGCTCTATGGGGAATGGCTGGATGCTATGCGTGACCTGTATGAAAAAGGCCTCATTTCCCAGGAATATCTGGACATTGATACCGCCATGTTAGACTCCCTGGTAGGCAGCAACCGAGTGGGAAGTTCGGTGAGTTACGCAGTACTCTCCACCGATGGAGCCAAGAACGCACTGGAAATTGATGAGGATGCCTACTTTATCTGTACGCCCCCCATCATCGGGCCTTATGGAGACCAGATGATCCAGAAGAGACCGAAGCTTACATTGAACACCTATATTACAAAGGCCGCAGTGGATGAGGGAAAGCTGGATACCATCCTGGAGTTCTTTGACTTTGTCTTCAGTGACGAGGGGATACGGATCACCAACTATGGTATCGAGGGCGAGACCTATGAGATGGTGGACGGCAAGCCATCCCTGCTGGAGCCTTACAGCCAGAGCTTTACAACAGCCCGTGAATACGGCTTGATCCCCACTCCCATTGCTTTCTGCTTCACCCAGGATGTGTACAATCAGATTCTCTATCTGGGACAGAGCTATGAAGAGATGGATAAGTACAGCAGGGCGGCATCGGATGGACTGACCACCCTGAACGAGCCGTATTTTTACACAAGACCTGTGAGCATCAGCACAGATGCTTCCAGCGAGTACGCTGACTTGATGGAGGATCAGAAGTCACTGCGCGATCAGTATATCATGGGTATGATATCCAAGGACGATTACAACAAAGGCTATGAAGCTTTGAAGGAACAGGGCTTGAATGAAGTCATTGCACAGGCGGACGCAGCTTATCAGAACATCCTGTCGGCAGCCGATTAAGAAACTCATATGCAGCCAATGCAGGGAGGCCGGTGATTGCGGTCTCCCTGTCTTGGATCATAAGATGAAACGGGCAGGGGGTATAGGGATATATGGAACAGATACAGGTCATGGAACTGGCCAGGGAGCTGGAACTCCCAAAAGAGGTACAACAGCATCTGGGGAGTGTCATGGAAGGGATGCCCTGGGAGAAGCTGGAACCAGTGATAAGGGACTTGACGGAGTATGATAGCGCCCAGGATGCCCAGGTCAGGCTGGCGCAGCTGGCCACGCTCGGGGGGGAGACTCCCGGTATGGGACAGATGGCAGGGATGCTTGCTGCCGCCTGTGATACCCGGGAAAAATATAGGGACTGGGGAATTCCGGACAGCGTCTTCCTGGCCACCATGAAGTGTTTCCCGCGGTTCTTAAGGGAGACGAAGCAGATGACAGGGGAATGGATCTTCGACAGGGCCTTCTGGACCTGGCGTCAGACTTCGGGCCTGTTGTTCCGTCTGGGTACCCTGGAATTTGAGTATGTGAAGGACCGGGGGGAACCTTCCCTCAGTGTACATATTCCCTCAGATGCCACGCTGACCTGCTCTGAACTGGAGAAAGCTTATGAAGAGGCAGAAGATTTCTGGGAGAGGCACGAGGAAGCGCTGTGTCCTTACGGAAAGCCCGGGAGTATCCGGTGCTGTACCTGGCTGCTCAGTCCCGCCCTGGAAGGACTTCTGCCGCCGGATTCGGGTATCCGGCGTTTTGCCCAGGGGTATGAGATTAAGACCGTATTCCCGGAAAGAGAGAGCTTTTACCGCTGGCTGTTTGCGGGGAAAAAGGAATGGGAGGAACTTCCGGAGAAAACAAGCCTCCAGAGGGCAGTGAAGGCATATCTGGCTTCCGGAGGCAGGATTGGAGAGGCTTTCGGGCAGTTAAAGCCGAATAGGGAAAGAGGATAGGGATGGTATGAAGACATTTGTGGGACTTGACCGCAGGGAGGAATGGACACGTCTTCTGCGGGGGAAAAGGATTGGTCTGATCACGAATTATTCCGGTGTGGATGCCTGCTGGAGATCCAATGTGGAGCTGTTTTTAGGGGAAGGGCTTCACCTTGTAAAACTATTCACCCCGGAACATGGATTATTTGGGGCTCTGGCGGGGGAAGAGGTCTCAGACACAGAGCATGAGGAATATCATATTCCCGTCATTTCCCTGTATGGGGACAGACTTCATCCGGACAAGGAGGATTTTGAAGGAATAGATGTTCTGGTCTATGATATCATGGATGTGGGACTTAGGTATTATACCTATATCTATACCATGACCTACTGCATGGAGACGGCTGCTTCCTGTGGGCTTCCCTTTGTGGTACTGGACCGCCCCAACCCTCTGGGAGGAAGGATTGTTTCAGGCGGTGTCATGAACTCCCGGTATGCCTCCTTTATCGGAGACTACGGACTGCCGGTGCGGTATGGTTTGACCCCTGGGGAAATGGGTTATTATTATCTGAGGTGGAAGAAGATAGACCTGGACTATCAGGTGGTACCTCTTGGAAACTATACCAGGGATACGTATTTTCCGGATACAGGCTGCCTCTGGAACATTCCTAGTCCTGCACTGGCAGACTATGCTGCCACGGTGTGTTATGCAGGCGGCTGTTTTGTGGGGGCCACTTCACTTAGCGAGGGAAGAGGTTCTTCCAGGCCTTTTCAGATGTACGGTGCCCCTTTTGTGCGCATGGGGGAGTTCTGCAAAGAGC
This sequence comes from uncultured Acetatifactor sp., assembly GCA_910586215.1. GTDB lineage: Bacteria > Bacillota > Clostridia > Lachnospirales > Lachnospiraceae > Acetatifactor. Next base: position 6,459 of record CAJUGH010000011.1, on the reverse strand, counting down.
TGGAAAGAGAACTGGAAAAAGAATTGGAAAAAGAACTGTGGAAAGAAGAGGTCATGCTGCGCCAGAGGGCTTTTGTCCCCCTGGACAGAAAATATGTGGGAAAAGTCTGTTACGGTGTGGAATTTGCCCCCTTGAAAAAGGATCTGGACTTTATTCCCATAGCGCTGGTTCTCATGCGCACGGCAGCCAGGCTGTATCCGGAGGATTTTAACCTCCCGGAACACGAAAAGGGGGGGAAGAAGCTGGATTACCTGGCCGGGGACTCCAGGGCAGCCCGGTACGTAGAGGGGAAAAGCAGCCTGAGGGAGCTATTGGAGGAATGGAAGGAGGAGGCGGAAGCCTTCCGGGAGAAGACAGAGGATATCCGGCTCTATGGAGCAGAAAAAGGATTTTGACAAAAAGGCAGAGTGACATGTAAGGATATAGGAGGGACGGACCATGGTACGATGCGGGGCAGACCGTATTGCAGAATATGAAAAAAAACTGAAAGGGAAAAGGGTGGGGCTTCTGACCAATCAGTCGGGGCAGGATTCCAAGGGAACTTCTACGATTCACCTGCTGATGAAAAGCTGTGAGCTGACGGCGCTGTTTGGGCCGGAGCATGGTGTCAGTGGAAAGGGAGATGCCGGACAACACCTGGAAGACGGGGTGGATCCGGAAACAGGACTTCCGGTGTACAGCCTCTATGGGGAGCATCGCCACTTTACAGAAGAAATGCTGGCGGCTTTCGATGTGCTGGTATACGACATACAGGATGTGGGAGCACGTTTTTATACCTATATCTCCACCCTGCACAATGCCCTGGAAGACTGCGCCAGAGCAGGGAAACAGGTGCTGGTGCTGGACCGGCCCAATCCCCTGGGGGGAAGGATCGTGGAAGGCGGTCTGCTAAAGGAAGGGTATGAAAGCTTCGTTGGATGTTATCCACTGCCCATCCGGTATGGACTTACCGCCGGGGAACTGGCACTGATGATGAACGAGGAGCAGAAGATCGGCTGTGACCTGAAGGTTGCAGCCTGCCAGGGATGGCGGCGTGACAGTCTGTTCCCGGACTGGGGATGGGAATGGCATGCCCCCAGTGTGGCCCTGACCAGTTTTGAGTCTGCATTGCTGTATCCGGGTACCTGCCTGTTTGAGGGAGTCAATCTATCTGAGGGCAGGGGGACGGAAGCGCCATTTCGCATCATAGGGGCAGACTATGTGGACGGTGAGCAGCTATGCCATGCATTTGAAAAGTGTCACCTGCCAGGTGTAAAGGCAGAGCCTGTACATTTTACCCCGACCTGCTCTAAATATGAGGGGATCGCCTGCCAGGGACTGCGGCTTCATGTGACAGATGTGGATGCGATCCGTCCGGTTACCATAGGGGTGGTGTTGCTGGATCTGGTGCGGAACTTATATCCGGATCACTATGCACTCCGTCCTCCCCACAGGGAGGGAGGAAAACCAGGACTGGCCCTGCTTAGCGGCGGGGAAGGGCTTCTGGGGAATTGGGACAGAGAAGAGATCCTTGGGACCTACCAGAAGGAGTGCGCGGCATTCCTGGAGCGCAAGGCCAGGTTCCATCTGTACACATAGGGAGAAGTGGTAACAGTTCAGAAAGGACACGGAACTGTTGCCACATCTCATATCAGATGGAATGACAGATACAAGGGGTTCTGGACAGTCCCTGCTTTGCGGGGGAGGAGGATGGGCTATGAGGATTGTCGCAGGCATGGATGGGGGTGGGACCGGCACCACCCTGGAACTTAGGAAAACAGATGGTGCCTTCCTGGAGAGAAAACACTTTGGACCTTTTAATGTGAACAGCATTGGCAGCAGGCAGGCCCTGGAGAGGCTGGAGGAAATCTTTGCATACATTGCAGGACGGGGAGAGTGCCGTGCAGTCTGCATCGGTGCGGCAGGTATCACCAACCCGGAGACAAGGCGTGTGATGGAGAGGGCCGCAGGCCTCTTAGGCGGGGACTGCAAGCTGCTGCTTATGGGAGACCAGGAGATTGCCCTCTACGGCGCATGCGGGGGAGAGAGCGGTGCGATCCTGATTGCAGGTACGGGAAGCATCTGCATGGGCAGGGACCAGGAGGGGAGAAGCTGCCGGGCCGGAGGCTTCGGACACTTGATTGACGATGAGGGAAGCGGCTATGCCCTGGGCAGGGATGCGCTGTGTGCAGTAGTGCGTGCCCATGACGGCAGAAGGGACCACACGGTTCTGACTGGAATGATCCTGGAGGAGTGGAAGGCATCGGGGATAGAAGAACTGGTCCGGCTGGTGTACGCTGTCCCTGACAAGAGCCACGTGGCTTCCCTGGCACCCCTGGTAGAGCGGGCAGGCCGGATGGGGGATGCTGCCGCCATGGCTGTCATAGATAAAGGAGCGGCAGGACTTCTGGAACTGGTGCTGACAGTGCAAAGAAAGCTTTCCCTGCAGCACATGTCCCTTTCCCTGATGGGCGGCCTGCTGGCGGCAGATACGCTGCTGAGACAGCAGGTTCTTGCGTTGCTTGCCCGGCAGGCCCCGGGGGTGGAACTTAAGATGCCCCTGGCTGATGGCGCTGCCGGGGCCGCCATGCTGGCGGTCAGGGAAGCAGGACAGACAGGTTCTTGAACCGATGGAAAGAGGAGGGAATATGGATATCATTCGGAAGGTAAGTACCGTAAATACAACAGAAGCAGTGGGGAGAGAGATCCGGTATATTGTTGTGCATTATACGGCAGGTCTCTGCTCCGGTGCCGGGGCCGCACAGAAGGTTGCAGACTGGTTTGACCACGGGCCAAGACAGGCATCGGCAGATTTTATCGTAGATGACGAGACTACCATCCAGTATAATCCGGATCCGGCTAACCGCTATTGCTGGTCTGTGGGGGGGCCACGCCAGGAGACCAGCGGAGGATCCCTGTTCGGAACCGCCGGAAATGCCAATTCCATCAGTGTGGAGATATGTTCCACAAATCATACAGGCCAGATGACGCAGGCCAATGATCCCGCCTGGAGCTATACAGATGCCGTGCTGGACCGGGCGGCAAAGCTGATCCAATATCTGATGAAGACGTATCATGTGGATAGCAGTCATGTGATCCGTCATTATGATGTAAATGGGAAACTTTGCCCCGGCATCATTGGATGGAATGCGGAGACAGGGGATGAAAGCAAGTGGGAAGCGTTTAAGGAAAGACTAAAACAGGAAGTGTGAAGGGAAGAGGTATGACGGATTTTAGGAGGACAAGGGAACTGTTGGAGGATGGAGAGGCTTATGATGCAGGTCCGGGGCGGGAATGTGTGGTGTTTTACAGACAGGAGCAGGTGTTCCGCCATATTGCCGGTTTCCGGGACAGGGAGAAGGGGATTCCCCTTTCCGGAGAGGAATTCTTTGATTTGTTTTCCTGTACCAAACTGCTTACCTGCACTGCTTCCATGATGCTCTGGGAACGAGGGGCTTTCCGGCTGGAGGATCCGGTGGAAAAATATCTTCCCGAATATGGAGAAATGTATGTGCGGGAAAGACTGGAAAACGGCAGGAGCACGCTGCGTCCAGCCAGGACACCTATGCTGGTGTGCCATTTGCTTACCATGTCCGCAGGGCTGAATTATGACATGGGGGATGGGGCGGTCCAGGCGGCTAAGGATGCCACGGGAGGCGCCTGTCCCACCCTGGAAACCATCCGTTTCCTGGCCGGAAGACCCCTGGACTTTGATCCGGGAGAACGCTTTCAGTACAGTCTCTGTCATGACGTGCTGGGGGCATTGATTGAAGTGTGGTCCGGGATGGGTTTTTATCAGTTTTTGAAAAAAGAGATTTTTGATCCCCTGGGAATGAAGGAAACCTTTTTCCATCTGCCTGGGGAATGGAGAGAGAGAAAGGCAGTCCGGTATATGTGTGAGGGGGAAGGAAAAGAGATTCTGCCCTGTGCGCCGGGAAATCCTTTTGTGCCAGGAGACGCCTATGAAAGCGGAGGCGCAGGTATCATCTCCACCCTGGATGACTATGCCAGGTTTGTGGGCATGCTCTCCAGGGGCGGGAAGACACCAGAGGGAAAAAGGATCCTGGAAGAAGAGACATTAAAGCGGATGGCCACGCCGGTGTATGACGAAGAGTGGCAGGAAACGTTCCAGGCAGCGTGGCTTCCAGGATACCACTACGGTCTGGGCGTGTATGTGCTCCAGGATGCCCAAAAGGCCGGATCCCTGGCCAGCCCCGGAACCTTTGGATGGAATGGGGCGGCTGGATCCTATGTGTCTGTAGATCCCAAAGCACAGATTGCGGTACTATATATCCAGCATATGCATTCTCCCGGAAACAAAGTGTATCATGACAGACTGCGGAATACCATTTACAGGGAGATTCTGGGGGAACAGGAGGCAGGGGAATGAAGGATCTGGCCGTGGTGAGACAAAAGCCTTCCCGCCTGGTCATCGGGCTGATGTCGGGCACTTCAGCGGATGGCATTGATGCTGTGCTGACTGTCATAAGTGGCAGCAAAGAAACACTTAAGGTCCGCCAGCTCTCTTTTGTGTATCTGCCATTTGACGCGCAGGTCAGACAGAAGATTCTCAAGGTGGCAGAAGGAGATTTTGGCGGGGCGCGGGAGCTTTGCTGTCTGAACTTCCTTCTGGGAGAGTTATATACAGATGCCTGCCTTGCATTATGCCGCCAGGCAGGGGTATCCCCTGAGGAGATTGACCTTGTGGGAAATCATGGGCAGACAGTATGGCATATGCCTCTGGAAGAAGCATATCTGGGTCATGCTTTGCGAGGCACCCTGCAGATCGGGGAGGACGCCGTCATTGCCCAGACCCTGGGATGTCCTGTGGTGGGAGATTTCCGGGTGCGGGATCTTGCAGCCGGGGGACTGGGCGCTCCACTGGTGCCTTATGCGGACTATCTGCTGTACCACGATCCCTCCCGGACTGTGGCGTTGCAGAATATCGGGGGGATTGGAAATATCACCATTCTGCCCGGGAATGCAGGGCCGGAGGAGATTCTGGCTTTTGACACAGGTCCTGGCAATATGGTCATGGATGCCCTGGCTTTCCGGTTGACAGGGGGAGAAGCGCGTTTTGATGCAGGTGGGAAAATGGCAGCTTTAGGAAGGGTCAGTCCACGGCTGCTGGATAACATGATGCAGGATGCCTATTTGTACAGGAAGCCTCCGAAGACAACAGGGCGGGAAGCCTATGGTTCTGCGTATGTGGACAGACTCCTTGCCTATGCCCGGATGGAAGACATCAGCCTTTTGGATGTGCTCTCCACGGCCACACGGTTCACAGCGGAAACCATTGCCTATGGCATCAGACATTTTTCACCTGTATATCCAAAGTGCCTGGTCGTTGGGGGAGGGGGCAGCCATAATCAGACACTACTGGATCATCTGAGGGAATGTCTTCCAGGGATGGATATCCTCACAAATGAGGATATGGGCTATGACAGCGATGCCAAAGAGGCGGTGGCTTTTGCTATACTTGCCAACGAAGCTGTCATGGGAGTTCCCAATAACATGCCCTCTGCAACAGGGGCGTCCGGGCCTGTGGTTATGGGTAAGATATCACAGTAACCGCCACTGCAATAAGGGGAATTACAGAGGCGGTTACTGTGGATGCACACAAACCCGCAAGGGAAGCAGCTAAATTATATCATGAAAAGAAAGTATCAATAACACACACGTTATAAACAGTAGCAGAGCCACTAATAGCACGCCGGTATTTAACTGCATTTTACCGGAATCCTGCTTAGATTCAATTAAATTGGAGCGGCGCAAAACAGTAACAACAGGTTTATATAAAAGCATTGTTATTGCCGCATTCAATCCTCCCTTAATGAGATTAAAGGGCAAAAATGCTGGAAGCAATAATTCTACAATAGCTTCTCTTGGGTAACCCATGTAGATTGGAGCAATCAAATAGTTCCAAAACATCATGACTACAACCTGACAACCCCAACCACAAAAAAGTCCCAATATGGCGCCCGATAGCTTATGTTTCCTTTTATAGATAAATGCGGCAGTACACGCAAAGGAACAGCTTGAGATGATATTCATGACACAACCCAAAATTCCCGTTCCGCTAATCGTGAACATTTGCACTACAGAAACAATGATTGTTACAGCAAATGAAGTAAGCGGTCCAAAAATCAATCCACCAATTACTATGATTACATCTTTGGGATCATACTTCAAAAAAAGTATGAGTGGAATGCGCCCCACAGCCACTGCGACATAAGCAAGTGCGCATAGCATACCTATTGTTGTGTACTTTTTCGTTTTACTGATATTCATTTGAATACCTCCTTAAATAAAATTAACACTTGAAAGTATCTGAATGCCTTTCAAGTGTAAAATTTAAGATGTATTGAAAATGTCAACAGAGCAATTTGACAAAAAAGAGTGCAAAAATCATAGTCAGATTTATTCTGACAATCTCAATACACCTTCTTTAATCCGGACTATACCGTCGGTTTTGGAATT
>CAJUGH010000010.1:121485-125685 GCA_910586215.1 uncultured Acetatifactor sp. | reverse complement strand
TTTTTTGCTTCATTTTCTGTACGTCCCATAATATCCCTCCCCCTGCTGCCTGTGTTACCCTTCCTGTCCCCCGGCGCCTGCATTCCCGTAGTTGCGGGCTGCGGCGGCTTCTTCTCTGATGAGGAAAACAGTTTTTCCTATATCCGAAAATTCGAACCGAAGCATATGCCCGTTTCCGAAACAAACATTTATGTAGTTGTCCAGTCCGTTAATTCCGATATATACAACCGTTGCTTTATACGGTCTGTCTTTCTTTTGAAAATACCATCCATACATTGCCCTGTCTGTATATACCGTATCCCCCACCGCACAGGGCAGTTTTAGCAGCTTCCCCTGTTCCTCTAAGTCTTCGTATTCTGCCAGCTTCTCCATTGCACAATATCCCTCATCACAATTTGCATAATGCGGCATTGGCTCTGCCCCATAGCACTGATACAGCGTTTTTAATACATCTTCCCCGTAATCTTCTTTGACGAGTATTCCGTCAGCCGTTCTTTCTGTCAGTCTTCCCATATTGTCTCCTTTCCACTTCTGATATTGCCTTAAACACTGGATAAAACTGTTGCGGCACTACTGCATTTCCAAGGGCTTTCAATCGGTCAACCCTGTGCGGGATCCCCTGTGCCGTCCTCGGTATGTCCGGCTCTATGTCCCAATATCCGTCCACCCAGCCGGGAAGCCCATCAGCCACTCCACCCAATCCGGGCTCAGCTGACCATTCTGTGCTACCACCGATTCCAGATTTTTCTGCTTCTGCCCCGGCATTGCTTTTCCAACAGTATTCTCCGAATCGTGCGGTCGTGGTGTTGTCGGTGTCGGGAACATGGCTATCTGGTCGTTCAGATTCCTGCTCCTGCGTTCCTTGTCCTCCCATCTGCTCGCCTGTCCTGTCCGAAAATCCCTTGCCTGTGGAGTGGCGAACATTTCCCTCATGACATCCCCGACCAGGGAATCCCTGTTTATCTGGCTCTCCGGGAGGGTGCTGTTCTTTGCATCCTGGGCTGTCGGCGTGTTGTATATCTTCACCGCCGTTGGCAGGTCTGGGCTTCTTCGTTTCCTCTCTGATGGGCAATCCCCTCTTATTGAGGATTTCGGTGTCGGCCACAACTTCACCGTCTCTGTGTTTACCTGCTCCCTCAAATTTGCCGGCCTGGTCCTTCCCTTGCGGCTCCCCTGTGTCTGTCTCTCCAAGGCTTCCTGTGACCGTTGCGGCAGATAGTCCATTGTGTTCGGAGTAGCCCACAATTGCGACCCTGTACCGTCTGTGTCGGGCTCCGACAGCGCAAGCTGGTACAAGAAATGCCCTTGTCCGATATCCACAGGTTTCCAGTTCAGATAAAATATCGGGGAGTGCCATCCTAACGATTCCAGCAACATTTTCTCCAACAACCCAAGTGGGCCGCAGTTCCTTGATAACCCTAACCATTTCTGGCCAGAGGTAGCGGTCATCCTCCTTGCCCCGCTGCTTCCCGGCAACGGAAAATGGCTGGCAGGGGAATCCCCCGGAAATAACGTCAACTGTCCTTCTACCTGTCCTTTCATGGAAACTCTCTCCTGTCAATGTCCTAATGTCCTTCCACCGCGGCACGTCCGGCCAGTGCCTCTCCAGTACCTTTGTCTGGTATCCTGCCCATTCGCATTGTCCGACTGTCGTGAATCCCGCCCATTCGGCAGCAAGATCCATACCTCCTATCCCGGAAAACAGGCTCAGATGTGTCAGTTCCCTCATGGTTCCACCCCCGGTATATCCTCGATCCGCATCTGGCACATTGGCGGCTCATAATTCATCCAGACCACTTCCTGCCTGGGCCTGCCCTGTGCTGCACAGCTTGCAAAGTACTCCCTGCCCCATCCTTGCAGGCAATCATTGTACATCCCCGACTCATACCCGGAGATCATGATCCGCGCCCTGCTCCGCAGGATTGTATCCAGCAGTTCCTCATGGTCCGCGTCCGTCATCTCATGCCTATACTGCCTTGCTGCCCTGGTTGCCAACAGGTACGGCGGGTCTATGTACATGAACACGTCCGGGTAATCGAACCGCCTTATCACTTCCAGGGCAGGCCTGCACTCGATCTGCACCTTCCGCAGTCGCTCCGCAACCTCTATGATACGTTCCGGCAGGCAGTACCAGTCCCACATGGCATATGCACGCTCCCTGCCCTGTACATCGTTTTTCCATCCAACCTTTCCACCGCTGGTGCGGAACCCGTGTCCCTGCCAGCACCGGACCAGGAACCCTGCCGCCCTCTGGTACCGGCTGGCACATGAGCTGTCCGGGTCAAACTGCCTGTCATATACTTCCCGCGAGAAAGGGGTGGTCATCACCAGCCTTGCCAGCCTCCCGGAATCCTGCTGGATGCAGCGGAAGAGGTTTACCACCTCCCCGTCCAGGTCATTCACGGTCTCAATGTCAGATGGATTCTTCGTAAACAGCACGGCCCCGCTACCAAAGTATGGCTCCACATAGCTGTGGTGCGGCGGTATCAGTTCCACCAGCTTACTGGATATATTCCATTTACTTCCCGGATATTTCAATACTGCGTTCATCCGTAATCCAATCCCTTCCTTTTGCAGTACTCCTGCCATTTTTCTTATCTTCTCTGATACTATCCTGATCCACATCGTCTATATCATGGCATTGATTCCACAGTTCTTCCAATCCCTTTCCCTTCTTCCAGGTGTGGGACAGCTTGATCTCTGCCTGTATAAACGGCTGTATCTGCTCCGGATACCTTTTCATGTTTTCAATCGCATGGCGGTCTCCCATAAACATACAGGCCATGCAGCTACAGCGTCCCAGGTATTCATAACAGAAATGTGGCTCCAGATGCAGTTCCTTCCCCTGCTCAAACATCTTTCCTTTCTCATAGTCAAGGCAGGGACGGTACCAATGACAGACAAAATCCCCCTTCCGTTTCGTCCATAAAGTGGTGCTGTGGTATTCTATTTCCGGCAGCTTTGCCCGCCCCCTGCTCTCGTCCCTTCGCTCACCGGATATGAACAGGCACCTGTTCCCCAGAAGTTCCCTGTTGGACCGGATCCATTTGTCAGTCACGCCGGTTTTAAGATAGGCCGTACACCATCTGTTTTTCATATCCGGCCATTTCATCCTCTCTTCCAGCAGCAGGTTCAAGAAACCTTTTGGATGCTGCAGGAGTACCGGCTTAATCCCCAAAAACCTGGCTGTCTGGTAAAACATCCGCACATTCTCCGGATACTCAAACCCTGTATCACAATACAGGAGAAATATCTTTTCTTTCGGGAATTCGTTCAACGCCCAATATAAAGCCCCTGTACTATCAATCCCGTTGGAATAGCTTACGATTACGCTTGTGTAATCTGTCTGCACCCCTTCCTCCACAATCTTATTCGTCTTTGCCATTTTTCCATCAAGGAACCCGGCGCGCCTTTTTCCCGGGAAGGTCCCGGCTCCTTTCTGAAATCTTTATTCCACCCTTGTGAACCTACCCATGATCTGCCGCTTGTAATCCTCACCCACTTCCTTCTGCGCTGTATCTGCCATACATCTGGATGGCCTCCTGGGCCATCGCCTGGGCCACCCCGAACCCATACGCTGCCGCCATGTACCTGTCCGTGATCCCTTCCTCATCCAGTCCCTTCTCTATCATCTCAGACGGGTAATCCATTCCCAAGATCCCCTGCTTTTTACATCTACAAACATCTGCGTGTATCCAGTTTTCATGTTTTCTGTCGCTTCGCCAGTATCTTTCCGTATATGCCGCATTCTTCCAGCGGAACCTCCCGGATTACTTTCACTTCATTACACCTTATCTTTCCGGGGCAGCCATCCGGCAGCACTATCTTATCCAGTTCCGCTTCCACCTCAAGTATTGCAAGGTCATCCCAGTTATTCCCGTAATCAAGGACCCATGCAAGGTGTGCGATATGTATCCCATGCCCACAGTCTTCACGAGGGTTCGGGTCCAGTTTATCGGCAACTGCCTTTTCCCCGATTTTGTATACAAAATTCTTATCATACCCGGAAAAGAAGGTATCCTCCTTCTTATGTACACATTTGAAAAATTTTCCCTTTTTCTTGTCATGTTCGATTCCGTAGAATGAGCAGTATTCTTCAATTGTCTTAGGCATGTATACGATCCTGGCATTTCCTGTAATTTCTATTCTGCCGAAGGTAAGCCTGTCAACTACCTGGCTGTTCTCCCTGGCTACCACTCT
>CAJUGH010000010.1:73502-121385 GCA_910586215.1 uncultured Acetatifactor sp. | reverse complement strand
GCTGTTCCCCCAGGCCTCCACTCTGCTGTTCCCCCAGGCCTCCACGCTGCTGTTCTCCCTGGCTACCACGCTGCTGTTCCCACAGGCCTCCACGCTGCTGTTCCCCCAGGCCTCCACTCTGCTGTTCCCCCAGGCCTCCACGCTGCTGTTCCCCCAGGCCTCCACGCTGCTGTTCTCCCTGGCTACCACGCTGCCAGGATACTCTTTTCTCACTATGGCCCTGTTGTACAATGTGCCAAATTCGATGTATATCCTGCCCGTAAAATCATCTGGTATGGCATCAAGTTCCTCCTGGTCCCTTACCGTGATCTCCTCCAGCCTGCTGTAATCAATATTTCCCATCCCTGTCCTCCTGTCCATGGTTTTCCATCTGTATCCTTTTCCTTTCCTGCCGGACCCGTTTCCCACGCTCACTGAAGTACCGGCTCCTGTCATGGGTCATGCCGTACCATTTGTCATATGCACGCTTGTCAAACTTAACCTTCCCGGAGACAATGACCCTGTACCTGGATTTCTTCGGCGGGTCATGCACGATCCTGTGCATCCAGCTGGCAGAAACCCCCAGGAAGCGTGCTGCCTCCCCTGCCCTTATGTCGCATTTCACCGGGAATTCATACCTGTCATTCGTTACGACTGTGTAAAGGTTCATTCCTTATGTCCCCTTTCATGCGGATATAATATTTCTGCACTGCGTCAAACATATCCCGGTAAAGCATTTCATACTGTTTCCCCAGTCCGCGGTATTTTTTTACCTGTACTTCCCCGTCTGCAACAAGGGATTCCCACTGCCCGTCTGTCAGCATGCCGGATCCGTGCTTCTTGAACAGCTGCCAGACGGATGTTATAAGGCCATATATTATTTTCAGTTCTTCCATCCCTGCCTCCTAAAAAGGTATCTCCATTCCCTCCGTCAACTGGATCCACCCGCCTTTATCCCAGCCAAAGTCATGGTCCGGGTCATCCCCCGTTCCGTATATCCGTCTGGATTTCTCATCAAAGTCCATTATGTATCCTTCCGCACACGTCTTCCCGAACAGCCGGTTCTTCGATACCTTCAGCCGCCTCTGGCCGTCTTCCAGTTCCCTGTCCTTCTCATATGCAATGGTGACGGATGCAAGGTTTGAGATGTCCATGCTCCCGCTTATCTCGTCATTCTCGTTGGAGGAGAAATTATTCTTGCGCTTGTGTGCCACCAGGATGACAAGGGCATTGTGTTTCCGTGCAAGGCGTGCCAGCTTTTTCACGAACATGCTCTGCCTGTCATATTTGTCATATGCGGACACATCCTCCAGGTCTAGGGCCGTCATGAGGTTGTCCAGCAGGATGACATCCACGCCATACTTCATGATGGTTTCCTCCACTGTCACCGTAAGGCTTTCCTTTTCATCACCTTCCAGCATGCCGCTGTCATACAGGAAACATTTCCCCCTGTACCATCCGGCTATGGCCTCCCTGTTGGCCTTCGACACACTGTAATTCCTGTCCCCCCACTGGTTCCGGTATTCAAATACATGACTCCTGCCGGCTATCTGGAAGTCCATCCATGCACGGAAGTTGTAATTCGGCAGTTCCCCGCTGTATGCAAAACACCTGTGCCCCTGTTCCAGCGCATTTACCAGGATCTGGCCTGCCAGCGTGCTTTTCCCCTCCCCCGGCTTCCCGGAGATAAGGACCAGGCCGCCAAATGGAAGTCCCCCGTAAAGCAGCCGGTCCAGCCGGCTGATCCCTGTCTTCAGCTTCTGCAGGTTAAAGATGTCCACGTCTTCCACGTCTGCCAGGTCCGTTACCCGCCTTACGGGCACCATGACCGCATTTTCCACGCACTTACGCACCTGTCCCGGCCCGTGCCTCTGCAGGATCTCGTTTGCATCCTTGCAGTCCAGGTAATCCTCCTCCCGGACATGCCTTACCGTGCATTTCAGCCTCTGTGAAAGCTCCTCCAGCAGGGTGATCCTCCCCTTCTCGTAATCCCCGAACACCACCACCTCCCGGAACCTGTTTATCCAGTCCCAGCAGTACGGGATCCAGGCAAAACCCTTTGCCCCGTTCGGGACGGACACGGCATTCCCGATCCCTGCCGTTGCCACGGACAGGCTGTCTATCTGCCCTTCCGTCACCACAAGGCGGTCAGTCCCTTCACACTGGGCCATCCCGAACAGGATCGGCTTGCATCCGGCCTCACACCATTCCTTGTTTTTATCCCTTTCCCGGTCAAAGTCCGTCTTGCGGTATTTCACGAACTGCATTTTCCCGTCCCCGTCCAGGAACGGGAACACCAGGATGTCGGGATGTTCCGTCTGGACAGTCACCTGGTACCTGCGGATCACCTCCATGGATATCCCACGCCCGGAAAGGTACCTTATGGCCTCCGGCTTTGGCTCAATTGGCTTTTCCGGGGTCTTCATCCTGCGGAACTGCCTCCTGGGCCGGTAATATTCGTCCACGTCATTCCCAAGGGAAAAGTCAAAGTCCTTCGCCAGGGTCAGCATGTTGCCGGATACCCCGCATGATGCACGGAGGCATTTGAACTGTCCCGTTTCCAGGTTTATGGAAAAGGTATTCCAGTCCCTTGTCCTGGGATCCGGGCTGCAGTACGGGCAGGACTTGAAAAAAAGCTCCCCGTTCCTCTCCCTTGCCTGTGCATGGATGAACCCTGCGAATTCAAATGCATCATTCCTTCTAAACTGGTACACTGTCAGTCCTCCCAGGCATTCGGCCCGTATTTCCACCATTCCTCCCCATCATAAACTGTATCCCCGGGCTCCTGCGTGTCTCCCGCTTCCACGGGCAGTTTTCCGGAAGGCACCATGCCCGTGGCCCCGCTGTTTCCGCTGTCCCAGTTTTCATCCAGGTAATCAACATATCCCGAGTTAAAAAAGGTGCTCCCGTGCATCCAGTATTTCCTGTCCCTTCCGGAAGACTTCATATCTGCGACAAACCGCTCCACGCATCTTCTGATATGGGGATAGCCGATCTTCTGCAGGGCTTTTTTCTTCGCCTTTGATACCTGCCCCTTCCCCTTCTTGACCGGGTACAGTTCCCAGATGGATTCATAAAAATCTTCCAGCCCTGTCTCACGCGCTTCGCCGGAATGCGCGGTTATGTTTTTATTTTCTTTATTTTCCTTTACTTTACTTTCCTTTATGTCATTTCCGCAGGATTTACTCTCATTTCCGCAGGATTTACTTTTATTTCCGCAGGATTTACTTTTATTGCCGGTAACTTTAATAAAGGGAGCCGTCTCATTTTCATCCAGCAGCCAGATATCTGCGTCAACATACACATCCCTCTTCCGGCTTTTGATAGCTTCCTGGTACCGTTTCTGTATTCCCGGCGAAGTAATGACAGTGTCCGAATCAGCAAGTGTTCTCTTCACGAGTAGTGACCGGCTGACCAGGAATGCCATTACCTGCTCTATGAGCCCTTCCGTGAGGCGGAGGTCATCAATGGCATTGTCCACACTTTCCCCGTCCCACCTTGTGTAATATCCGTTCCGATAGATTTCCGTAAGCAGATAGATGTAAAACAGCATCCCGTCACTTCCATACCTGGAATGCAGCCGCTTTATTCTCTGGTCTGCATAAAAGAAATCCGTATCGAATGAGAAATAGAGCAATCCGTCCTGTCTGGGACGTGCCATGCCTATACCTCTCTGATCTCCACTTCTATACGTGGATTTTCCTTATCCACCCGGAACCTGTAGGAAAACCCCGTGACCTGCTTCCACCCGTCATCCTTCAGCACACCGGCCCCCACCAGGGAATCCTGGATCACCTTCCTTCCAAAGGAACTGATGTTGTCAAGGTCCCTCCTCCTGTTCGGTTCATACCACGTGTACTGCATGTATACGGGCCTTTCAATCCTGGTCCCCCGAAGGCACCGGCTGACTGCAAGCGATACACGCCTCCCGTTGTCTGCCTTCATCCTGGCACCCATGTACCTGTTGGACCGTTCTGCTGCTATGTAGTCGTTAAGGTTGTCCAGCGTCCCCGGTATTGTCAGTAAGTACTCCATACGTTCCTTCCTTTTTTCCGGGGCGGCGCATTTCCCGCCGCCCTGTGTGATGAATGTGTCGGACCCGTAACAACAACGGACGGCCTGCGGTTACGCTGCACCCCCTACGGGGGCGGCCTTCCCGTCTCCCTTCCGCGGCCCGTGTCACTTCCCCGCCTTCTTCCCATATGCCGCCATCATCCTTTCCAGTTCCTCCGGGGGGATCGTCTCGATCCCCATTTCCCTGCATTCGCCTGCCGCCCCTTCTATCAGCCGGGACATCTCCGCGGTATTGTATTCGCTGCTTCCCCTGATCTGGTAGTACCACCTGTACAGCCTGTCACCCTTTGATAGGGTCTTCTGCGTGGGCTTTAGGTGCGGGAACGGGAATTCCAGGTAGTCAATGTCATCCCGGATGCAGTACGGGATGAGGCTGCCGTCCGGCATGCGGTCCAGCTCCCCGTAGCGGTCAAGCATGGTGTTGTGGACATGGTTCCTGCTGTCCCCGGTGGCCTTCCCGATTTTCCCCACAAGCACCCAGTAATACGCGTTTGCATCCAGGCTGCGCCTCTCCCTGTGTTTCCTTATTTCCACGTCCAGGAGGCCTGCCTGTGACAGCCCCAGGGCCTCCCCGGTGTCCATGCCGGGGCATTCCAGGGTGACCACGGGGATCCCGCCGAGGGTGCGCCCCATGTCCTTTATCCTGCCGGTGAACTTCATCCCGGTACCGCCCTGTCCGGGGTATTCTTCATTTTTCCAAGGGCATCCTTTAGCTGGAGTTTCGTCATGTCCCCTATCCCGCCGATGTTCCCGTAGACGGACCGGAGTGTTTTCAGGCTGATGCCTGTCCTGCGGCATTCGGATTCCATCCTGCCGCGCAGGGATTCCAGTTCCGGGTCTTCCGGGGGACTGGCTTTTCCCTGTGCCCCCCCGTCCTGGTTTTTCCCTGCATATTTTGATTCGTCCTTTTCCCAGTAGACATCCGCACCCATGCCAAGCTGCTTGCAGGCAACCGATATGGCATCCGTGGTGGCCATCTTATAGCATTCGTCCGATACATAAGGGCCATTCCTCTGCATCTCCACGAACCTGCTCCCCCCGGTCCCCTGTATGGGCCTTGACCATTCCCCGCCAACCTTTATGTACAGGTTGATCTTGACAAAGGCGGCAACTTCATCCCCATGGGTTTCCATCCATTCCCTGCAGGATTCATAGTACCATCCGATCCCGCACGGCCCGAACATCTCCGTCAGCTTCTTGATCCTCCACATGGGGTTTATGTCCGTCATGCCGTTTATCCGGCCCCCGGTGATTTTCTTTTTTGCGGATTCGGGGACTTCCCGGCACTGGTCGTAATACATGAGGTTGTCCATATCACATCATCTCCCATTCGATTCCCACGCTGTCCATGTACATCTCCAGTTTTTCCCTTGCATCAGTGGAAAGGGCAATCCTGTACTCATAAAGGGATGTCTCTGCATCTGCATCCGGAATGAAGCTGTCAATTACCTCCTGTGCAGCCTCCTCCCTTGCCTGTTCCACTGCGGCTGCTTTTTCTGCCTCTGCCTGTCTCGCCGCCTCCTCGCGCTCCAGCTCCGCCTGCCGGAGGGCACGTCCCTTCTCTTCTTCAGCCCTCCGCAGCGCTTCCTGTTTCTCCTCCTCTGCCCTGCGCAGCGCGGCTTCCTTCTCTTCCCTGGCACGCCGTTCCGCGAGCATCCTTTCCCGCTCCTCACTGCGGATCCTTTCCGCTTCCTCCCGGCGCCTGCGTTCCTGTTCCCTGTCAAGGATTTCCTGCCGCTGTTTCTCATAGGAATTTATGTGGGAGACCGCCTGTCCCAGGTCCAGGGTCTCGCGGTACAGGTCCAGTGCCGCGGGCACGGCCCCGGAATCCATGCCGCTGATGACGGACACATCCTTCTGTACCCTTTCGGCCATGCCGGAAATCTCTTCACGGATGTCCTTTTCCTTCACCGTGGCATTTTCCCACCTGGGGTTGTATATCCGCTGCAGGGGTATGTATTCCCGCAGGGAGACAGGGACCAGCGTGCCATAAATCCCGGATACCGTCTGTCTCTTTTCCGCAATCCTTTTTTCCTCGAAGGCCTGTACCTGCCCGCTGATCAGGCTGATCGGTTCGTCATACATTGCGATCAGCCGTTTTGCCTGTCCCTCGAATTCTTCCCAGGGCTGCATGTACTTTTTCTTCTCCTCCCGGAGGTTGTCCTGGAAATGCTTCTTCTGCGCCCGGAGGGACGCAACATGCTTCTTTGCACATGCCTTTGTTTCCTCCGTGAAGACCGCACCCCTGTATTCCTCCAGGGTGTCATTTATGGCCTTCTCGACCTGTTCAAAGTTGCTGGATATCCTGGCCTGCTCCTGTGTGATGACTGTCCTTACTTCCTCCATATACCCTTCCCTCCCTTTCTGCCTCTTCGTAGGCCTGTCTTTCCCTCTCCAGCCGTGCCCTGCTGGGCACCCGGTATTCCTGTTCGTCCCACCACCAGTCAACCACCATGGGATTCTCCACTTCAGTCTGTGTCATCATTATCCGGCACCATCCTTTCCTCGGAAAGCATGTAGAATTCTACGCCGCCATAGGTGAACGAATACCTCCATGGATACTCAAAGTGGTGCTCTTCCGTGTCCTGCCAGTATTCCTCCTTAAGTTCCGCACCCACAAGGGCCGCGGCCTCCGCAACGCCTTCGCGGAACGCGATCATGCTGTCCGGCCCGATCATGCTTATCCCTTCGCAGAATACATTTTTCTCCTTCTGCATCCCCTGGATCCTTATGTGGGCATCCAGGAATTCCCTCATGGCGGCTTCCTTCAGCCACCTGTCATCCAATTTTTTTTCCACCTGGTACTTCCTTTCCATGCATTTATAGTCCGCACATGCCGGGTCGCTTACCATTTCCCCATCCCCTATAATGAATGTATGTGCATTTTTCTTTTGTCCCACTCTGATTCGCGGTCAGCAGTGGGGCATTTTCTTTTTCCTTGCACCGGATCCCGTCCTTCGTCACTTCCAGGATCCCCATGGACACCAGGCCCATGACCCAGGATTCACCGGCCCTGGGGATCTGTATGATTGATTCCTTCACCCGTCCTTCCCTCCCTTCCCTTCTCCCAGCAGCAGCACCGCCTCCTGCCAGAACCCCCGGCTCCCGGCATTGTCCTGCCTGTTCTTCTGCATCAGCCTGCGGTACCCGTCCGGCCCGTACCGGGCCAGTTTGTCCTCCCTGTCCCGGAGGATCCGCCTTACCAGGTTCCGGGTCTTCCCCGCCTGGTAATACAGGCGCGGGTACCTGTCCTTTTCCTCCCGGTACCCCGTGACAAACGTGCCTATGTTGTAGCGGTATTTCAGATGCTTCTTGCCGGGGTGGTCGCTGATCCTTATGGAATTGCATACACCATAATCCAACTTCAAATATATGCTGTTTGTAGTGTATGCGTTGTATCTCTGGACAGTGAAGCCCTCCTCTATCAACCGCTTTGCTATGGAATCCGCAAGGCCGGCCAGTTCACTTTTCATGTTCCTTCCTCCTTCCTGCCGCACATGGCAGAATATTCTTCATTCTGGTGCCTTATGTACTCCCTCCGTCATGTGGTTGATCTCCATGAACCCTGGTCGCGTCAAGGCCCCAAGCTGTCTTGCCATCTGCGCCTTTCCATAAGTCTGATACAGCAGTTCCCTGGAAAAGGAACGCTGTGCATACAGGGCCTCCCCCTTCAGCTGTTCCAGTATGTCCTTAGCCATCTCTTCCCCTTTCCCCTCCCTGGGAGGAATCACAGCGTCATCAGCTGCTCCTTCTCCTCCTGCGTGGCCTCCAGGGTCTTGAAGATTACCAGCAGGTCCCCGTAGCTGAACGGGTCCTTTATCTCCCCGGTTCTGTACTTCTCTGGGTTCATCCTGCTGGAAAATGCCTGCTGGGAGATCCCCAGGGCCCTGGCCATGTCCGTCTGCGTCAGCCTCCTCCTGTGCATCCGTCCGTCAATCCACTCTGTCAGTCCCAGGACCTTGCGTTCCCTCTTCTGTTCCGTGGTCAGTGGTTTTACCCTTGGCATTCCTGTCACCTCCTTCCTGCGCTGGTTTTGCATACCACAGGCCTCCACCCGTCCATGTCACGCCCCATGGCTTACAGGGTGGCAGCCTGCCCTATGCCGGATGCTGTCGTGCAACCTTTCAGACGCCGGATCACTTCACCGGGGCGTGTCATGTTTTCCTGGTTCCCGGCCTGCCGGGGGAGGGACAGGCGTGTATCCCTTCCCTGGCAGGTACTTCCTGCATATGCAGCCCGTCAGCAGTTCCAGGGGCTTCGGACCCTCATGCCGTCTGGCCGGCATGGCCGCTTTAGCTGCCCGGATGGCATGTGCCACCCGGAACCATTGTCTGATTTTGAAAAACCCTACCGCCTCACCTGCTTCTGTGCTATAATCCCCTTATCAGCACTGCCATGCTGAAATACCCTAAAAGGAGAACAAGATGAAGCTTAACCCTAATTGTATCCGTGATATCCTTATTGCCGTAGAGGAACACAGTGATTTCCACCATCAAACCGAGTACAAGGAAGAAGCGCCATTTGATTCTTTATCTGCCTATTCTCATGAAGAGATTATCTACCATATAAAGCAATGCGAAGAATCAGGGCTTATTTGCGATGTACATTACTATTCCGGCGGAACACACACAGATATTCGCGACCTGTCTCCAAAAGGACATGAATTTCTCTCAAATATAAGAAACGAATCTGTATGGAAAAAGGCCCTCTCTAAAGGCGTTGGCGCTTCGCTTTCCATTCTTGTGGAACTTGCAAAAGAAATTGCATTTAAGCAATTCCTTGGTTAAGGGTATTTAACAAGCAGTTTGATTGAGAGTTCTGCAGTTCCGGGTAATGTAGAACTTTCAATGCAATAGTTCTCCACATGATGTATTTGTTTATCATCCAGATATAGATTCCATCCACTTCCTTCTTCTCTTATGGATAGATGTATTAAGTCATCCGCTCCCATGCTTTTTACCGTTTCCCTCACCTCCCTCCTATGCCGACTCCCTCGGCTTCATACCAGTGGCACCTTCCAGTAAATAATCTGTAGTAGTTCTAAACATCTGGGACATTTTGATCAAAAAGGAGATGGGCATGTCAGTTTCTTCATTTATCCAGTTATAATATGTCTTCAATGAAACCCCTAATTTTTTTGCCATATCCTCTTTTGAAAGTTGGTTCCTAACTCTTTCAGCCTCAATACTATTGAGCATTTTTTCTCTCCTTTCTGCTCAAAACGAGCTTTGTGTATGTATAATAATCTCGTTTTGGGTTTTTGTCAATACCTTTTTGAAATAAATTGCTCATTTTGGGTTTTTTAATGTTGACATATTGAAAATCATTACATATAATCAAGTCATAGGAGGTATTCTTCATGACTTTCGGAAAACGACTTACACAATTAAGAGAAGAAAATGGATACAACACCAGAAAAAAGTTTGCGGAAAAGCTTTCTATTCCAGAGACAACTCTACGGAATTATGAGACAGATGCAAGAGAGCCTGGACATACTTTTTTAAAACAAATGTCTGATTTTTTCAATGTGTCAGCAGATTACTTATTGGGTCTTACAGAAGAAAAAGAAAAATTTTCTTCACATCAACTAAGGTTCTCTGAAATGGAACATATCAAGAAATACCGCGCACTTGATGATTCTGGCCGGGAGCATGTAGACACAATCCTCCAGTGGGAGTCTGACCGTGTGAAGCAATTAGACCAGGCCACACCTGCCGCCATAGTCGAACTACATAAGGCCGCAAGCGAGAAAGGCCGCCTCATAGAATACTTCCGCAGCGTATCTGCCGGAACAGGACAGGTCATCTTCGATGATGTATACTCCGAGCGCATCACGATGCCTGACATCCTAGAATACCGCCGTGTAGCCTATGCGGTAAAGGTGGATGGCCGGAGCATGGAGCCTCTGTACAATGACGGCGACATCCTCCTAATCGAGCCTACCTGTGAGATTGCTATCGGTGAGATCGGCATCTTCAACGTCAACGGCCAGGCTTATGTGAAGCAGCTGGGCCAGGACAGACTGATATCACTGAACAAAGAATATAATGATATACCTCTTACAGAAGATTCCGTATGTATGGGAAGAGTGGTCGACAAACTGGATTTAAACATAACAGCTGATTAAACCGCCACGGCGATTTAATAACTACAAAAAGAAGGGAGAAATACTATGGCTCTTATATTATGTCCTGAATGTGGAAAAGAAATATCCGACAAAGCAGTATCATGTCCTAATTGCGGATCTCCGATCAATAATTCCGCGAATCAAAAGTTTTGCCAACATTGTGGGGAGAAAATTGATAAAGAATGTGTTGTCTGTCCTAAATGTGGGAAACAAGTGGGCGAACTGTCCGGGAGTGACAAAAACATCATCATCAATAATTCTTCCAGTGCTTCCGCTGCCGCATCTTCATCAGCATCTTCCTCTGTAAGGGGAGCCGCCGTTTACGGGATACCAAAGAATAAATGGGTCTCACTTTGCTTATGTATATTTTTAGGTTATTTGGGTGCCCACAAATTTTATGAAGGAAAAGCAGGTATGGGAATATTGTATATATTCACCATGGGATTATTTGGTATTGGCTGGATTGTTGATATCATATCAATTGCCATGAAACCTAATCCCTACTATGTCTAAACAATATTAGCCTGCCCTTGTAAACTTGTTGCGACATCGCAACAGCCGCACCATGAAAACATAATATGCTTGACAGTGGTGCCCTGCAAAGTCAATGAAAAACCGCCCCTGGCGCCAACCAGAAGCGGATTTCACAGAACCGCACCGGGAAGCCCGGTACAACTCACCTCGCAACTGAATTGTACCATCTTCCCGGGCAGAAATCAATTGTCCCGGGCATTTTTATGCCCAAAAAGTGCCCCAATTGGACACATCCGGGAGAGGTTCGGGGGCTTCTGTCGGGATAACCATACCATAACCAGGAGGATGATGCAATGAAGATCGAAAAACTGCCGTCCGGTTCCTACCGGATCAGAAAGACGTACAAGGGCCAGACGTACACTGTCGTATTCGAAAACAAGCCCACCCAGAAGGAAGCCATGCAGGCCATGGCCAGGGAACTGGACAACGTGCAGCAGAAGCATGAGGTGATGACATTCCGGACGGCATATGCAAAATACATAGAATCCAAAAGGAATGTACTGTCCCCCAGCACCATCATGGGATACAATACGATCATACGGAATACGCCGGATGAATTCCTGGACATGCGCATCAGTGACATGACGGCCATTGACGTGCAGAAGGAGATCAACCTGGTTGCCAGGAAGTGCAGCCCGAAGACAGTGCGCAACCACCACAGCCTCATATCCGCTGTCCTGGGAATGTTCTGTCCGAACCTTAGACTCACTACCACCCTCCCGCAGAAGGTCAAGACGGAACCATACATACCCTCTGACGAGGACGTCAGAAGGATCCTGGAGCATGCCAGGGACACGGAATATGAGGTCCCCATCATCCTGGCCTGTTACGGGATGCGCCGGTCAGAGATCTGTGCATTGCAGCCGGAGGACATAAAAGGGGACGTGGTGCATATAAACAAGGCAATGGTACCCAATGAGCAGAAGGAATGGGTCATCAAATCCACCAAGACCACATCCAGCACCAGGGAAGTCGTCATCCCTGTGGAAGTGGCTGAGAAGATACGGGAAAGGGGATACGTGTACAGGGGATACCCGAACTGTATCACCCATTACCTGGAGCGGGCTGAAAAGGCCCTGGGCATTCCACGTTTCTCCATCCACAAGCTCCGGCACTACTTCGCATCGAAAATGAGCGCCATGAATGTCCCGGAAGCGGACATCCTCCGGATGGGCGGCTGGGAGACCGACCATGTGATGAAATCCATATACCGGCACTCCATGGAAGACAGGAATAACGAAGCCCAGAGGAAGATAGCCGAACGGCTCAGGGGCGTGATCCTTTAGGAATTTGTCACGGAATTTGTCATGAAATATGCAAAGTGGCTGAAACAGCGGGGTTATGGGCCATATAAAGAGGGGTTCGAGCCCCTTTGCTTCCATTTTTTGATGGATGCCGCAAATCCAGGGTTTTCCGTAAAGCCAACAACCCCGCTGCAAGCAGCGGGGTATGGGACTCTCGCAGCATTCGCCAAATGTCTGCTTCGCAGACGCTTGGCTCATTGCTCACGGAAATCAAGGGGCTGAATGGAACAGGCAAGACCATGGACAGGCTGTTTTTTAGATCCATCAAAAAGTAGATTTTAGCCCACAGATGTAGTATACGAATGGTATCCCATATCAGAGTGGTACATAACTGAGGTAAATGTAAGCGTATTCCAACAAAATTCTCACCGTCTTCTGCGGAACTATAAATTACCCTTTTGATTACCGGCATAAGCAAAAACTGCCAGAACCCAGTAAAATCAAGGCTTTGGCAGTTTCCATTGTATCGGAGTGGCGGGATTCGAACTCGCGACCTCCGCCTCCCTAAGACGGCGCTCTAACCAAGCTGAGCCACACCCCGTAACACCTTTATGAGTATAACGCAACTTCTTTAATTATGCAAGTCTTTTTTGCAATTTTTTCATTTTTTATGCTGCATCCCTTTTTTGCCCTGGGACTGCCTGTCAGGGATTGCTTTGTCTGGAGGCTGCTTCCCCACCTTTTTCACCTCTACGTATCTGGCACCCCGTTCCCGGTTCCTGGCATTGACATTCTCCCTAAGCAGACTATAACAGGTAGACATTAACGGAATGAAAAACAGCATGCCCGCTATACCGAACAGACTGCCGCCCAGGCTCACTGCCACCAGAATCCAGATAGCCGGCAGTCCCACGGAATTGCCCATGACCCTCGGATATATCAGGTTTCCCTCAATCTGCTGGAGTACCAGGAACAGGATCACGAACCACAATGCCTGCAGGGGGTTATCCATCAGGATCAGAAACGCCCCTACTCCACAGCCAATAAAGGCCCCTACAATGGGTATCAAGGCCATGAAGGCAATGAGCACGCCGATCATCAGTGCATAAGGCATCTGGAAGATACTCATGGCAATCACGAACATAATCCCCAGAATCACCGCCTCCAGGCACTGACCTGTGAGAAAGCTGCTGAAGTTCCCATGAAGCATGGATAAAACCTCCAGAATCTTTTCCTCTGCCTTTCCAGGCAGATATGCGGAAAGGACCCGCCTGCCCTGGTTCTCCAGACGTTCCTTCTGGGCCAGGATATACAGGGCGAATATAAAAGCGATTACAAGATTCACCACGCCGGATATGATACTGCTGGCTACCGTAACAGTGGAAGTCAGCATATCCCCTGCCCCATTTTTTAGGAAATCAACCACATTGTCCAACATGGACTGCCAGTCAAGTTCCAACTGCTCCAGCTTATCCACCTGTCCGGCCAGTTCCGGATATTTCCTGGTCAGATCGTCCAGTTCTTCCACCACTTCCTCAAGAAACGCCGGAACTTTTGCCCCCACCTCGGTAAACGTCCTGGTAAGCTGCGGCATCACCGTTCCCACCACCAGGGAAACCACCAGCAGCAGGGAGACAATGGCTAGCGCCAGGCATACTGGACGTTTTATCTTGACGGCACCCTTAC
Source organism: uncultured Acetatifactor sp. (assembly GCA_910586215.1). Classification (GTDB taxonomy): domain Bacteria; phylum Bacillota; class Clostridia; order Lachnospirales; family Lachnospiraceae; genus Acetatifactor. The sequence continues at coordinate 107,741 of CAJUGH010000010.1, read as the reverse complement.
CCTTCCAGCGTGCCAGCAGCTTTTCCTCATAATATTTCATGGGAATATTCAGCGCAAAGGCAATGGCGCCTCCCCACAAAAAAGGCTGCAGGATACCGAAGAAAAAAGAGATTCCCCTAAATACCTCCCTGCTGTAAATCAGTGCCAGCACAAGCAGGGCAGCCCATACCAGCAGATGCCTGATCTGCCTCATCTTCTCTTTGCCAGATTCCATCATATTCTCCCCTTACTTTTCTTCCAGCAGACGTACCAGGAACTCCCATACCCGCCTGGTGGAGGCAATGCTGAGTGTCTCCTCCGTGGTGTGGATGCAACTCATATCGGGACCGATGGACACACAGTCCAGATCCCGGATCTTACTGCCCAGGATGCCGCATTCCAGTCCCGCATGAATGGCCTCCACCTTCGGCTTCTTCCCATACATCTTCTCATAAAGGCAGGTCATCTTGTCCCTAAGTGGTGAATCCTTGCGGTATTTCCATCCAGGATAGTCCCCCGTGACCATATTGCTGCCCCCGGAAAGCATGGTCACAGCCTTCAGCTTTCCGATCAGCGCATGTTTGGCGCTCTCCACACTGCTGCGCACAGAGAACTCAGCCAGAAGATTTGCCCGCTCCTGGGGTCTGGCTCCATCACTCCCGGCCAGTTCCTCCTCTCCTATGTTCACCTTCTTTTTCTCCATTTTCAAGATTCCCAGGTTCAAGGAAGTCTCCACCAGGCCGTGTATGTCAGCACTCATGCCCTGGACTCCGCCCGGCAGTGCCGCCAGGAACGCTGCCGCCCGCCTGGTATCCCCGGAGGTAACACACAGGTAGCTTCCCTGGCCATGGTGTGCGGCCTTAATGGTAATCCCGGGATCCTTGGTGGCCAGTTCCGACATCAGTTCTGCCTCCACGGCATCCACGATCTCTGCAAACAGGGCACTGTCCTTCTCATCCAGCACAACCAGGGCCTTCGTCTCCCTGGGTATGGCATTGTCTGCCAGTCCTCCCTGGACCTGCAGGATGCCAATGTTCAGCTTCTCCGTCAGCCGGTATAGTAGCCTTCCGAAAACGGCATTGGAATTCCCTCTCTCCTTGTGGATCTCCCCGCCGGAATGTCCTCCCAGCAGTCCACCCACCGTCACCTCCATGGCTGTCCCCGCCCGCTCGGTCAGCGCAAGCAAAAGATTGCACTTCACCCTGGCACCTCCGGCACAACTCGTAAGGAAGATACCCTCTTCCTCCGAATCCAGGTTCACCATCCGATTCCCTTGAAGCATGCCAAGGTCAATCCCCCTGGCACCATCCATCCCTACTTCCTCGTCCACCGTGATAATGACTTCCAGCCTGGGATGTCTGATCGTATTCGAATCCAGCAGGGCCAGGGAATAGGCCACCGCAATGCCATCGTCACCACCGAGGCTGGTTCCTTCTGCATAGATTTCATCCCCCCGGACCGCTACCTGTAATCCTTCCTTCTCCATATCTATGGTACAATCTGGTTTCTTCACGGCTACCATGTCCATGTGCCCCTGCAGGATCATGGGCGGTTCCTTTTCATAACCAGGAGTAGCCTCCTTCACTATAATGATATTCTTCAGCGGATCCTGGACATAAGACAGTCCCCTGCTGCGGGCAAAATCTGCCAGATAGTCACTCATCTGCCCCACATTCCCGGAACCGTGGGGAATCTTCGTAATCTCCTCAAAAAAATAAAAAACATTCTGTGGCTCCAGATTCGATAATACTCCCATATAGATACCTGTCTGCGCATTGCGAAGCGCCCGGTGCAGCGGCAGGCTTCCCTTCTCCCTATCTTTGAAGGGTAACTTGTCCGTATACCGAAGATCACCGGGCACGCATTTTTACCCGGTTCCTATATTATCCTTTTGCCTTTTCGTCCTCCCCGGCTACATTGGCATAAAGGATTACCCTAATCTTATTTTAACCTTTTTTTGCCAGACTGTACATATCCTACCATAAAAAATTTTTGCAAAAAATGAAATTTATACTAGCCAAATCACCCGTCCTGTGCTATAATCTTCTTTGTTAGGCGAAACAGCTTAAACAACTGGTGCAGATATGGTTCATCGGTAGAACGCTAGCTTCCCAAGCTGGAAAGGCGGGTTCGACTCCCGTTATCTGCTTACGGCAAGAGGCCGCAAATCCGGAAAAGATGTAGTGAAATCAAGGGTTTGCGGCTCTTTCATTGAAAAATATCCTGTTTATTTTTGTCACACAATATGTACATCAAAACATTTTGTCATGCATCTTGTCATGGCATGCCCTCATTCTAATATAGAAAACAACCATCAAAAAAAAGAGAAAACCATGGAACTGCATTTTGACATCAAATCCAAAATCGATGAACTTACAAAGAAGATCCAGGAGAACCCGGATCTGGCCAGGGACTTCCAAAAGGATCCCATCAAGACCATAGAATCCTTAATTGGGATTGACCTGCCCGATGACAAACTTCAGCCTGTCATTGCCGGTGTGAAATCCAGGCTGGCCGCCACTGGCCTGGGAGAAAAATTAGGAGGGTTGAAGAACCTTTTTCAAGGTTCTTCAACTGGTCTTTTTCCTGTCCTTCAGATGACACCCAGCCATTTCATTCCTTTCCAGATTCCATCCTGCCCCACCGGGGTACTCACATAGTCTGCCATTTCCTTCACTTCCTCTACGGCATTGCCCATGGCAATGGCATAATGGGCACATTCCAGCATGGATAGATCATTGCTGCTATCCCCGAAGGCCGCTGTCTGCTCCATGGGAATCCCCAGGTAATCTGCCAGTTTCCTCATGGCCCCAGCCTTAGAATATCCCTTAGGCATGATCTCGAAGAAGCCGCTATGCCTGTCCACGAATTCCAGCCGATCCTGGAACAGTTCCCGAAAAGCCTCCATCCGGGACACCTGGTCCACATAGGCGTAGAACTTGTCGAAACATCCCGGCGCCTCCCTGTAGGTTCCATATTCCCTGTCTTCCACCTGCTTCATATATCGCATGAACCTTTCCGTGAACATCCTGTCATAACTGTCGCGGTAGTTGTTCCCGCTGCCTTCCAGCACCGCATCAATGCCCAGTGCCTGCAGGCCTCCAATGAGTTCCAGGGATTCCCTCACAGAAAAAGTCTTGTGGAGCAGGACCTCTTCTGCATACTCAATCATTGTCCCGCAACCCATGATGGCCCCGTCAAATGATGCAAGCCCTGTGATATCAGGCACCACCAGTGTCCTGGTCCGTCCGGTATTGACCACACAGATATGCCCGCCTTCCCTGGCTTTCGCAATGGCAAGCCTGGTGCTCTCCTCCATGGCATAAGACGGTTTCCCGATCAGTGTGCCGTCAATGTCGAAAAACAGTAACATATTTCCTCCCTGCACATCATCACGGCCCGGCAGTTTCACCGCCGGGCCGTTCCCATTCCCATTTATGCCACTTTGCTCTTGGCAAGCTCTGCCAGGGTCTTGAACCCCTCAGCATCATTTACTGCCATCTCAGCCAGCATCTTCCTATTCATATCCACGCCAGCCAGTTTCAGTCCATACATGAATTTACTGTAAGAAAGACCGTTCAACCTTGCTGCAGCATTGATACGGGCAATCCAGAGCTGTCTGAACTGACGCTTTCTCTCCTTCCGGCCTGCATAGGAACTTGTCAGTGCCCTCATCACCGCCTGCTTTGCGACCCTGTACTGTTTGCTTCTTGCACCCCTGTAACCTTTTGCAAGCTTCAATACTCTATTATGCTTTTTCTTGGCATTCAAGCCACCTTTAATCCTTGCCATCTCTTAATCCTCCTTACCTGCATTATAAATAGGGCAAAATCTTCTTCATGTTCTTCTCGTTGGTCTTGTCGGTAATTGTGGGCTTCCTCAGATTGCGCTTTGTCTTCGCACTCTTCTTGGTCAAGATATGGCGCTTGTAAGCCTTATTCCTCTTCAACTTACCTGTTCCAGTTACTTTAAAACGCTTTGCTGCTGATCTGCTTGTCTTCATCTTGGGCATAACGGTTTCCTCCTAAACTCTTCATAATCTATTTTAACTTCCGCGATTACCGCTTTTCAGTTAAAAACATTGTCATGCTCCGGCCTTCCACCTTGGGGGCCTTCTCCACCACTGCAATATCTGACAGTTCCCTGGCAAAATCATCCAGGATATGCCTGCTGTTGTTCATGTGGGCAATCTCACGTCCCCGGAAACGGAGTGTGATCTTCACCTTGTCCCCTTTGGTGAGGAATTTCCTGGCTGCACTGATCTTGGTGTTAAGGTCATTGGTGTCAATGTTGGGCGAGAGACGGATCTCCTTGATCTCCACAGTCTTCTGCTTCTTCTTCGCCTCTTTTTCCTTCCTGACCTGTTCATACTTGAACTTGCCGTAATCGACAATCTTGCACACCGGTGGCTTTGCGGTGGGTGCGATCTTCACCAGGTCCAGACCGGCCTCCTCTGCCATTCTCATGGCCTCCCTTGTGGGCATGATGCCAAGCTGCTCGCCGCCTTCCCCAACCAGACGGATCTCCCTGTCCCTGATCTGTTCGTTAATCATTAAATCGCTAATGGCTGTGTACCTCCATAAGAAAAGTGGATAGCATAACTATCCACCAATCACCCATAAACATACGGCCAGGTAATAGACCGGGAAACCTTTTCCCCTGCATGGTACCTGCCCATCCTGCCTTATGAACGCTTACTGGCCTTCCTGCCGTAAGGTGAGAGTGGATACTCTGCTTGCTGGCATGTTTTTTACATGCTTAGATAGCATATCACAGTGCACGCTGTCTGTCAACATAAAATTTATTCCCATCTTCAACTTTCCTCTTCATCCTTTCAGAAGTCACATAGCAATTCCCCTGTGCTCCCTTGATCCACAGGAATGGCGTATCATTCGTGCAGGCACAATCTTCCAATATTTACATAGACAGGCTGAATTGTTAATTTCAGATGGTATTTTCTGCCCAGATATCATATACTTGTTAAGAAGCCATTTCCGGTTACTGTTCTCCTGTGGCACCGCAGACTGCATGCACCAAAACGGGCCGTCCTTGTCCGTTATGTGTATCTGCTGCCGCAAACGAAACAAACAGCAGCCATTCCCATGTGCATATCCATGTACATATATATCCCAGCGGCGCCATCCCGTGAAGAATACCCGGGTCCCGCCCAGGGCAGGCAAAGGAGTCACAGATGAAAATAGCAATCGCAGGAAAACCCTCCGAAACCGCAAACTATGTCAGATATGTGTCCTCCCTGGGTGCCACTCCTGTGGTATCCCTGGAGACAGCCCTGCTGGATACCTGTGATGGACTGATCCTCCCCGGAGGCGGGGACATCACGCCTGCCTTCTTCGGTGAGAAGAATCATGGTTCCAGGAACATTGACACCGAACTGGACATCCTGCAGTTTAGAGCCATGAAACAGTTTCTCCAGGCCCGCAGGCCCATTCTCGGCATCTGCAAGGGACTCCAGATCATCAATGTAGCTTTTGGAGGCAATATCCTGCAGGATATCCCTACCGCTTCCAGACACCGCTATGAAAATGGTGACCAATACCACCAGACGGTAATTGCAGAAGGTTCCTGGCTCTATGCACTCTACGGCCCCAAGGCCATTGTGAACAGTGCCCACCACCAGGCAATCGGCCTCCTGGGCAAAGGCCTGTCCTGCATCCAGCAGTGTCCAAAAGATCAGTGTATCGAAGCCATCGTCCATGAGGACCTGCCTGTCCTGGGAGTACAATGGCATCCGGAGCGCATAGACCAGAGCCGCACTATGCTCTCGGGAGAGAAGGTCTTAGCCTACTTTGTCTCCCTGTTTTCTTCCTAAGGGACAGTTTCCTTGCCGTCTCCCGTTTCCTGTTGGCCGCCGCTATATCAAACAGGGAACGGATGACTTTCCTCAGAACCTGTGCCGTCTGGTCATCTACCTCCTTCAAGGCTGCCACAATCCTGTTCATGCTCACTTTCCATTCTGCGGTAAGATCAATGAGGTTATCTGCCCTGGACGCGGAGATGACCTGGTAGAGGGTATCCACGAATACCCTGAGCTGTTCCTCATCCAGGGACAGGATCCACTGGTTCAAGGTATTGTCCATCCGCTTCCTTCCCTGGTAAATGCCATCTGCCCGCACCAGATGATCCTGTTCCACCCGCCAGGTAAACGGGTCATGCTGGGCCAGCCCGAATGTCTTACTCTCCACTACCTGGAACCGCATATCCGATTCGAACAACATTCCCACCAGGGAAGACTGGGGCAGTATCTTAGTGACCCGTTCCGCTATTAAGTCATATTTTCCCTTTTCCAGTACCTCCGGCCTAAAGCCCGGGCCATCCAGGCTGTAGATCCGTATGATCCTCTCCCGGACCTCCGGATAGCAGTTCATGGCACTATACACGGCCAGGTTACCGCCCTTGGAATGGCCGCCCACATAAAAAGGACGGCGGACCTGCTTTGTGACCATGTTGAGATAGCTGACGCTGTACTCCTGTCCGGGCACAGGGGCGCAAAATGCCATGTTAAAATCCTCTTTCCATCCCACAATGGTCTCATCCGTGCCCCTGTAAGCCACATAGACCGTCCCGTCATCCAAAAGAAATGTCACTGCCGCAAACTGGGTCTCCCACTCTTTCTCCACAATATTAATGTAACTGTTCAGCCGCAACTGACGGAAACGCTTCCCTCCCAGCATCCCCGCCACCAGTGCCCTGTTCTGCTTCTCAAACCTTTCATCTGCAAAAAGTCTGTCGAAATCCTCCCGCAGCGCCAACTCCTCCAGGGTCACCGGCTTTTTATCTTCCCGTACCCCTGGTACCATCCCGTCAAACTTAAGGTAACTAAGCTGGCAGAGAGCCAGGCTGTCTACCTCTGTGAACGGTTTCTCCTGGAAGGTAAAGTCCCCATATGCTTTTAGATAGTCAATCACGGTTCCCATAGACTGTCCCTCCCTACATGTCCTACTGCTGCCATTCCCCGTTGTCTGACTGATGGCCACATGTGTCCATGTCTTGTGCTTTTATCCATTGTAGCACTGATCTGCCCGGTGATAAAGGATACTGCCACAATTTATGGAAATTTAACACAAAGTACAGATTTTCCTCCTTCTATTTTATGCTTTTTTTCTGTTCTAAAACATAACTTTAGAATTACCAGAAATTAACAAAATACCCGCTCTGGGCAGACCGCCCGGGACGGGTATTCATCACATCTATCCTATTTCTGATACGCCTAACGGCGCACCTCAATATCCAGGTATTCCCGCTCTCCCATCACACTCTTGTAGGCAGGACGGATGATCTTGTCCATATTGATCAGTTCCTCTATCCTATGGGCACTCCACCCCACGATCCTGGCAATGGCGAAGATAGGGGTGTACATCTCCAGGGGAATCTCCAGCATACTGTACACAAACCCGCTGTAAAAGTCCACATTGGCACTGACCCCCTTGTAGATCCTGGCTTTCTCTGCGATCACCTGGGGTGCCAGCCGTTCGATCATGGAATACAGGGCAAAGTCCTTATTCCTGCCCTTGGCCACTGCAAGCTGCTCCACAAAGCTCTTGAATACCTGCGCCCTGGGGTCGGACAGGGAGTACACGGCATGCCCCATGCCATAGATCAGCCCCTTGCGGTCAAAAGCGTCCTTGTTCATAATCTTCCGCAGGTAATCCCGCACCGCATCCTCGTCTGCCCAGTCGGACACATTGGATTCAATATCCCGCATCATCTCCACCACTTTGATATTGGCGCCGCCATGCTTGGGTCCTTTTAGGGAAGACAAGGCGGCTGCCACCACAGAGTAGGTGTCGGAACCGGAGGATGTCACCACACGGGTGGTAAACGTGGAGTTGTTACCTCCGCCATGTTCCATATGTAGCACCAGCGCAATATCCAGTACTTTGGCCTCCAGTTCCGTATATTCCTTGTCCGGGCGGAGCATCATCAGAAGGTTCTCCGCGGTGGAAAGCTTCCTGACCGGCCTGTGGATATACATGCTCTCATCATTCTGGTAATGATTGTATGCATGGTACCCATATACTGACAGCATGGGAAAGACGCTGATCAGATTGATGCACTGCCGCAGCACATTCTCTATGGAAGTGTCGTTACAGTTCTTGTCATAGGAAGCCAGGGTCAGCACACTTCTGGTCAGGGAATTCATGATATCATTGCTGGGGGCCTTCATGATTACATCCCTCGTGAAATTGGTGGGCAGGGTCCTGTGGTCTGCCAGGATATCCCGAAACTGCTTCAACTGCTGTTTATCCGGAAGCTTCCCGAACAGAAGCAGGTACGCCACCTCTTCGAAGCCGAAATTCTTGCCCTTGAATCCCTTCACCAGTTCGATACAGTCGTATCCCCGGTACCACAGTTTTCCCTCGCAGGGTGTCTTCACACCGTCCACCATTTTGAAGGAGTCGATCCGGGATATATTGGTCAGCCCTGTTACCACGCCGTTCCCGTTCTTGTCACGCAGTCCCCTCTGTACCTCATATTTTTCAAACAATTCCGGATTCAGCTTGTCGGCATCCCTGCACAATGCTGCATAATCATTCAAATAGACTTCACTTTTCTTCAATAAACATACCTCCTCTTCCCTTTTGTACACCGGACACATACGGCACACCCGTAAAATAACACAGTTCCTTCCATTTCCTTCCAAGTGATAACCAGGGTTCCCTTATCAGACAAGCAAACGGGGTTCACGGACTTGTACCGTAATCGCGACTGACAGGGACCGTACCGCAGCCAGATGACCCTGCCAGATGATTTTGCCAGATGAAACATTGACAGTTTTGCCTTGAATAAGGCTTATTTTATTTATCATACCTTTTTGCAGGCCATGATGTCAATTAAAAAAACATAAAATTTGTTGCTGTGAACGTAACAGCAACCAGAGTGAGCATGCAGCGTTACTGGCTGCACAGCCGGGCCACTGTCTCATTGATGACCTTGCCGTCTGCCTTCCCCTTCAGTTCCCCCATGACTGCCTTCATGACCTGCCCCTTATTCCCGGTGGCCAGCAGTTCCTCAAAATGTCCCTGGATATATTCCTGCACTTCCTCCTGGGACATCATCCGTGGCGCGTACTGCGCAATGACATCGTATCGTTTCTGGTATTCTGCCCGCAGGTCTTCCCTGTTGTCCGGACAGGTGTCCAACTGTTCCTTTGCTGTCTTCAGTTCCTTGATAATCACCCGGTCCACCAGTTCTGCGGGCACATTTTCCCTGCATCCTTCATCAATTGCCGCCTTTTTCACGGCAGATACCAGGGAAGAGACCGCATCCTTTCTGTCCTTGTCCCTGGCCTTCATGGCTGCTACCATGTCACTCCTCAGTTGTTCTAACTCCATTTGATTCCTGCCTTTCCTGCTCCCGGCACTTCCCAGACACCCGTCCTGCCATATACCAATGCATAGGCCACCCAGGCCGAAAAGGCCTCCACCGGAAGCAATTCCTCACTTTTCCTTCTACTATATCAGATTCTCCGGGATTCGGCAATCCCACGGAAATCTCTATTCCTTTCACACCTTTCGTTTCTCAAACTCCTTGGCAAATGCCGCCAGGTCCTGTCCGGCAAATGCCCGCTCCAGAAGCTGCGGCAGCATCTGGGGGTTACAGGCAAAGCAGGGAATGTGCAGTCCTGCAATGCGCTGTGCCATCTGCTCATCGTAGTAAGGCCTGCCTCCGTCTGCCAGGGCCAGCAGGCAGACCACTGTGACACCGGCCCCCTTCAGATCCTCCAGCCGCCGCAGAAGTCCCGCCCGGTTCCCGCCCTCCTCCAGGTCGGATATCAGGAAAAACAGGGTCTTGGCCGGGTTCTCCACATACTGCTCACAGTAGGCTACGGATTTCTCAATATTGGTTCCACCCCCTAGCTGGAACCCGAACAGCAGGTCAACCGGATCCTCACACTTCTCTGTAAGGTCCACAATATTGGTGTCAAATGCTACCACACGGGTGCGCAGGCTGGCCATGCTGGCCAGGATGCAACTCATGACAGAGGAATAAATCACGGACTGCCCCATGGAACCACTCTGGTCGATATCCAGGATCACGGTCCATTTATTGGCCGCTGTTGTGCTGGTCCTGTCAAAAAAATAATAATGTTCCGGCACAATGGTCCCAAGATCCGGGTTGTAATTCTTCAAGTTCCGGGAAATGGTCATCCGAAAATCCAGGGCTGCCGCAGACGGAATGGGAGAATGTCTCCTGCGGTTCAAGGAGGAGATGACGGCCCTGCGGATATCCTGCTCCAGCAGACGGTTGATCTCCTCCACGATCCTGCGGATGAACCTGCGCACACTCTCCTTGGATCTTTTTGGAATCTGCTCCTTTAAGAGCATGATGGTGGCAGCCAGGTTCACATCCGGCTCCAGGTTCTCCAGCAGTTCCGGCTCAAAGAGAAGCTGCTTTAATCCGCACCGGTTCACCGCATCTGACTGGATCACTGTCACCAGATCCTGGCCGAACAGACTGCGCACATCCCCCAGCCAACGGGTAATCTGGGGATTGGATGGACCCTTCCCTGCACCTGCGCCCCCCATGCCAAAACCACCGCTCTCTGTGCGGTTGTAGATCGCCGCCAGGGCCTGGTCCATGAGATCCTGTTCCCCTGTAAGGCTCCCGCCTCCCATCTGCTCAAAACGGTCCTTGCTCTCCTGTCCCAGTATGAGCCGCCAGCGGCGGATCCTATCCTCTGTCTCCATGATCTGTCCCCTTCCCTTCCTCTTCCATAACAACCTGCCTATCTATCCAGCACGCTTCCCCTCTTTCGGCCTGTAGCATCAGTTCCATTGGATATGCCACATATCGGTACCAGCACCCCGGTCCTTACGTCCTTGCCATCTCACAGGTCAAAATCAAAGTCATCCAGGCTCTCCAGAAGCCCGGATTCCTCCTCTCCCAGGACAGCGTTTAACACCTGGCTGACCTGGTTGCCGTTCAAGTTCCAGATCTCTCCCAGGTTCTCCGCAATCTCATCCTTCTCCCTGGCGGTAAAGTCTGCAAAAGCACGCCGCAGGAACACCAGCGCCCGCTTGAACTCCTCCTGGTCCAAGGTGTCCAGGTACCCGTCCAGGCTCTCCCAGAGAGACAGCCTGGCAATCAAGGCATACCTGTTCTTCATGGCCAGTCCCTCGAACCATCCGGCACCCAGATCTGCAGGCATGCCCGGGGAGAGCCTGCGGCCCACCTCTGTCTGCAGCCGCTTCGTATCCATCAGACCCCGCTCCAACAACACTGCAGCTGCAAAACCGGAAAGCCTGGTATTCAAGTCATCCCTGTCTGCCACCTGGAAAAGAGCCTGGATCCAGCCCTCCTGGTCCAGGAATTCGTGGGCCAGGGCTGCACCGTTTAACTGCTGCATGGCAGTGACCACTACATGGGATGCCCCCTCATCACAGACGCAGGCACCGGGCAACAACAGGCAGGCCCGGTAGAATATCCTGCCCAGCACAGGCACCAGTGGCTTCTCATCCACCTGTCTGATATTGCCATACCGGATTGCCACCGACAACCGTTCCACAGTCCTGGCCAGTTCCTCCAGGGAGACGACATCCACCGCCCTGTGAGCCAGGATATCTGTGGCCTGGCCTGCCGCAGCCGGCATGCCGCACAGAAAGGCATCCTCAATGACCTGGGCGATGCTGCCCAGATTCCCTGCCCCTTCCACACTCTCTTTCATCTGGAAAGACACTGCCTGGAGGATGGTGTCCCCTTTCAAGGCAGATTCCACCAACTGGATCTCAGCCTCCGGCGTCCAGCGAAGCTGCCAGTGTTCTGCCCAGGTAGCATTGTCCTGGACATTTTTTTGCGGCACTCCGAAGCTGACCCCCAGCACACGCAGCCGGTGCAGGAAAAAGGAGCGGTGCAGGTCCAGGAAAGCTGACTTCTCCGACACCACATTCCGCTTCTCCCTTAGATCCAGGGCCAGATCCTGGGCTGTGATATCCCTGTATTTTTCCAGCTTCCATTCTTTAAGCTGCCTGTAGAAATCCTCCTGGATACTGGTCCGGCTCACCCCTTCCGGCAGGCTGCCGATCCTGGTGCCAATCTCCGTATCTGCCACAGCCAGGCTGATGGAAGCAAAATGACCGCCTCCCAGGCAGGTCACTGCTGCATCCCTGAGATCCCTGAGGGCCGGTATCTGCCCGCCCCGCATCTGTGCCAGTTCCACAGCCAGCCGCACTGCTTCTATGACCTCTGCCGAGGACACCGGTGAACCACCCTTCCGCTGGAATCCTGCTATCTTAGCCAGATAGCGGTAAGCGACATACATGGGATCCTCCCCGTGCAGCCCTTCCCACAGCAGGCCATAATAGGCTGGCGCCTTGTTCCCGGCCCCATATCCGGAACGGGAAGACAGCCGGTAATCCGAGTAGGGCATCAAGGTATGGCTGGACGCTATCCGGGGCAGGGCCTGCAGGCATTTTGTTTCTTCCTCTCCCGGCACCTGTTCCCAGCCTTTCAGTCCTTCCACATGGTAGGCACCGGTGACAACCAGGATCTCCTCCGGAGGGATCCCCTCTGCCACGGCCTTCCGGATCTGTCCCCGCATCCAGGCCTCCCGCAGGCGGATCTCCTCCCAGTCCCTGTCCCCTTCCCCGGTCATTTCCCGGACCCGCCTGCCAAAGAGGTTGGCCCCCTCCATATAACCTTTCCAGTCACCAGCCTGCTCCAGGGTCCGCTCCCAGAAGGTCTCGTGCCCGTCTTCCCCACAGCGCTCATCCAAGGCACGGTACACCTGGAAACGCTCTTCCTCCCCACTATTTTCTGCCTCCGGTATATCCTCCCTGGCTGGTAGTGCCAGGAACACATCTGTTGGCAGATCCATGAAACGGCACTCCACATGATGTTCACCACACCACAATATGGCCTGGTATTCCGGGGAATAGGACGCAAAAGGATACAGGATCGTCCGCACCGGGGCTTCCCTGGTATAAGCCAGCACAGCCATAGGTGGCCTGGCCTCTTCCCTGCGCATATGGGCCATCTCATCCCCCAGGTCACAGGGTCCTTCCACCAGCACCAGCCTGGGAAGTCGCTTAGAAAGAATCTGCCGCAGGTAATAAGCCCCTGCCGGGGACAGGTGCCGGATTCCGAAAAAAAAGGGTTCTCTGCTCATCACTGGTTCAACTCCCTACAGGCCCGGTAGAGTCCCGCCCAGCGGGATCCCCGTTTCTTCATCACATTCTCCAGGTATTCCTTCCAGGCAATGGCATCTTTCTCTTCTTCCTTCACCACTGCCCCCTGCAACCCTGCCGCCAGGTCATAATCCGTGATGTCACCGTTTCCAAAACTGCCTGCCAGGGCCATACTGTTGCACAGAAGGGAAATGGACTCCGCTGTGGACAGCACGCCGGAAGTGGCCTTCACCTTCTGGCTCCGGTCTAATGTCTCCCCGCAGCGCAGCTCCCGGAAAATGGTACACACTTTCTCCACCACCTCCGCAGAAGGCAGTTTGGCATTCAGGTCCAGCCCTCCTGCCTGCTGTTCCACCCGCGTCTTCACGATCTCCATCTCTGCGTCCAGATCCGCAGGAGTGGGCAGCACTACAATGTTAAACCGCCTTTTCAAGGCCGCCGACATCTCGTTCACCCCTTTGTCCCGGGTATTGGCCGTGGCTATGACAGAGAAACCTTTCTGGGCTGGCACTTCCATCCCCAGTTCCGGTATGGACACCCGTTTCTCTGACAGGATGGAGATCAGTGCATCCTGCACTTCACTGGCACAGCGGGAGATCTCCTCCACCCTGGCAATGGTGCCCGTCTCCATGGCCGTGAGCACCGGACTTTTCAGCATGGCTTCCAGGGAAGGCCCCTGGGCGATCAGCATGGCATAATTCCAGGAATATCGGATCTGTTCCTCTGTGGTACCCGCCGTACCCTGGATCACCTTGGTGGAATCCCCGTTGATGGCTGCGGCCAGATGCTCCGACAGCCAGCTCTTGGCTGTGCCCGGTTCCCCGATAAGGAGCAGCGCCCTGTCTGTGACCAGGGTGGCAATGGCGATCTCCACAAGGCGCTCCTGGCCGATATATTTGGGAGTAATGGGTGTCTGCCCCGCCTTGCCACCGCAGATATAGGTGCGCACGGACCTGGGGGACATCTTCCATCCCCTGGGAACCGGATCCGTCTCCGCTTCTATCAAAGCATTGATTTCTTCCTGAAAGAGCTGCTCTGCCGGCAGCCTCTGTACCTGATTCTTCTCCATAGCCACTGCTTTCTCCTGTTCTATATCATTCTGATACATCTTGTGCGCTTTGCAGGCATGCCAATTGCGCTTTTCCTTCTTATGACTTCATAATGCCATTTCATATAGATGCGTCGTCCTGGCCATCCTGCCCTTTCTCCTCCTGGATCTGCATAAACTGCATCCTCTGGATAAATTCTTCCACAGGACCATTTGCTGACCACCCGTTGATAGCCTTCAGCTTCCCAGTTTTCAGAAGTTCCAGTACACGTTTCGCCTCCTCCAGACGGCTTGCGGCACTTCCCGGAAGCTGTTTCAGATAATTCTCCATCTGCCAGTTATAGATCCTGCCCTTGTTCCGGGAAAAGTATTGCACCGCCATATGACTGCAGTCCTGTGCCTGGCAGCGGCGCATGGGTTCCAGGTACATCTGGTTCTCCTCCACCTCCAGGGCCCTCTTGTGGAAATAGGCAGCCAGGCGGTCACACTGTCCCTTGTCCCCTGGCTGGATCCAGGCTGCCAGCACCCGGTCTGTCCCCGTATCTTCCAGTTCCATCAGTAGTTCCACCATTTTATCCGTTATGCCGGATACAGGCCAGGTAAAAGTCTCCGGCGGGAAATCCCCGGAAGGTACCCGGGTCACGCAGACCTGGTACCCACCCCCGGAAGCCGCCCGCACCGGGGCCAGGGCCTGGGCCACCAGTCCTGCCCGGTCCTTCTTTACTTTCGTCCCCAGAAGCTTTTTCTCTACCACAAAGTCTGCCAGAAGCCCCAGACATGTTTTGCTGGTACCCTCAGACAGGGCTGCTGCCATGGCCGCTGGGAAATAGGGTTCCCCATAGGTTTCGTACAGTTCCCCGGCCAGGGCCGCCAGTTCCCTGGCCGGCTGCGGGGAATCCCCAGAGACTCCCCCCGCACTTCCCTCAGGATACAAAGCCTCCGAACTTTCTCCAGGATACAGACCCTCTGGACTTCCCTCAGGCCGCAGATCCTTCGGACCGCCTCCAGGATGCAGACCCTGCCCAGACGCCGCCTTCCCCCCGCCGCACAGGATGCTCTGCTGCAGGGTATCCGGCAGTACCTTGCTGAAATAAGAATTCTTCCCTTTATACTTCCCGCCCGGCGCTGTAAAAGTCATAACCTCCCGGCCTTCCTTGCCATTCTCTATGGGCACATCCAGACCGCTGCCTATGGAGGCACCCAGCCGGTAGCATGCACAGGCTCCCGGACCGCTTTTTCCTGCAAGGGAGTGCAGGCAGGCTTCCAGCACCGGCTCCATCTCCTTGCAAGGTTTCCCCCCTTGCTCCTGCCATCTGCGTATGGTTCCGCTAAAGATCCGGGCTGTCACTTCCTCTGCTCCCGGCAGCCTGGACTGTTCCAGGAAAAAGGCCGTCTCGGCAGGCTTCTTCTGTGCCAGGGCATCAAAATATGCCCAGACTTTTTCCCCGTCCATGAAAGCCAGGGCACAACAGGCCATCTTCTGGTTGTTCCCCCGCTCCGTGGCCGCCATCTGCATCAGGATATCCTGGTTCTCCTGGCTGTGGCGCAGCGCATAGAGCAGGGCACCCCGGACCTCCTTCTCTGCCTGGGGAAGCTGTTCTAAGTAGAAGGCATTGGATCCCGCCCCGGTAATCTTCTCCATCACCTGCACCCGGCGCACCATCTCTTTCTTCCCCTTGGGGTCAAAGTCCTTCCTCAGCAGGGGCAGAATGCCAGCTCCCCTGCCATCCTCCACCAGCCATCCGGCCACTGCCTCGGCCAGTTCCCCATAGGAAGCCCCCAGGGCTTTCACCATGGCAGTCTGCACCCGATAATCCTTAAATAGTTCCGGATGCTCCTGCCGCAGTTCCATCACATAGCTATATCTGCCGCCGCCGGAATTCCCCAGGGCATCCAGAAGAGGGGTCAGTACCGAATAGGGCACATTTACCACAGGCATGGGCTGCCCTTCTTCCTCCCCGGACGTAAAGATCGGCTCCATCTCCCCGGCCACATCCACCTTCCCCTGGGTACACAGCAGGGCGTCTGCCAGGGTGATGGCGTCCAGAAGGGCACCTGCCCGGTCCGGGTTCTCCTCCTGGATCACCAGCCGGGAGAGTTTCTCCAGTTTTGCAAAAACCGGGGATGCCGCTGCCAGCGGGCTTAAGGCCTCTATGGCCCGTTTCAGCCTAAAATCGGAAGCTGCAAGCCCACTTCCTGCCACTGCTCCTACTTTTAATCTCTCACGCAATTCATATACAGGCGCAATATCCATCTTATACCCCCACTTTCCTAATACAGCAGCCGGACGATTCCCTCTCCCGTCACAATGCTCAAAGGCCAGAACAGCAGACGCCTGGCATCCCGGTCATAATAGAAACCTCCCAGTAGCACCTGGCCCTGCAGCAACCTGCTATCCGGCAGGGTACGCAGCCTTTCCGTAGTGGACTCCCTGCCCGGATAATCCCCCAGCAGGATCGTCCCGCCCTGGCTGTCCCTTAGCACAAGCCCACTCTCTCCCTGCCCGATCTGGTCGTAGGCCACCAGCCGGTACAGTATGGGATCCTCCATGGCATTCTTCAGCAGGTTCTTGGCAGCCTTCGCCTCTGCGGCCACAGACTTTGGTGCCAGGCTGCGGATCTGGGCCAGATCCGCAGCCGTGGCTTCCCCTGCTATTCCATGGTCCCACCTTACCCTGCAATTGCCGTCCCCGGGATAGCGACACATGGTCTCCACCTCCATGGCACCAAAAAAACTATCCTCCTGCTTCACGTATTTCAGCGCCTTCAAGGGCCTGTAGTTTAAAGTCAAGGTCACTTCCCCCGTGCCGGGTTCCACCCAGTAGCCTGTGTCTATGTACTCCTTCCTGGCCTCATCGTATTCCACCCAGAAGGCAAGCTGCACCAGCCGCACATTGCTGCGGGAACAGCCTGCTGCTTCCAGTTCCGACAGCTTCCAGATTCCTCCCAGTTCCTCATACAAAGGAGTGGCTGTCTCTTCCCCCCTGCCCTCCAGCTGGTCCTGCAGATAGCTCCTGGACTTTTTCACCAGGGTCCACAATTTCTCCAGTACATCCAGGGCATTGTCGTAATGTGCCTCCTCCTGGTCCTTCTGGAAAGCTTCTATCTCCAGGATCAAGCGGTTCAGCAGTCTCTGGGGACCCGGCAGATAGTAATCCCCAAGCTGCTTTGCCAGGTCCCGGTAGGTCTTGAGGGCAGCCCCGCCCATGGTGCCCAGGCCTGCATCCAGAAGCTCCCTTACCAGCTTCTGTGCAAGATCCAGCCCTTCCAACTGCTTCTTCCACTTCCTGGTCCTGACTGCCTTCCCGGCGCTGGAAGATTTCTTCCTGGCCCCGCTTCCCTCTTCCCGGATGGCTGTTTCCCCCTGCCCGTTTCCTGCTCCTTCTCCGGTGCCCGGGGCCGCCTCTTGTGCCCTGACTGTCCTGGCCTGCTTCTTCTCCCGCTTCTTCAAGATATCCTCCGGTATCTCACAGGAGGCAAATTTCTTCCCATACAGAATCTCATAGAGCAGGGCCAGGCTGTGTTTGCAGGGAAACTGCCTGCTGGGGCAGGA
Source organism: uncultured Acetatifactor sp. (assembly GCA_910586215.1). GTDB lineage: Bacteria > Bacillota > Clostridia > Lachnospirales > Lachnospiraceae > Acetatifactor. The sequence continues at coordinate 90,017 of CAJUGH010000010.1, read as the reverse complement.
GCAACGAAACACCGGGGCCTCCGGTTTTATGTAGTCTGCCGTGGTAATGTAATTGCTCTTGCCGCTGCCTTGACATTCCCCCAGATAGAAGGTTCCGTCTGCCGAAGCCTCCAGCCTCACAAATCCCCCTTTCTGGGAGATCTTCTTCCCATTGGCGGCTGCCGCCGGGTTGGGGGCCAGCGCCAATATCTGCTGTTCCGTTATCTGCTGCATATACATACCCTTTCCGCCGGATTCCTGGAACCGGCTGACTGCGATTCCAAAGTTCTTTCCCCGCAGCACGGTTCCTCCATTGATCCGTCCTGCATTTCCTACACACTCTGCACCTCCGATTTTATCATAGATACCTACCCTTTTCAAGAGTTCTGACAGACCGTCAAAAAGGCAGCCCCTGCCTTTTATGGCAGGAACCACCTTTTATTGTCATATATCTATTCCTTTTTCCCTGGCCTGGACAACCCAGAACCGGCCTTTCCCACAGGATATTGTGGCACAGTTCTCCTACCTGCCCTCCGCCATCTGTAGCTGAGCCGTCACCAGGCCGTAATAGATGCCCTTCTTCTCCAGAAGTTCATTGTGGGTGCCGATCTCCGCAATGCCGTGCTTATCAATCACCACCAGCCTGTCTGCATTCCGCAGGGTGGACAGCCTGTGGGCTATGGCAAAAGTAGTCCTGCCCTTTACCAGCCGGTCTAACGCCTGCTGGATTAGGAATTCACTCTCCGTATCCAGGGCTGAAGTGGCCTCATCCAGGATCAGCAGCCGGGGATTGTTCAGGATGGCCCTGGCAATGGCAATCCTCTGACGCTCACCGCCGGAAAGATTGTAGCCGTGCTCTCCCACATAAGTGTTGTACCCATCCGGGGTCTTACAGATAAAGTCATGGGCATTGGCCGCCTTGGCCGCCTGGATCACCTCTGCCAGGGAGGCATCCTGCCTGGCAAACCGGATATTGGCCAGGATGCTGCCAGAGAACAGGAAGGTCTCCTGGAGCACCACGCCAATCTGGGAGTGCAGGCTCTCCGCTTTCACTTTGCGAAGATCCACACCGTCCACGGTAATCCTGCCCAGATCCACATCATACAGGCGCATGATCAGATTGATCAGCGTGGATTTGCCCGTACCGGAAGCCCCCACCAGGCCGATCATCTCCCCTGGTTTCACCTCAAAACTAATATTTTCCAGCACCGGCTCATAGGTGTGGTAGCCGAAGGACACATCCTCGAAGGTAAAAGCCCCCTGGATGGGAAATGCCTTGCTGTCCTGGCTGTCCGTGATCACCGGGGTCTCATCCAGCACATCATAGATCCTGTTTAAGCTGGTGATAAGCTGCATCACCATCCTGGGCAGGTGGGTCATCCAGTTCAGCGGCCCGAACAGGTAGCCGCAGTATGTGATAAACTGCACCAGTTCCCCCATGGTCATCTCCCCTTCCAGCACATCCATGCCCCCGAAATAGACCGCGATGTAGGTTCCCGCCCCCAGAAGGAAGGTCAGGATCGGAAAGAAGATAGCCCAGAAGGTCTCGTTTTTCCTGCTGATGGCGGCAAATTCCCCTGCCTTCTTCTGGAAGCTCTGTGTCTCCCGCTCCTCCTTTCCGAAGGATTTCACCACCCGCATGCCGGAGATGATGTCCTGCAGGCTGCTGGCCACGTCATCCTCTTTCAGCCATTGCTTGTGGTAAATGCAGTGGATATGATGCCAGAAAGACCTGGCGATGACGAACACCAGCACGATGAACGCCACAGACATCAGTGTCATCTGCCAGCTGATGATGAACATCATTACCAGGGAAACCGCCATGGTAAGGATTGCTGAGAACATCTCCCCGAACACCTCTTCCATGAATCCCCTCACCTGGTTGGTATCCCTGGCCACACGGTTCATCAGTTCCCCCGGTTTCCTGTTGTTGATGAAGGACAGGGAAAGGGCCTGGATCTTGGCGTAAAGCTTCCCGCGCAGGGTCATGCTAAGGGAAGTACCCAGGGACACACAGTGCCAGTAACGGCATACTTCCAGGAAAATATTGGCCAGCATCATGGAGAAAATAACCCCAACGAAGATCCACAGATCCTTCCAGGTGCCCTGGCCGGTGCTTAAGGCACCATCGATGAAATTCCGCTGTACCATGGGCATGGCCAGGTTAATCAAGGCAATCAGCACCATCAGCAGGGAGATCAGCAGCAGCTTCCCCACATACCCGCCGCAGAGGGCCATGAACTTTTTCAGCAGATCCACCTTGCCCTCGCAGTAAGGGCATTTACTGGTACCTGGCAGCGCCCTGCCACATTTCTCACAATATTTCTCATATTCCATGCTTACGACCTGTTCCGGCTTCGTGCCCTTCTCCCTGGCCGTAATCAATGCCTGGGCCCCTCTCACCGCGTAGGCCACCCGCACAATATGCCGCATGGAAAACCGGGCTGCACAGATCATCTGCCCATCTTTTTTCGTCACCGTAACGATGCCGCTGTGAACCTGGTGTTCACACTTGATCTTCTCGCAGTCCTCCAGGAAGAAGGAAGCTACAGCCCCCTCCTCCTTCAGAACCACAAAGCGCCGGTCTGTCACTGCCAGCCAGGTCTGTCCGCCATAGGCTTCCCTGGCCTGCATCTTCCGGTTGTCGAACCCTAAGTCCGCCGGCACGCAGTAGCACAGCGCCTCCCCTTCCCCCAGGGACAGGGCATCCATCTGGGCCGGGGGTATTGTATATAATAATTTCATGTCTGTTTACTTACCTTTCTGTCCTATGGGCATCCGATTTCACGGTTTTGCAGGCGCATCTGCCCCTGCAAAACCTGCCCACCTTCGGACCCGTTCCTTATACGGTTCTTTCCCCTTACGGACAATTTTTCCAACAGCCTGTTATATGAACAGGTCCAGCTTCTTGCGCTCCATGACACCCAGCTGGTAAAAATCTGGGATCTCATACCGATTCCCGTCGATGTCTGTCACCAGCAGCCTGGAATCGCTCAGATGGATCACAGCATCCCCGCTCATCTGGGTGGTGAACCGGCAGGCGCCAAAAGTAGTCACCACATTCCAGTAGGCGTACCCGTACTCGTCCTTCACATCCAGTACCTTGGTGATCACCGGCATAAAATACCGCAGCTTGATCTGCTCCCGCAGCATCTCCTGCTGGTCCTTCGGCATCTGGGAGAGCTTCTCTATGATCCCGATCTCCTTCGCCTTCTCGTCCGCCTCCCGGATGGAGATGAATTCCTCTGGGTTTGTCAAAGGGAACGTCAGGTATACCCCCACTCTCCCATACTCCTTCTCCCCGTATTTCAGCGCCACAAAACCACCCTCCGTCCTGGAAAACTGTGCATTTTCACCTGTCAGGAAACGCATCTCCAGCAGTTCCTCGGATTCTTTTTTCAGCGCTTCCTCATCAAATTCCTGCAGGTCCAGCAGATCCTGGCCTTCCTTTTCATATTCTTCCATTCTTATACCTCCATGCTCCCTTCATAAGAGGATGTATGAGCATCCCTCTTGGGGCATCCATTCAATGTTTCCTAGATTCATTCTATTCCCCGCATGGCCAGGGCCTTGGTCTGTAGTTCACTCAGCTTGTAATAGGTTCCCTTCTTAGCCAGCAGTTCCTCATGGGTGCCCGACTCTGTCAGTCTCCCATCGTCCAGTACGATCAGGTGGGTGGCGTTCCGCAGGGTGGAAAGCCTGTGGGCAATGGACAGTACCGTCCTGCCCTTCTCCAGTCTCTCTAAGGATCTCTGGATGGCCAGTTCTGTCTCCGTGTCCACTGCGGAAGTAGCCTCATCCAGGATCAAGATCTTCGGGTCTGCCAGGATGGCCCGGGCAATGGAGATCCTCTGCTTCTCCCCGCCGGACAGGGAACGGCTGGAGGATCCCAGCAAAGTGTCATACCCTTCCGGCATCTTGCAGATAAAGTCATGGGCATTGGCCTGCACCGCTGCCCGGATGATCTCCTCCCTAGTAGCCTCCGGCCTGGCGTAAGCAATGTTCTCTGCCACTGTACCCATGAAAATGTATGTCTCCTGGGATACCATGGCCACATTCCTGCGCAACTCCTTAAAACCGTACTGCTTCACATTGATGCCGTCCACCAGAACCTCTCCCTCCTGGGTGTCATAAAGTCGGGAGATCAAGTTCACCAGGGTGGACTTGCCCGCACCGGAACGTCCCACGATGCCGAATACTTCCCCTGCCTTCACATGGAAGCTGATATCTTTCAGGATGGGCTTATGCGCCTCGTAGCCAAAAGTCACATTTTTTAATTCGATCTCTCCCTGAAGGCTCTCAGGCCTCACAGGATCCGGCACTTCCTTCACCTCCGGCACTGCGTCTATGATCTCAAACATCCTCTGGGCTGAGTTCATGCAGTTGGTGTACCAGCGGATGATACGGGACATAAAATCCAACGGACCCCTAAGCTGCCCTACATAACCGGAAAAGGTCAGAAGCAGTCCCAGTTCCATATCAGCCCCGCTGATTATCATGGCACCGCCCACGGCCCACACCAGGAAATTGATGGTGCCTTCCACGGAACAGTATAATGCAAAAAACTTATTGTCGTACCGGGCCAGATCCATCTCGGCCTTCTTCACCCTGCCATTGCTCCCCTTAAACCGGCTCAGTTCCTGCTCCTGCTGCCCGAACGCCTTTACCACCCTGGCCCCAGTGAAGTTCTCGTTCATCTGTCCTTTCATCCGGCGGTTCGCCCGGTGCCTTTTTCCATAGTAATGCCAGAGGTGGGGCATCATCTTGCAGCTGATGTATACCAGCAGGGGCATCAGGATCACAGACACCAGGGCCAGGAGAGGATTCAGCACAAACATGATCACACTGGTGGCCAGAATATTCCCCACATTGATGAAAAAATAGGGAATCCCGTCAATGAAGAAGCTGGATATCTCCTCTGCATCATCCGACACCCTGGTCATCAGTCCCCCTGTCTGCCTTCTGGAATAGAAGCTGATGGAAAGCTTCCCCATGGAGGTGAACACCTGGCTCTTCAGACCGGCCACCACCTCCGGCGCAATCTTCGCCGTCAGTACCCCCTGCAGGATTCCCAGTCCCTGCATGGCCACCTTGGCCGCAATCATGGCCACCACCAGCATGGCCAGGGCCGATACAAACCGCCCTGCCGGCAGGTGAAGGAGTGCCAGGAAGGTCTCGTCCCTGGCCAGCACCCGGTCATAGAGGATGGTGCCGCTCAAATAGGGCCAGATCAGATTCAAGACAGCTGTACCCAGATAACACAGGATCATCACTGCCAGGCACTTCTTATAAGGCTTAAAATATGACATCACCCGCAGCAGGATCGACCTTTTATCCATACACTTGGGACAGACCTTCCGCTCCTGGTCCGGATAGATCATGCCGCACTTGGGGCAGCACTCCTTTCCCCGCTTCACATCCAGGTCCTCCTGGGTGATCTCCTCCCCTTTCTTCAGCTTCTCCTGCAATCTGCACACCCGCAGGAAGGTCTCCATCCGGGTGTTGGAAAAATGGCAGAGATTCCGCTCTACCCCGTCAATTTCTGCCAGCAGCACCCCTGTGGCCACCTGACGGACCACTTCCATCTTGTTCACATTCTTCAGTTCAAAAATCTGCAGGGCCGGTTCCCCTGCATGGACCGCCTCCTCCGATAGCTGCCAGCCCCCGTAGCCGCCAAAACGGTACTCTGTCTTCTCCCTGTAAGGATAAGCTGCCAGCAGCAGTTTCTCCCTGGTCAGCGCCACCACCGAGTCCGCAAACCGATACTCCATATCAAAATCCGCCATGGCCGCAAAAATAATGTCTTCCTTTTTGATTCCATACTTGCCTGCAATGGAGATAAAACTACCTGGTAAATTCATTTCCCCTCCCTTTCCAACATCTATTTCCTAAAGGTTCCTTAATCCGGCCTTCCCTTAAAGGCCCTTCCCGGATCCTGGAAACACACTCCCGAAAGTCTGCGCTCCTCCATGGACAAAATGCCCTGCAGCCTGTCCCCGCCAGCATCTCTTTTCTGATACTTGCATGCAACCGAAGGGAAAAGATCTTCTCACACCCCTCATTGCGGACCTGTGCATAAAAAAACCATGACCCCAAAAAAGCAGCCATGGTTCATACAATGCATGTATCCAGACAGTCTGCACACTGTCCACGAACTCACTCTACCATCTCCCGGGAGACAATCAATCGCTGTTTCAGTTGTAAAATCATTCCTGCATTTCTTCTCTTGGTCATCGTTTCATTGCCTCCTTTCTCTCTTATTTTGCCAAGTTCCTTTAGTATAAGCGCATAAAAAGTGCTTGTCAACTGTTTTTGGGAAATTTTGTCTTACAAATTTTCTGACAAATATTCCGGACTTCATGGTGTCTCGGATAACAACCACCCTGCCCGCACGTCAGCCGCCGCATTCCCTGCCAGGCCCGCAGAGACTGCACCCTGTCTTCGTTGCGGCGCAGCCTCCCAGGGCTGTCTCCCGCAGTTCCATGGGCATCTTCCTGCCCACCACATACATGGCCTCTATCATCTCATCCAGGGGAATCAGCTGCCGGATCCCTGCCAGGGCCATCTGGGCCGCCACCAGGGCATTGGCAACCCCCGCCCCGTTCCGCCCCTGGCAGGGACATTCCACCAGGCCCCCCACAGGGTCGCACACCAGCCCCAGCATATTCATCAGCACCGTGGAGGCAGCATCCAGGCTCTGGGCCGGACTTCCTCCCATCAATTCCACGGCCCCTGCCGCCGCCATGGCAGATGCCACCCCCACCTCCGCCTGGCAGCCGCCCACAGCTCCGGCCACCGTGGCATTCTGCATGGCCAGGTACCCGATGGCTCCGGCAGTCATCAAGGCATCTTCCAGTTTCTCATCTGGCAGGCCGTACTCCTCCTGCAGGGCCAGCAACAGCCCTGGTACAATGCCGGAAGCACCCGCAGTAGGCGCTGCCACGATCAGCCCCATGGAAGCATTCACCTCCAGCACAGCACAGGCATAGGTGATCCCCCTGCCCAGGACATTTCCGCAGATATCCCTGTCATCCTCCCGGCAGGCCGCAAGCTTCGCCGCCTCCCCGCCGATCAGTCCCCCCATGGATCTCACCGGGTTCTGTATAGGAGCCCTGGCCGAATCTTTCATGATCTCCATCACCCGCACCATGCGCCTGTGCACCTCTTCCCCTGGCATCTCCCCCTGGGTGGTCTCCCTTCTTCGCATGACCTCAGATATCTTCATGCCATATTCCTTACACAACTCCAACAGTTCCTTTGCACTCTTAAAATTCATAACACCATGACCTCATACACGTTCTGATTCTCCCGCAGGATATCCGCTATACTCTTCGGTAACTGGTCGTCCGACTCCACAATTGTGTAGGCTGTGTCCCCCTTGGCTTCCCGGAAGAGACGCATGAAGGCAATGTTCAAGTTCCTGTCGCTTAAGCATCTGGTAATATGCGCCACTACACCTGGCGTATCCCGGTGAATCACGATCACTGCACTGTATTCCCCTGTAAAATGCACCTTCACTTGATTGATCCGCACGATCTGGACCTTCCCGCCTCCCAGGGACTCCCCCCGCACTGTCATGGTCTGCCCTGCCGTGTTCGTCATGCGGATATCCACTGTGTTGGGGTACACGTCCGTCTCTGTGCCATTGGCTTCAAAATGGTATTCCAGTCCCCGCTCCTTTGCAATCTGGAAGGAATCCCTTATCCTGGTATCGTCCGTGCCAAATCCCATGATCCCACCCAGCAGTGCCCGGTCTGTGCCATGCCCCTTGTATGTCTGTGCAAAGGAACCAAACAGGGTGAAATCCACCCGTTTCAACGTACCGTTTATCATCTTCTGGGCCAGATAGGCAATCACAGCCGCACCTGCGGTGTGGGAACTGGACGGCCCGATCATATTAGGGCCCAGTACATCAAAGACACTGATAAAAGCCATGTTTATACCTCCTACCCGCATACCATTCCCGGATCACCTGTGCACATACATCCTGGACAGTCCTGTCTCACCGTCCCCCTGTACCATACACAAAAACTCCCAGCCATACCGCTCGTAGAAAGACGTATGGTCTGTCACCAGATACAGGGTATCCATCCCTCTGGCCTTCATGTCCTCGCAGACATATCCCAGGAGGACACCCGCTATCCCCTGGCACCGCCTGTCTTCCTCCGTGTAGACGGCACATACATTGGGGGAAAGGTCTTTCCTGTCATGAAAATCATTTGCAATGACCCCCATGCCGCCCAGGATCTGGTCCCCTTCCAGGGCCAGGTACCACTGGGGCACGGGTGCCTTTTGCTCCAGACATTCTTCCATGCTCTCCAAATATGCTTCCAGGGGAATCCCCCACTTTTCATGAAACCAGCCTGCTGCCTGCTCCTTGATCTGCGGCATGTCTGTCAATCGCACTATCTCATATGTCATATCGTCCCTGCGCCCCGCTATCCTTATCCTGCCCTATTTCCGTTCATGGAAATACCGCCTGTCTGAAAGATTCTGTCATCATTATACACGTTTTCTTTGTGATTGCAAAGGATATCATTACTCACTTAACAGTTCTGCAGAATAGAATTTAAACCCCTCTTGATTTTAAATATCTTTCTTCATCTTCTCTTGCTTCAATGAAAGCTTTTTCTAAATCAATTTTGTAGTAATCGGCTAATCTCATAATTTGTGCAACCACATCCGCCATCTCATTACCTAAACGCTCGTCAACATCGAGCACTTCTCCTTCTAGAGCATAATATCTTTCTTTAATCATGACTTGCTTCGCCAATTCACCGACCTGCTTTGTCAGTTCAATCATCGCACCTTCTGCTTTCCACTCCTGCAACTCAATCTTACTATATCTTTTAACAACTTCTTTGTACATATCTTCCATTTCTGCAAAAGTTTTACCCAAAAATGAATACCTCCTATATATTTTGTTTCTCTTATATTTGATGGTTAAATATTTGCCGCCACCCGCAATGTATATTTACATATTTATTTTCAGCAGGTACACAATTCCGAAAAGGGAGTAAAAAAAATAGCGTAAATCTGAACCTTCGCCCAAGTTTACACTACTTTTAACCAATGCGGAAGATGGGACTTGAACCCACACGGCATTGCTGCCACAAGATCCTTAGTCTTGCTCGTCTGCCAGTTCCGACACTTCCGCAGGCATATCACACAACAAGTATAGTATCATTTTTGCGGAATAATGTCAATTGGTTTTTTGCTGTTTTTGAAAATTCGCTATCCCTTCCTTCTCCCTGCCCTGCGGATTCCCCAGACGCAGAGGAACACCACCAGAACCAGCACGGCCATAACCACAAATCCTACCGGTCCCCCGAACAGCAGTCCTGCTGCCAGAAGGAGAATGGCTCCCAGGATCCCTGCAATCTTCCATCCCAGGGCCAGGGGCTTCCTGGCCCCGATCCCCTTTCCCGGCACAGAGGCTGCACTGGCATGTGCAGCCGGGGCATGTCCGGTCTGTCTGTTCCCCGGCCCCTGGTTTACAACCTGCTGCTCCCTGTTCCCCGGTCCACCAGCCTGGAGGCTCGTTCCCCTCCCCTGCCTGCCGCTGGAAAAGGCTGACACAGTACGATCAAACTCATCTGCTTCCTCTGACTCCTGGTTGCCGGCCAGAATCCCCTGGCCCTGGGTTCCTGCCATTCGGTCCTGGTTTTCTGCTCTTTCTGCCATCCACCCTCCCGCCAGGTCCTGGTCCTGCTTCACATTTTCCATTCTGCCCTGGGAAAATGTCCCCTGGCTTTTGGGCCTCCTGCCAGAAAAGGCTGATATGGTGCGGTCAAAGTCATCCTCTTCCCAATCACCCTGTCCCAAAGATTTGTTTTCGTCCATGCCTGCCTCCTGTTCCTGTCCTGTCTTTGCCCTGTTTTATTGCTTTTATTGCCCTGCTCTTACTTGCTCCCGCTATTTTTGTGTCTTCTATCTTTTCCTAATTCTTTCTCTTTCTTCCTTCTTCTCTTGTTGCCTTCTTCTTATCGCCCTTTTCGCATTTACTTACTCCATGCCCCGGACACGGAACGGGAACGCGGACTAAGCCTTTGGTACGTCCTTTTTATTTTACTAGAAATTTTTACTCCCGTAAACAGTCCTTCTTCATTTTACTATAGTGTTTTTCCCGTTTCACAGAGTAGTTTTTCCCGTTACGTTTTCATCCACCTGGTACGAACCAGGCATGGGGCAGACACAAAAAACAGACATAAAAGGCACCCGCCCCATGTCCTTTGCAAGACACAAAGCAGGTGCCATACTGTATGCAGGCCCTTTTGTATTTTTTGATTCTGTCCTGCCTATTTCTCCCTAAAGGTAGCGCAGGCTGTCTCCCTACAGTCACAAGCCCCGCAGCCCTTGATATCCACATGGTCCGCATGACACTTGTAGTTGGAGTTGTAGATACATTTCACCGCCTCACAGTCTATGCTGATGGTCTTACAGGGGTGGCTCAGGGAGCTCTTGAAGGAATCCTGCCCTTCTCTTTTCTGGACGAAGCTGTCACAGCATGTCCCTTCACAGTCACATGCATGCTTACCGCCTACCATGATATCCCCCTTGCAGCACAGGCACTGCTTGTTATAGGTACAATTTTCCACTGCACATTTCAGATCTGCCATAATATAAGCCTCCTTCTGCACCGCTTTCCCTGCAGGTCTGCGGCAAGCGGTGCGAAGCAGCAGAACCGGACCGGAGAAAGGGACTGCCCGTTTTTGGTTCCGTAAACGTACAGTCCTACCCATTCCTGTCAGATGTAGTATGCCGCCGTCAGAAGGGTCTTATACCTTTCCGCCCTAAAATCTTTATCATAAAACTTCTATTTAAAATTAGGAAAACAGTCCTCTATTTGTCCTGGGCTTCCTCGCGCCGGATCTCCTTGGTACGGATCTCTTCACAAATCTGGTCCAGGAACTGTGAGAGCGGCTTCTGTCCCTCATCCCCGGCAAAACGGCTTCTCACGGAGACCAGGCCCTCTTCCTCTTCCTGCTGTCCGACAACCAGCATATAGGGCACCTTGGCCAGGCGGGCTTCCCGAATCTTAAAGCCGATCTTCTCCGAGCGGTTATCCACAGTGGCATCAATGTCCCTGGCCTTCAGTTCCTGCAGTACCTGCGCCGCATAAGCTTCATATTTTTCGGAGATGGGCAGCACACGTACCTGTTCCGGACACAGCCAGGTGGGGAATTTACCCGCATACTTCTCAATCAGCCATGCCAGGGTACGCTCATAGCAGCCCATGGAAGTCCTATGAATGATATAGGGCCGCACCTTCTCCCCGTTCTGGTCCACAAAATACATGTCGAACTGCTCTGCCAGCAGGGCATCCCACTGGATGGTAATCATGGTATCTTCCTTGCCGTACACATTCCGGGCATTGATATCCACTTTCGGACCATAGAAGGCTGCTTCCCCCACATCTTCCACAAAAGGAATCCCAAGCTCCGTAAGGATGTCCCGGATATGCTGCTCGGTCTCGTTCCAGACTTCAGGCTCCCCGATATATTTCTCCCGGTTCTCCGGATCCCACTTGGACAGGTGATAGGTCACATCCTCCTCTACACCCAGGGTGGTCAGACAATGCTTCGCAAGGGCGATACATCCCTTGAATTCCTCCACCATCTGGTCCGGCCTTACCACCAGATGCCCCTCCGTGATGGTAAACTGCCGCACACGGGTCAGCCCATGCATCTCGCCGGAATCCTCGTTGCGGAACAAGGTAGAAGTCTCGCTCATCCGGTAGGGCAGGTCACGGTAGGATTTCTGTGTATTCTTATAGACAAAATACTGGAAAGGGCAGGTCATGGGACGCAGGGCGTACACTTCCTTGTCCGTCTCCTCATCCCCCAGCACGAACATGCCCTCCTTGTAATGATCCCAGTGCCCTGACATTTTATACAGGTCAGATTTTGCCATAAGGGGCGTCCTGGTGCGGACATAGCCCCACTCTTTATCTTCCAGGTCCTCGATCCAGCGCTGAAGCTTTAAAAGCATCTTCGTACCCTTGGGAGTGAAGAGAGGCAGGCCCTGGCCGATCACATCTACTGTGGTGAACAGTTCCATCTCCCGGCCCAGCCTGTTGTGATCCCGGCGTTTCGCGTCCTCCATGCGCTCCAGATGTTCTGCCAGTTCTTCTTTCCTGCTGTAAGCCGTGCCATAAATGCGCTGCAGCCTGGCCTTGTTGGAATCCCCCCGCCAATAAGCCATGGAGGAAGATGTCAGCTTGAAAGCCTTGACACCTTTTGTGTTCATCAGATGAGGACCTGCACACAGATCCACGAACTCTCCCTGTCTATAGAAGGAGATCTGTGCATCCTCCGGCAGATCCCGGATCAACTCTACCTTGTAAGGCTCCCCTTTCTCCTCCATGAGTTTCACTGCTTCCTCTCTGGGAAGGGTAAATTTCTCCAGCCTGGCACCAGCCTTGATGATCTTCTTCATCTCTGCCTCCAGGGCATCCAGATCATCCCTGGAGAAAGGCGCATGGTCGAAATCATAGTAGAATCCTGTATCAATGCTTGGACCAATGGTCAGCTTCGCATCAGGAAACAGGTTCTTGACTGCTTCAGCCAGCACATGGGATGCCGTATGCCGGATGGTGGCAAGCCCCTCCGGGTCGTTTGCCGTACAGACCGCCAGGTGGCAGTCCCGGTCCAGCACTGTGCGCAGGTCTGCCACCTGGCCGTCCACCTTGGCGCAGCAGGCCGCCCTGGCCAGTCCCTCACTGATATCCAGGGCAATGTCATAGATGCTTTTTGCCTCCGCGTATTCCTTCACAGAGCCATCTTTCAATGTAATTCTCATCTCCATACCTCCTTATTCCCTTCTGGATCCTATCTAAATCGAGTACCTACTCGCTGCGCCGCCCTCGTACCGCCGACAGGCGGTAATACTCCTTTCGGGGGCCTGTGCATAAAAAATCCCCTGCAAGCAAACTTGCAAGGGACGTATCACACGCGGTTCCACCCTTGTTGCAGACTTCACCTCCCGCTTCCTGTCAATTGGCCGGACAAAAAACGGTAAACTACAGTCATGCCACCTCTTTGCTCATAACGGGAGCTACCGGGCTTGATTAGAGCCGCTCCGGGATGGTCTTCGGCCTGCATTTTGTCAGACTGCTCACACCACCGGCATCTTATCCTGCCAGGCAGTCTTCTCTGGGACATCCTGCACCCTACTGTTCCCTTCGTCGCTTTTCAAGATCTGTATATCAGCATAATACTTTTCAGGATAAATGTAAAGTACTTTTCCGCATTTCGTTCCTCATGTCTCAGCTACTGCTGCTTTTCCACGGATCTCCTCTGTGATGTACGTCTCCACTTTATCCCGGTCAATCCCCAGGGAGACTGCCAGTTCCCCATACAGGTTCTCCTCTGCCAGGCGGGAGTATTTGGCATCCACTGCCGTTACCTTGCGGCCTGCCTGCAGGCGCTTCTGCTTCCGCAGGTGGATCGTCTTGATGATCCTTACCCACTCCACACACTGGTTGGTCTTCATGGAATCCCGGTAGGTCTGCTCGGACAGCTTCTCATTGGCAATGGTAAGCAGCGGAATATCCGGAATGGCGTCAATCAGTTTCCTGGCCTCCTCCGGTGCCAGCACCTTCCGTATGGATTCCTTGGAAGAATCCACCGGCACATATACCGTGCTGCCGGACAGATATTTCGGCTTTAAGATATAATAGGCCCTCTCCTTGTCCACCCCTGAAATATTCAATGTGGTGATCTCCTCCACCACACACACTCCCTTGTTGCCACAGACAACATATTCACCTATTTCAAACACACAGAACCTCCTTTCTACTGGATTACTTGTCCACCTGCCTTTTCTGGCAGACCTCTCGCATTTGATATACCGTACAGACGGCACAACCATCTTTTATAAATAAGTTATATCCTTATTTTAACAGATTAATCCAGGAAATGTCAGTCAATTGTGTGAAAAAAATATATTTTCGTGAGAAGTGCCCATGAAATGAGGAATTGTATTGTGCAACTTTTTCCGGTTCTAACCCATAACACTGGTTTGCCCTGCCTCTGTCTGTCTAAGGCAGGGGCAGGGCAAACGTCTATTCCCATTCGATCAGTCAATCACCTTGATGCTCTCGATAACAGGCTGGTTCTCCTTGGCCACGTTTCCAATGTCGTCCTGTGCAGGCAGCGCCTCGCAGATGGCATCCACCACCTCGATTCCCTCTGTCACATAGCCAAAACAGGCATACTGGCCGTCCAGGAACGTGCTGTCCTCATGGACAATGAAGAACTGGGAACTGGCACTGTCCGGCATCTGGGACCTGGCCATGGAAATGGCCCCACGGGTATGGCTTAAATTGTTCTCAACGCCATTGGCAGAGAATTCTCCCTTGATATTCTCATCTGACCCACCGGTGCCGCTTCCCTGGGGATCCCCACCCTGGATCACGAAGCCGGGTACAACGCGGTGGAAGGTCAGACCATCATAGAAACCTGCCCCCGCCAGCTTCAGGAAATTGGCTACCGTGATAGGGGCAGCATCCCCGTCCAGTTCTACGGAAATGGTACCGTAGTCTTTCACCGTAATCTCCACATGATGCTTGCCTGCGGGATCAATCTCTCCGCCAGCCTGGCTGCCGGATGCCTCTGTCCCGGTGTCTCCACCAGCCTGGCTGTCGGACGCTCCGGCACCGTCATTCCCCTGACCGCTTCCGCCATCCTTTCCACAGGCCGCCAGTGCCATGATCATCATGGATACCAGCAGGATACTCACAAACTTTTTCATAACAATCTCCTCGCTTTGCTTATTTGGTTCCAGACTTCCTGCCCGATCCTGCAGGACTCTCTGGAAGACCACAGCCATTGTATCAGATTGTGAGTCTCTTTTCAATGAAAGATTTGTGAAATCCAGCCACGAAAAGTAACATAGGTGTAACATTACTTTTCACGGCTTTGCCGTTCACAGCAACATGGTGCACACATACTCGAATCTTCCTGTATTTCAATATGCGTCAGACCGTCAGGTCAAATCGGCCCCCTGTATAGGGCTGTTCTGTCTCCTTCACCTTGTCCCAGTCTACCTGGCTAATCTTCCTGCCCAGTTCTTCCACGGAATCTGCATAGATCCTGGTCTTCTTCACCGGTTCCTGCCGGAATCTGGCCATCCCTGTTGCCCTATCCTCTTTCCTCTCTGCCTTCGCGGCTTCTTCCTTCCTGGCCTGGCGCTGGTGTTCGATGCGCTCCCGCTGCTTTTGGCTTACCTTTTCCAGTTCAGCAAAATAAGACACCTTCCCGTCATCTCCCAGGACGATACCGATCCGTGAGACTTCCTCCCCTTTTCCTGCAAGCTGCTGCTTCATCTCCTCCAGCTTCTTCACTGCCTCCTCCAAGGTATTCAGGTTCTTCTCCTTCACCTTGTCATCTGATGCCATCTTCTCCAGTTCATCCGGGGAAAGCAGCACACTTATCTCCCCCGTTCCCCTGGACAGATAGGAAGCCGCCTCCTTCTCATCCTCACAGTCTGCCACAATGAAATCCATGTTCCCATATGACTTCTGCAGTTCCTTCAACAGGTTCCTGGCTTTGCTGCTGAGTTCCGCCTGGTCTACCTTTCCGGTGCCCTTACCCGCCCCCGTTCCTGCCGTGCGGCTCTTCCTGGTATCTCTTGCATCCACCAGGCCGCTGTAATACTCGTTCTGATTTGTCAAATTGCTGATCCCGTCCATCATCCTGCCCTCCATAGCGTTGTATTGTAAATCCGTTTACCGGCAGTCACAGGTCTGCTTCAGCCTACAGCCTGTTCTGCCAATCCTGCCCCTTTCAAGCATCTCTTGCATTCTTGCTTTTGCCATCCATGGCCCTTTCAAGCATCTCTTGATTCCCTCCCCCGCCAGAATCTGTTATACTATTCCTGTCATGACAAACCGCTTTGCACCATATGTTCCTGCAGGACATACCGAGTCACCACCCCACTTCAAGTGGGACTATCTTTTATCCATTATAACAGGAGGAAACAACATGTTTGACACAATGAAAGTAGCCCAGAAAATCCGCACCGCAAGAGTTGCACAGAATATGACCCAGATGCAGTTGGCAGATGTCATGGAAGTAAGCTACCAGGCGGTATCCAATTGGGAGCGGGGCAATTCCATGCCCGACATTTCCAAACTGACCCAGCTGAGCAATGTACTGCAGATCAGTCTCGATGAACTGCTGCAGAATGATGCCGGAACCATTACCGTCAAGAAAATCATACGCAGGGAATCCGGAGAGGATATGGACCCTGTAACCCTGGAGGAACTGGGCGATGTATTGCCCCTGCTGCCACCCAGGCAGGCAAGTGCCTGCATTGAAGATGCTGTGTCGTCCCAGGAAAAGCTGGACTTGAACGCCATCAAGGGAATCGCCCCTTTCCTGGATACAGAATATCTGGATACCCTCCTGGACCGGGTGGAGGATGCCAGTTTTTCTGGTATCTGTAGTCTGGCTCCCTTCCTCAGTTCAGATACCCTGGACAAACTGGTGGACAAGGCTGACCTGAACGGGGACTTCTCCCAGATCCAGAGCC